>JAJCYU010000216.1 GCA_029262755.1 Anaerolineae bacterium
TGGATCGAGGGCCGGATCGAGCGCAAAGACCCGCGAGTGCAACGCGACGTAGGCGCGCCGCTCGTCGGCGACGATCGGGCCGTAGCGTCCACCGTGCTCGAGGACCGGGGTTATCGGGGCAAGGGCGGGTTGCGCGGCGAGGGCGGCGGGCGCGGCGGCCGGGCGAGCGTGGGCGGTCTCGGCCGGGCGCGCGCGGGCGGGGACGGGTAGGTCGGTCCGGGTCGTTACGGCAGCAACCATGACGATGGATAGTGCGAGGAGCACCGGCATTCGAGTGAGTAGGCGATTCAGGATTGGAGTGATGCGCATGTTCGTATCCTCGCAAACGGCGCGTTCTACGACTCGTTCCGGGGCGCGCGCCTCGTGTAGCTAGTGACGCAACCGCGTGCCCATTCCGATCGACGACTTCGGTTCCCGAGACGACCGACCCCACGGCTATGGGATGGCACGTTTGATGTAGGTTCGTGGCAGAAAGAGGAGCGTGTGTGGTGGATCATCGGTCGGGGTGCGCGTGGGACTTGGAGGCTTGGTCGGCCACGGGGTGGCCGGCGTGGTCGCGGCAGGTGGCGCCGACGTATGCGTCGGCGAAGGGCGCACGGTGGGCGTGGTGGACGGCGGCGGCAACGGCGTAGGCGCCGCCGCGTCGTAAGCTTGGATCGCCTGCGAACGGAGCCATACGTAGCCGGCGGATGACGTGAGGCGTCCGGTAGAACCGTCGAGGCGCACGACGGCCTCGTCCACGGGGGTGCGCGGATCGGAGATGTCGACCCGCCGGATACCGCCGTCGCCCGGCGCGCCGATCCAATGGACCCACATGTAGTCGCCGAGCGCCGTGACGTTGGTGATCGTCCCCGGCATGTCGAGCTCACTCAGTGGGCGAGGACTCGTGGGGTCGCGGCCGTCGATGATGAGCAGGTTTGTCACGTTGTGGAGAACAACCAGACCCCGATGGATCACGTCCGGCCCGCTTGCGCGAGGTGGCATCCGGATAGGCGGGCTACGTTCCTGTAGCGTATCGGAGTCGGTCACGATGTCGACGTGGAGCGCTCTAGAGGTAGCCGACGCCTCCATCCACCACAATCGCGCATCGTCTAGAAGGGCGTTGGCTAGCAGCCCCCCTGGCACCTGACGGGTGGCGGTGTGTATCTGCCCGCCGGCCGCATCGAGCGTCTGGACCATGAGCATGCCACCTCTATTGGTGAAGCCGGCGACGCGTGACCCGGCTGCCGAGAGCACGGCAGGGTCCGTGTCATCGGGAGTCGACCACCGGGAAGACTCTCGGAGAGCGTCGTCCCCGTCCAGTTCCAGATGCAAGACCTCGCCGCGCCGACCCAGGTGGACGCGGTTGCCGGACGATGCCAGGCAGCCGTAGCCACCGCAGGGGAAGTTCGCGCTCCACTTCGACGTCGTTTCGCGCACACGAAGATCATCAGGGGCACCGACGAGCTCGATGCGCCGCAGCTCGGCCAACCCGGATAGGGCCCACAAACCGCCGGGAGCGGGCGAGATCTGTTGATAGCGTTCGGCACCGAGATCCGGGCCGAGGGTGGAACAAGCGCCCTCGGCTGCCCAGAACAAGCCCACGTCGCCGGCGACAAGCGCGTGCTCACCCGCCATCGCGATGCGCCAATCCGCGACAACTGCGGCGCCTGGATATTCCAGCGTGCTTGTACCCAGGTCGTCCAAGCTGACGCGAACCACCGAACCGTCGTTGGCGGCCAGGTGTACCGTCCGGCCATGCAGCGCCAAGTCCGTGTACATCGTAGCGTTCGGAGCAAGCAGCGTGGACCCTGCACCAAGAACACCTGCGGCGTCGACCGGAATCTGACTGACCTCATTCCAGCCATCTTGCACGAATACGCGGTCCGAACCCGCGCCGAGCAATTCGGAAGTCCGGCCGAGGTTCCCCGTGGAGCGAACGACCGGCTCCTCGCCGAGCGGCAGGTCAACGATGACCACGTGTCGGAAACCACGGCTCGAGGTTGACTCTTGCAGCAACAACGCCGCGCGCCGTTCGCTCATCCGCTCTACGCGAAGGACCCGGTCGTAGGCGCTGCCGGGCGCGGCACCCGGAGGCCGCCAATGCCCAAGCGATCGCAGCGCCCCGTCGTCCGTGACGGCCACGCGCAACAGTCCGCCCGGGTTCTGCGCCGCCCAAAGTTCAGGCCCGATCCACGCCACCGAGTCCGATGGCTGACGCAGCGACATGCGGTCCAACAAGGCGATGTCCGGACCCGTGCTCGCGTCCAGCAAAGCGATTTCTGGGCCGGCGGCCACCAACCGCCCCTCTTGCAAGGCCATCCCTTGGATCGGCCAGCCGAGGGGTCTCGATTGCGCGATCGGAGCGGCATCGAATCCCCGTTTGATGTCGAGCGCGAAGACGCGCGAGTGCAGGGCGACGAGTGGGACTTTGCCGTCGGAGACTACGGGGCCGAAGAGCCCGCCGTGCTCCAGCACCGGCAGTTGGCCCGGCGCGGCGGGCTGCGCGTTGGGCGCGGCCGATGGGTGCGCGATGCTCGTTGCGGGTCGCGCCGCGGGGATGCCGGTCGCGACCAGCGCTAAGCAGAGGCACACCAGTGTGAAACGCAGTCTCGCGTTGGATCGACGTGGAGGCGCATGCGAAACTTGAGCGCGGTCCATTGTTGTGAGGTACATCGGCGTCGCCTTTCGGGCGCTTCCCTGATTCGTGTTCGAACTACGGGTGTGGGGAGGATGTCGAGCCCGCTAACGCCGCCGCCCCGCCCACGGTAGCCAGATGCGCCCTGGCGGGTCGAGCCACCATTTGGAACTGCTGGACGGTATCGGTCCAAGATCAAGAGCCTGGAGCACGCCGTCGCTGAGATTCCATCCGAGGCCGAACGCGGCTTGGAGGTTGCATCTGGTTGTCGGGTCGCCGGTCGAGAAGAACCCGACGTCACGTGGACTGTTCCCGCGAGCGATGTCCAGGACCGAAATTTCCGCTCCACGGCGCAGTTGCATCCAGCATGCCCATGCTCGATCACCGTCCAACCCGACATCGAGGATTCGTGACGGGAAGTCGAGGGTCGCGATATGGCGGACCGATCCGTCGGGCAGGACATGATGGAAGTTGAGAAGGCTCCCTTGTCCCAGGGCCATCGTGGCACCGTCCACATCCCACGCATCGAAGACCGCGACGGGCATGGTCAAGGTGCTCACGGCCCGCAGTGGGTCGGCCTCATTCAGCGCGAAGGCGTCGAACCGGTCCGGAGCCGTGAATGTCGAGGATTGCGTCCAGAGGTGTGTGGACGACAGGACGAGACGGGTGTACACGAGTGGGTGCGGGGGCGGCGGCACCGCGCGAAATACGTCGCCGTTGGCGTTGTCGTCTACACGCTGCACGTGCGGCTGCCCATCGATGGACCACAGGGTCCAGTCTTCCGTTGCATCGAGTGGTGTAAGAACGCCGTTTTCTCCCGCGGAACGTACCCGGCGCTGGCCGATCCTGCCCCCGCCGAGATGGCGAGCCTCCCAGACCTCCCCGGAGGAATGGCGGGGTGCGATGGTGAGGCGATCGCCGGCGGCCGTAAAGGCGCGTACCGGCCCGACGGCCTCCCCCGCCGCGTCGTTTCCATCGCCGACGAAACGCGCCTGGAATCGGCCGGAGGCTGGATCGAAGTAGTGCACGTTGTGTCCCGAATCGATACCCCAGACCCCGTTGGAGGCGGTGAGGAAGTCTTCCACTCTTCCGGTACCCACCTCTTCTGGGCCCGCCATTCGGACCGCCTCGGGTGAGTTGTCGCGGCTACCCCATTTGATGCCCCCGACGTGAAGATCGTCGGTCACGAGGACGTGATCCCCGATATGCAGCAATTGTGTTCGATCGTTGATCCCATTCTCCAGGACGCGCCGACTGGTGAATTCAAGCCCGGACGAGTTCAGGTCTTGGCGACGCACCGTGCCCTCGCTGTCCAGGCGCCAAAGGTACCGGCCGTCCAGGCTCAGATCGCCGAGGTAGCGCTCGCCGTCTGGGGTAGCGATCGGCCATTGCTTGGAAGCAGAGTTCGCTTCGTAGTCCAACACGTAGGCGCGAGCGGTTGCGAACTCCGGAGACGGCCCGATGATTGCCCGGTCCCCGCGGGCGGTCAGGATCGAATACATCGCCTCAACGTCCACGCGCAGCGTTGAAACCGGTGACGCGGACCTGCGATTGTCGATCCACAAAAAGGAGGAGAGGGGACTGTCCGGCGAACCATTCCCCTGAACCAGCACGGCGGCACCGGGTCCACCCTCTGCAACGGCAACCACCTTGACGGGTCCTTGGAACTCGGCCTCCGCGAGCGAGATCGCGCGTGGCCTGCTCTGGCGCGCCGGGTCCGAGACATCGACGCGGGCTAGGCCCTGGGAGCCCATCGCCAGCCATGCCTCATTGCCTACCCAGGCAACCGTGAAGTTCGCCCCAACCGAGACCGTGGAGCGCAGGACGATGTCGTTTGGGTCGAACATATCCAGCACGTACAGGCGCATGCCTGCGGAGGCCAGCACGCGGCCGCGGCGGGCAGCCATGGAGACGATCTTCGCGCCGAGGGGCATCGAGGTACCCAAGGGACGGCCGTCGTTGGGCAGCGCCGGGTCGAAGACGTGGATACGCGAGTGTACCGCCACGTAGGCGCGTGAGCCGTCGGTCGCGACAGCGCCGATCTCGCCGCCGTACTCTGCGGCTGCGTGCAGCGTGTCGGCCGGCAGTCGCTGCAGTGCCATGGCGGCGGAAACCGGGTCCGACGCGAACGTCCATGACAAGACCACTGCCAGCAGAGCAGCGACCGGAATCGTCCCGTTCCGTCGATCCACGATGGATCGCGCGCTACGCGTCTGTCGGGCGGTCATGACCTGGCGGGAGGAGCGCGTAGTCGAACCGAACATCGTGGGCGTTCCCCCCTTGTTTGGGCGTTGTGGGATCCGTTGCTGCGAGCGATGCCATCGGTCCATGTCGAGCACGCCCTGAATCCGAGGACACGCTGCGACCGTTCGAAGGGACGCGAGCGACCGTTCGAAGGGACGCGATCGACCGGGCTCCAAGGAAATCGCTTCGACGCCGCGCAGCTACGGCCCCCGCTTTGCCCACGGCAGCCACACGCGCCCGGGCGGATCGAGCCACCAGCCGGCGTTCGGTGGCCGGATCGTGCCGAGATCGAAGGCCTGGAGTGCGCCCTGGCTCAGGTTCCAGCCCAGACCGCCGGCGGCCTGGAGGCTGCATCCGGATCGGGCGTCGCCGATCGAGAATTGGCCGGCGTCGCGCGGATGGTCCAGGCGTGAAATGTCCAGCAGCGAGACACTCGCGCCGAGGCGGGGGTGAATCCAGCAGGCCCATGCACGATCGCCGTCCAAAGCGACGTCGGCGATGGTCGAGGGCAGATCGAGGATCGCGCGCTGCCGCACCGTATGCGGAGCCGGGGCGCTGATGAAGGTCAGCACTGTGGCCTGACCGAGGGCGAGCGTTGTGCCATCCACATCCCACACGTTGCCGATGGCGGTCGGCACGGTGAAGACGTTTGTGGCGCGCAGGGTGTTCGCGCCATCTAAGACGTAGCCGGTGAACTGCTCGGGCCCGACGAACGACGCCCTCTGTACCCAAACATGGTTGTCTGTGAGCTCGATGTTGGCTAGCCGAAAGTTGGGGGAAGGGGGCGGAATCTTGTGGGGGATGGCCGATTGGCTGCCGTCTGTGTTCGGTTGCACGTAGGGGATGCCTTCGATCGACCACAGCATCCAGTTTTCCGTAAGGCTCCATGGCGTGACGATGGCCTGATCCTGCGTGGATCGCCCGATTCGGTCACCGACTACGCCTTCCCCAAGATGGCGCGTCTGCCAGACTTTCGTTAGCGACGTGCGCGGGGCAATCGCGACCAAGTCGGCCCCGGCCGCCATGGCGCGCACCTCCCCGACAGGCTCCGCCGTCTCTTCCTGGCTCGCACCCGCGAAACGAGCTTCGAATTGAGAGCCCACCTTGTCGAGGAAGTGCAGCTTGAGCCCCGTGTCGATGGCCCAAGCGCCTTCGGATGTAGCTTGGAATCGGTCGAACTTCCCCGTGCCCAGGTCATCGGCGTCCGCCATGAGCACGGACTGCGGAGGATCGTCGGGACCATGCCACACGATGCCGCCCATCTGCATCTCGTCGGCCATCAGCACGCGATCGCCGATGCGCAGAAGGCGCACCTGGTCATAAACGTCGTTGGGCAGGATCCGGCGCGTGACGGATTCCTCGCGGCGTGAGTCCAGGTCCTGTCGCCGCAGCTGTCCTTCCCGGTCCATTCGCCACAGGTAGCGTCCGTCCCAATGCAGATCGCCGAGATAGCGTTCTCCTTCGGGCGTGCGAACCTCGACCATTTGCGAGGGGACTTCCGGTTCGGGTTCGTAGTCGACGACAATCACAGGCGCACCGGGCGACGTGCGCGGGGGGCCTATGACCGCACGATCGCCGACGACACTCAGAAGGTCGTAGGTCCCTGCAAGGTTGACCCTTTCCAGAAACGAAGGGTCCTTAGACGTGCCAGCTGTCATCCACACCAAGGCCGAAGGTCCATTCAAACCGGGTGTGTGCGGTAGCAAAATGGCGGCGCCGGGTCCGCCTTCCGCCACCGCACCGATGAAGTGGGGCTCCACCAGACCCGACCCCTCGAGCGATACCCGACGCGGTCGACTCGGACGCTCCGGATCCGACACATCGACCCGGAACAGACCTCGAATGCCCATGGCAAGCCACGCTTCATTCCCCACCCAGGTAACCCCGAAACTCGACCCCACGGACATGATGGACCGCAGCTCGATGTCGCGCGGATCCTGCATATCCAGCACGTAGAGACGGGAGCCCGCGGACGCCAGCACCCGACCGTCGCGCGCTGCTATCGAGACGATCGGCGCGCCGAGGGGTATCGAGGTGCCCAACGGACGTCCGTCGTCCGGGAGGGCCGGATCGAAGACGTGGATGCGCGAGTGGACCGCGACGTAGGCGCGTGCGCCGTCGGTCGCGACGGCGCCGATCTCGCCGCCGTACTCCACGACGGGACGCAATGTGTCGGCCGGCATGGGCTGGGTCGGCGCGGCGGCGGTCAAGGGGTCGGCGGGTCTACTCGAGCCAACAAGCGCCGCGACGAAAACGGCCGCGGCAACCGAGCGAAGGTTGCGAGCAGTGCCGTGCCCAAGGCGACCTTGACCCGGCAGTCTCGGAGTCGCGGAAAAGGTACGCGCCTGCGATTCGATCATCGTTGGTGTGGGTTCCCTGGGGGCGTCTTGCACGCCAATGAAGCGCGTCGACGTTCGATCCGTCCAGCGGCCTTGATGCACTCAGCCGCGCATTGATCGATGCAATCGATGCATCGATTCGCCACGGTAGCGCGCTGAAGACGAAGACGCGATGTGGCCCGGCGAGGGGACGCGGACGATGCAGGGCTCGCGAGCGATCCGTCGGGCACTGCGCAAGGAACGCGACGTGTTGTCGGCGACGGTGGCTTGGGGCACGGCTCGATCTAGGGATCGCACGCCATCAGGCGCACGGGCACGCCGAAAAGGCGGCTGCTCGATATCTGACCGGCCGTCAGGCTGCGACCGGACGGAATGTTCGCGTACGCTCGCGGCAGGGCTCAGTGAAGCCAGACGTTACAAGCCTTGCCGCTACCGGTCGCCACAGGAGACGCCGCGACTGCGGCCGCACGCCCACGCACGATCGGGCACGGCCCGACGGAAGACGAGATGGGCGTTGGTCCAATTCGGCGGTCAGCAGCGCGGGCGATAAGGCTGTGCACCGAGCAGCGGAGTTGCGCGGCGAACTACTGGGCGCTGGCCGGCAAGGTGCCCGCCTGACCTTGGCGGCCCCGCGCCGCGGGCAGTCGAATCTGCGGCGCGGCCTCAACGCTTTCAGAAGAGGGCTGCGCCTGCTCCTTGGGCGCTGCAGGCGCCCTCGCCGGCCGGTCCTTGAGCACGTTCATCCCGGTCGGGGTGATTCGCCAGCCGGGCGCCTGGCCGTAGCGGTAGAAGACGAGGCCCAGACGTCGCAGGCCCTCCAAGTCTTCCAGCAGCTGCGCCCGATCGACTCCCGGCTCGCGGCGCAACAGGTGCATGCAACCGTTGGACACGTGCACACCGCGTAGCACCGCTAGGCGGCGGAGTTTGGCTTCCTCGGCCTCCTCCATGTGCTCCAGGATCGTGGCTCGTCGAATGTCGAACAGCTCGCATAGGGTGGCTGGCATCTTGTCCCCTCGGCGGTCGTCGGTAGTCCTCGGACTGGTTGACGCACTCGGAGGCGTTTGGTAACAGACAAGTTTCAGGATACGTGGGCTCGGCCCGCTGTCGACCGCTCATGGAGCGGTCGCCGCCTCCAATAACGGCAGGAAGATCCGCAATAGGCGCCCTTCACCGGGGGGCCGGCCGCCGACGCGCGGTGCGTACACCTGAACAGCGCCATCGGAGACGATCCAGGCAAGGCCGTCGTTTGCGTGAAGGCCCGCGGCGTCGGCGGCGAGCGTTCCGCGCGCGGCTTCCACGGGGTGCGCCGGGTCGCTCAGATCGATCCAGGCCAGCGAACGGTCGCCCATGCTGCGCGCGGTCGGCGCGGTCACCACCCACGCGGCCGCGCCGGCTCCGGCCTCGCCATCGGCGAGCGCGATCTCCAGCACCGGGTCGAGTAGGTCCAAGGTGCCAAGCACCCGAGCCTCCGCCCCAGCGCCCACGGGGACGTCGGCGACGACGAGATCGCGGCCGATACCAAGCGCCACGCGGTCGCCGGCGTGACCGATGCTTGCGGCGGGCATAACGCCGGCTGCGACCGATAGCAACGTGGTCAGACGATCGGCGCTCTCCCTGCGCAGGTCACTCGTGGCCAGGCCGCAGCCGAACGGCAGGAAGCACAGCAGATGGAGCCGATGGTCTTCCAGGGCAAGGGCGGACGGGCCCGAGCCGTGGAGCGAGACGAGCACCTCTGCGACTCCCCCTTTGCCGTCCATCTGCAGGATCAGGTCCTGGTCGTCGGACACGTTGACGGCGAGCAGGCCGTCGTCGGCGTCCCACAGCCGTGGCCGCGTGACGTTGGGGTCGCCCGTGATCGGAGGCGCGATCGTAGCTACGAAGGTGAGGCCGCGGCCCGCGTCGGCGTCACCGTTGGGCGGCGGCTGTGCAACATCCGTGTACTGTCGGATTGCTCCTTCCGAGACAACGTACACGTGCTCATCGTCCGCCACGACATCGATGACCTCGTTCGGCCCTTCTCCCGCGAGTTCGTGGGGCTCGTCCGGCGCGGTGCGCGGCGTCCAACGCAGCAGACCATCCGTGCCGCGCAGCCACGCCGTCTGATCGCCGAGGGCGATTTCTATCGCCGACCATGCGCCGACATCGGGACCGTGGACGAGCCGCGTCCGTGCACCGAGCCACCACGTCCGTGTGGCGGATGCGATGAGCAACCGGTCGTCTACGGCCAATAGAGCGAGTAATTGCTGTGGATTCGCGCCGGCATCGGCATCGGCGGGCACGACGATCCGCGGACCGGAGCGGCTCGGGTCATCGGGATCGAGCACGCGAACGTACTTGCCTGCGGACCAGCCGATGCCCGTTGCGCCCCAGGCGACCGCGGCGGCAGACTCCAGGTCCTCCGGAGGCGCGAATGGCTTGACCCGCGGCGACGCCAAGTCGCGGAAGTCTAGGATCCATCCCTCACGGTTGCCGGCGACGACCACGCGCGACCCGTAGGCGGCCGCATGGTTCGCGCAGCATCGCTCGAAGGTGCCGCGACTGCGCAGCTCGATCTCACCGTTTGCCTGCGGTCGCAACAACATCCACTCGCCGAGCATCGCGATGTTCGGGTCCGCCCCGTTCCACGATACGAGTACGAGCGCGCCGTCCGCAACCGGCACAACGTCGCGCAGCGTGGCACCGACCTGTTGCGCCGACGGGGCGTCGGGACGCCACGTCGGCAGGGGCACCGGCAGACGCGGTTTGCGCATGTCGAAGCGCTGGATCAGATCGCCGGCCGGCAGCCACGCTTCATCACCGACCCAGAGGACGCTCCGAGATAGCCGCCGAAGCGGGACGTCGGCGACAAGCAGAGGCATGCGGGTGATACTCGGACGGGCATTGTCCGTCCGAAGCTCGTACACGCGCAGGTGATAGCCACCGGCAAGCAGCCACCGGCCGCGAACGGCGAGTCCCGTGATGGGAGCGCCGACGGCGGGCGTGACGCTCCCGAGATCGCCGAGAGTCGTCAGCGCGGGATCGAGCGTGACGATCCGCGAGTGGATGGCCGCGTAGACAGCCCCGTCGTCCGCGGCGAGACCGCGGATGCGGCCGCCGAGCTCCGCGATCACGGCGGGCTGCGAGGCCACGGGGAGCTGGGCGGCGTACGCCGAGGGGCGATCCGCGAGCGCGATGGTGGATTGGAATCCCGCGGGCGCCGGCGCGTCGAGCGGACGGTCGACCGTAGTGGCGAGCGTGATGGCGATCGTGAGGACGGTTGCGATCGAGAAGGCGGTGGCGATCGTAAAGGCGGTGGCGACCGCGGGGACGGTGACGACCGCGCGGACGGCGATCACTGCGGCGCGACGCACGCGCGCGCTATGAGCGCTCGCTCTCGGTTTACCGTGCAGCAACACGACCGGCGGTCCCGCGCCGGCGTCAAGGTCGGATAGGCATGCCTTGGGCGCACATACGTACCGATGCTCGTACGGAAGTCCCGAGGACTTCGAGTGGGGCGTGCGGGAAGCGGCCGTAGGCGAGGGCATGGGCGGCTCCGTGGTCGGGACGGGACGCGAGGCTCGGGCGAATTGGCTCGGGCGGCGAGCGAGGAGTCGCATAGAGATCGCAGCCCACATCGCGCCTGCGCTTCGCTGCGCCGATGGTATCGGAACGCACGCGCCTTCGTGTCGCGTAGCCCGGTTGATGACAATGGCCGCGATCGCCCGGGTTCTAGATTACCGCTCTCCATGCCGGACGCGCCGCAACACTTCCCCGGCCGCGATGAGCGCCACAGACACCATCAGCAGGTTCGCGACCAGA
>JAJCYU010000217.1 GCA_029262755.1 Anaerolineae bacterium
CGACGGCGCCGGCGGCTTCGGCTTCGGCCGCCAGGGCGACGCGCTGGCCCTCTTCACGTGGAGCGTGGGCGACTTTGAGTTCCGCAACGCCTTCGTGAGCGCCCCCGGCCTTCTACGGGCGGGCGCGTGGCAGCACGTGGCCGTGCACCGCGATACCGGCGGCACCGCGCGCTTCTACCGCAACGGACGCCTACGCGACACCCTCAGCGACGTCCAGGAGAGCTCGGGCTCGCGTCTCGGCCGTCTGCTGATCGGCGCCAACCGCACGGACCCGGCGTTGATCGAGCTCGAGGCCTTCCGCGGCGGTATCGACGAGGTGCTGGTCAGCCGCGGCGATGTCCCCACAGCCACCGAGTGGGACGTACTGCTCGGCCTCGGCCCGACACTCCACCTGCCCTTCGACGAGCCCAGCATCCTGCCGAGCATGATGCTGCACGACGCCGGCGGGCTCGGCGCCTTCGCCAGCTACTTCACGAACTACCGCGATCCCGACGACGGGGACCACGCCACGCTCGGCATCGTCGGCCCCGGCGCGCTCGAGCTCACCCCCGGCTCCTTCGCCGTCGCCGCCCTGGGCCCGCCCGAGGCGATGCCCAGCGACCTCGACGACTTTACGATCGCCTTCTGGGCCAAGGACCTGGGCGCCGGGGAGCTGCGCTACGGCCAACACACGCTGGACACCGGCGGTCCGGGGCTCGTCCACCACTTCGGCGGCCGAACCGTGCCCGTGACCCTGCCGCCCGCGCGCGACGCAGACAACGGCTGGCAGCACGTGGCCTTTAGCTGGGACGCTGGGTCCGCCATGCTTCGGACCTTCGCCGACGGCGCCCTCGTCCACGAGACGACCGTGCCCGGCGGGCCGGACATCGGCCCCGATCCCGACCTGCAGTGGACCCACGATCAACCCGACGGCGGCACCTACGCCCTAGACGACCTGCGCGTCTACCGTCGCGCGCTGAGCACGCTGGAGCTTGGCTCGCTGGTCGCCGGCCGCCACCGCCCCGCCACGGTGACCGAACAGACGGTGGAGATCGCCCATTGGGAGGCCCGCGTGCCGGAAGGCCTGGAAGGCTACTACGACCTTCGCGGCCGCGGCGTGGACGGTTTCGGCAACCGTGATACGAGCCCCGAGTCCTTGTGGCGCGGCGTCGTGGACACGCTGGATCCGCGCATCCTCCGCTTCGAGTCCGTGGCCCAGCCGCCAGGCATCCGCCACGTATTCGAGGTCGAGGACTTCGGCCTGGATCCGTCCTCCCTCCGCCTGCCGGCCGCCTGCGCCGGCGACGCTGCCACGATTCAAACGCAGCCCTTCCGCGGCCCCTGGCACCACGCCCTGCTGGCCGCGGTACCCGCCGGCGGCGCCGCTGCGGACGCCGTGACCACCGCCCGCGCCCAGCCCTACACCCTCACCGTGACCTGCGAGAGCGCCTCGGCCCGCCGCGGCGACACCTTCCTGATCTGCGACCACGGCGACCGCTGCGTGGCCTCGGTCTACCTCGGCGCGGACATCGGCCCGGACCCCGCACCCGCTCCCGCAACGCCCACGCCCCGCCCCACCACCGTCCCTGGCGGCGGCGCGACCCCGCCGCCGACCATCACACCGCGCCCCACCGCCACCACCTGGCCCACGCCCACCGCCACCCGCCCGCCGGCCACCCCCACCCCCTTCGCCACGCGCACGCCGACGGCCCGCCCGGATGCCCCGCGCCCCACCGCCCTACCCTCGGTCACGCGCACCCCCACCCCCGGCGGCGAGATCCCGCCGGCCACCGCCACCGCCTGGGCGCGCCTGACGGCCACGGCCCGCGCCAACGCCACGGCCGGCACGCCCTTCGCATCGGCCACGCCGGACGAGGGGGGCGGCGGCGAGGGGAGAACGATCTGGTTGCCGAGCGTGCGGCGGTAGGCGACCCACCGGTAACCACGGTCGAGCTGCGTCCGCTACTGCGTTGGGTCGGCCACCTTCCCCACGAAGAGCGGCACTCCGCTCAGCTCATCGACAAGCGCAAACACGAACTCGCGATCGCAGATGAGCTCCGGCGGGCGACCCTCCGGTGCCGATCCCGTATCCATCACAACGACGGTGGCCCCGGCGGCTTCGGTTCCGAGCTCGTCGACGGTGATCGCGGAAGTGTGGCTTAGGTTCCCAATCCAAACAGGCGCCGTTGCGGAGATCTCGTCGAACTCGGCCGCGCCCGGATCGAAGGCCAAGGGCATGCCGAGATCGACAAGAACGTCCGAGAGTTCGAGTCTTGCCTGTATATCGAGTTTCGGGAGACCCACGACGATTTCCGTAGCCTCCGCTGTAGCCAACGCCTCCCGCAAGCGACCGAATTCCCCGTCCATGAGACCTCTCACCACGTCTCCTGCGTCAACGCCGCGCCGCGGCAACAGGATGTAGAACGCCGTCCGTTCGCCTGCATAGGACAGCTTGGCCGCCTGATACGTTTCCGTCTCCTCGTACGCTACGTCACGGCGCGTAAACATCATGTCCACCTCAACGCTCGTGCTATCCGGTCGGCCGAACGTCGCTTGCTCCGTCGATTCAGCCTGGAACGGCTCCGCCCAATCTCCATCAAAGTAGACGGCGTTTGCCAAGACGAGGATCGCTTCTTGAGGAACGTCGTCGATGATCTGCTCGATCTTCTCTTCGGTCGCATCCAAGACCCACGTGTTGATTTCACGTGCGATGTCTACCCGCCCAAAGTCGAGTTCGGCAACCTGTGCGCCATAGCCTGCGGCGAGTCCGT
>JAJCYU010000218.1 GCA_029262755.1 Anaerolineae bacterium
AGGCGGCTGCGTTTGATCTCGGCGTAGTTGCCCACATGCACGTCATCACCCAGATGAGCGCCGGCCCGCAGGTGCGCGAACGGGCCGACGTGGCAGCGTGCCCCAAGGCGCGCTTGCTCCACGACCGAAAGCTCGATGTGACAACCGGGGCCTACTTCTGCGTCGCGGAGCACGCTGCCCGGCCCGATCCGACAACCCATGTCCACCCGCGTTGCACCGAGCAAGTGGCTACCCGGCCAGATCTCCGTGTCCGCTCCGATCTCGACGCCGGCGTCGATCCACGTCGTTGCGGGATCGATCAACGTCACACCGCGCGCCAGATGGGCGATGCGGATTCGCTGACGCATCACCTGCTCGGCGCGTGCCAGGGCCAACCGGTCGTTGACGCCCAGCCATGCCTCCGCATGCTCGGCGATGACCGCCGCCACGCCGCCAGGTGCACCCCGCTTCGCCTCGTCCGCAGCGCGGGCTACGAGATCGGTCAGGTAGATCTCGCCGGATGCGGAAGGCGTCAGCTCGTTCAAGGCCGGCCACAACCAGCCCGCGTCTGCCACGAGCACGCCGGTGTTGATCTCGTCGATCGCACGCTCCTGGCGCGTGGCATCCACCTGCTCGACCACGCGCAACACCGGACGAGCGCCCATCGCGAACGCCACGTCGGCCACTCCGTCGGCGGCCGGTGCGCGCACGATGCGTCCGTAGCCGGAAGGGTCGGGCACGCGGGTGGTCAGCAGCGTTAGGACGGCGGCTCCACCCTCGTGGGCGGAGATCAGCCGCGACAGCGTGTCGCCGTCCAGCAGCGGTGTGTCGCCGTAGAGAATGAGGATCGTGTCGGGCGCCGCACCATGCGACGGCAGCGCCGAATCAGCGTCGCGCAGCGCCTCTTCGGCCTGCGCGACCGCGTGCCCCGTGCCGCGCTGCTCAGCCTGCGTCGCAACGACGAGCGGCGCGCTCGGATGATCGGTCCGCGCGCGGTCCGCCACCTCTTCCGCGGCGTGGCCGACCACGAGCACCACACGCGACGGTGCGGGGTCCAGGCCGGCGGCGGCATCCAACACGTGCGACACCATCGCGCGGCCGGCCACCTCATGGAGCACCTTGGCCCGAGCGGAGCGCATCCGGCTGCCCTTGCCTGCCGCCAGCACGACGACGCCGAGGCTCACGGCCGCGACCCGGCGCAGACGCAGGCGCACGCGGCGGTCCCAAAGATCGGGTTGGCTGACGGAGGGCGCGCGCGTCGTGGCCGTCGTCGACGCTGCAGACGTCCGACGCGCGCGGACCTAGAGGAAGGGTCCATGTGGCGGCTATGGTATTCGGGCGCGGGGAGGGGGTCAATCAGCCGGGCTCTTAGGCGCCGTCGTCGCTCTCCGTGGCGACCGGCTCCGATCCTTCGCCCGTCTCCTCGCGCCGCACGCGCTCCACGAGGCGTGCCGCGCGACGCCGCGCCGCACCCTCATATAGCAGCTGCTCGTCCTCGGTTTCCGGCTCGATCGGACAAACGGGCTGCGGTCGGCTCTCGTCGTCCACGGCCACGAAGGTCAGAAACGCCTCGGCCACCCGACGGTACTCGCCGGTCAAGGGATGCTCGGCGTGCACGGTGGCGTGGAGTTCCATCGAGGTAGTCCACGCCCGCGTGACCGGCGCACGCACGATGGCGAAGTCCCCGATACGCAGCGGCGCCTCGAAGGCCACGGCGTCGATCAAGGCCGTCACGACCGGCTGACGGCAGTGACGCACCGCAGCCATGGCGCCGACCTCGTCGAACCAGCGCAGGATGTGGCCGCCGAAGACCGTACCGTGCACGTTGGCTTGGTTCGGATGCGTGATGTAGGCCGTGCGAACGCGCGACGCGGAGGGCGGCCGCGGCACATCGACCGGTACGCCGGACACGGCGCCCGGTTGGGCGCCGCTCTCCGAATCCGTGACGCCGCGGCTCATGCCCTCAGTCGACCTCGAGGAAGGCCTTCAAGCGGCCGGCACGTTGGCCGACCCGCAGTCGGGCGAGCGCCTCGGTCTCGATCTGGCGGATGCGCTCGCGCGTGACCCCGAACTTCTCGCCGACTTCCTTGAGGGTATGCGCTTCGCCGTCGAGCAGGCCGAAGCGCAACTCGAGCACGCGGGCCTCGCGCTGCGGGAGGGCGAGCAGGATGTGCTCGATCTCGTCGCGCAAGACCTCGTAGGCCGCCGCTTCCGGCGGTGCGGGCATCGCGTCGTCTTCGATGAAGTCGCCGAGCTCGCTGTCCTGGTCCTCGCCGACCGGCTTCTCAAGCGAGAGCGGGTTGCGTGCGATGCGCAGCATCCACTGGACCTTGCGCACCGGCAGCTCAACCTCGCCGGCCAACTCTTCGAGCGACGGCTCGCGGCCGAGGGTCTGCTCCAGCGTACGGCTGGTCTGGAACAGGCGCCGGATACGATCGCTCATGTGCACGGGGACGCGGATCGTGCGCCCTTGGTCGGCGATCGCGCGGGTGATGGCCTGGCGCACCCACCACGTCGCGTAGGTGGAGAACTTGAAGCCGCGCCGCCAGTCGAACTTCTCGACGGCCTTCATCAAGCCCAGGTTGCCCTCCTGAATCAAGTCGAGGAAGGGCACGCCCTGGTTCATGTACTTCTTGGCCATGGCGATGACCAGGCGGCTGTTGGCCTTGGTCAGGTGTTGGCGCGCCGCCTCGCCGTCCGCCATGAGCGTGGCGAGCGCGACGGGCAAGCGCCCACGCTTCTTACGCTCCCCCGCCTTCTTGGCCGCTTCGACACCGCGCTCGATTCGCTGCGCGAGATCGACCTCTTCCTCGGCGCTGAGGAGGGGGATGTTGCCCACCTCGCGCAGGTAGAGGCTGACCGTGTCATCGCTTTCGATGCCGGATAGATCGAAGTGGTGCAAGCGTAGGTGCACGGGCGGCGTCTCTTCGCCTGCCCGCGCGGCCGCATTGGCCAACATCTGATCGATAGCCTCGGCCATTTGCTTCGGGTCGGGCCACGCATCTCTGGCGGCAGACGCCACCGTTTCTTGTGTCCGCACGATCCCCCCCTGCGTCGTGTCGGTGATGGCCGAAAATCGGCCAGGTCGTGGCGGACCCCGGGGAGCGGAGGGCGCGGGAGGGCGCCGTCTCGGGGTGGGGGCGTTCACGACCATCTCTAGGCGGAAAAAAACGACCGTCCATCGAGGACGGTCTCGGGCGCCCGGCGTCGAGCGCATGGCAGTCTAACATAACGGTGAGACGCATGTCAACGCATTTTAATGTGCGCTCCGATGCACCCGTAGAACGGGCCCAACCACGCCACATCCCGCTGCGAGCACGGACCTCTAATGGAGGTCTAGCGCCTTACACGCGCCCGCTGACAGGCTTCTTGCACTCCGACCCTTAGAATCACGGAGCGTCGTCGCCTCGCGGCGCCGCTCAAAGAAATCGAACGTGGCAAAGGAGCCCGTAATACCATGGCTAAGACCGTAGGAATCGATCTCGGCACGACCAACTCGGTCGTCGCCGTCATGGAAGGCGGTGAGCCCACCGTCATCGCCAACGCGGAGGGTGGTCGCACGACACCGTCCGTCGTCGGCTTCACGAAGAACGGCGAGCGGGTCGTCGGCGCCGCCGCCAAGCGGCAGGCCGTCGTCAACCCGGAGAACACCGTTTCGTCCGTCAAGCGGCTGATGGGCCGTCGCGCGGATGATCCCGAGACCGCCCACGCGCGCAACCTGGTGCCGTACACGATCAGCGCGGGTTCTGCGGGCGACGCGCGCGTCGAGGTGCCCCAGACCGGCAAGAACTACTCGCCCCAAGAGATCTCGGCGATGATCCTCGAGAAGCTCAAGCGGGACGCCGAAGCCTATCTGGGCGAGGACGTCGACAGTGCCGTTATCACGGTGCCGGCCTACTTCAACGACAGCCAGCGCCAGGCCACGAAGGACGCGGGCAAGATCGCCGGCCTCGAGGTCAAGCGCATCATCAACGAGCCCACTGCGGCCGCGCTGGCCTACGGTCTGGACAAGGGCGCCGACGAGACGATCCTCGTCTTCGACCTCGGCGGCGGCACCTTCGACGTCTCCGTGCTCGACGTCGGCGACGGTGTGGTCGAGGTCCGCTCCACGGCGGGCGACACCTACCTCGGCGGCGACGACTGGGACGAGCGCATCGTCCAGTGGATCGCGGACGAGTTCAAGAAGGATCAGGGAATCGACCTGCGCGGCGATCGCCAGGCCCTGCAGCGCCTGAAGGAAGAGGCCGAGAAGGCCAAGATCGAGCTTTCGGAGCTCTCGCAGACCGAGATCAACCTCCCCTACATCACGGCGGACGCGTCCGGTCCGAAGCACCTTCTGATGACGCTCAAGCGCACGCAGTTCGAGAAGCTCACCGAAGACCTGCTCGCGCGGGTCAAGGGTCCGATCGAGCAGTCGCTGAAGGACGCCTCGCTCTCGAAGTCCGAGATCGACGAGGTCATCCTGGTCGGCGGCTCCACGCGCATGCCGATGGTCCAGAGCCTGATCACGGAGATGATCGGCAAGGAGCCGAGCAAGGGCGTCAACCCGGACGAGGTGGTCGCGCGCGGCGCCGCGTTGCAGGCCGGCGTGCTCGCCGGCGAGGTGCGCGACGTCGTGCTGCTGGACGTCACGCCGCTCAGCCTGGGCGTCGAGACGCTCGGCGGCGTGATGACCACGCTCATCGAGCGCAACACGACGATCCCGACGCGCAAGACCGAGGTCTTCTCGACCGCGGAGAACAACCAGACGGCCGTCGACATCCACGTGCTGCAGGGCGAGCGCCCCATGGCCAAGGACAACATGACGCTCGGCCGCTTCCGCCTCGAGGGCATCCCGCCCGCACCGCGCGGTATCCCGCAGGTCGAGGTGACCTTCGACATCGACGCCAACGGCATCCTGCACGTCACCGCGAAGGACAAGGCGACCAACAAGGAACAAAAGATCACGATCACGGCCAGCACGAACCTGTCCGACAAGGACGTCACCAACCTGGTTCAAGAGGCCGAGGCCAACCGCGCCGAAGACGAGCGCGTCCGCGAGCAGATCGAGCTGCGTAACCGCGCCGATGCGCTTGCCTATCAGGGCGAGAAGCTCATCAAGGACGTGGCCGACGGCGAGACCGAGGTCGACGCCGCGCTCACCGAGGCGGTCGAGACCGAGGTCAAGGCGCTGCGCGAGGCCCTCGAGGGTGAGGACAACGCCGTCATCGAGTCGGCGATGGGTAGCCTCGAGACCGCGATGCAGACGCTGGCCACCTCGATGTACCAGCAGGCCGCCCCCGAGGGCGAGCCGGCCGGCGAGAACGGTACGGGCCCCGGCCCGGACGCCCAGGACGCGCCCACCGACGACGAAGACGTCGTCGAGGGCGAGTTCCGCGAGGCGTAGGCCATGCCTACGCCCGAGAACACCGACCCGCAGGCGCACGACCCGATCGACGGCTCGCAGGGCGAGGACCAGGCGGAGGACGCGGCCACGGAGGCCGCGGCCTCCGCCGCCGCCGGCGCCTCCAACGGCCTCGACGCGCAGGTGATTGCTACCTTCGAGTCCGAGCTGGCCGAGGCGCACCGCCAGGCGGACGAGCATCACGACCGCTACCTGCGCGCCGAAGCCGACCTGCAGAACGTCCGTCGTCGTTCCGACCAGCGGCGTGAGGAGGCCCTGCGCCTTCAGAAGCGCACGCTGCTCACCCGCTTCCTCGACGTGCGCGACAACCTCGAGCGTGCGTTGCAGCACACGGACGATGCCGACGACAGCCCGATGCTCGAGGGCCTGCGCGCAACGCTGCGCGTGATCGACCACTTGCTCGAGCGCGAGGGCGCCGCCCCGATCGTCGCGGAAGACGCGGCCTTCGACCCCGAGCTGCACGAGGCCGTAGCCGTCGTCCCCGTACCCAACGTCAAGCACGAGACCGTGATCTCCGTCGAGCGCAGCGGCTACACGATCGACGGTGAGTTGCTGCGCCCCGCACGCGTGGTGGTCGGACGCCCCGCCGACGGCTGAGCATGCGCAACGAGGCGGCAGGGCCAACCCCTTGAGCACGTTGGGGCGCTGGGCTATACTCCCGCCCCGCGCGGGGTGAATCAGCTCCTCGCGGTCGAACGTTCCAGCAACCACGACGCGCAACGAACTCGCGCGTGCCCAACGGTGAGACCATGGCGAACGCGGTCCAGACCACGCACCTGATCGATCATCCGAGCGAGCATTACGTTCGGGACCTCGCCACGGCGGTCGAAGGCGCGCTGTGGAATCACGACCCCATCCGGCAGTCGCATACGATGCTCAACATCGAATCGGCGGACGGTGTCGTCACCATGGCGGGCAACATCCGCGGTCACATGTTGCGCTCGATCGCCGAGCACATCGCCCGCGGCGTACCGGGCGTGGTGCGCGTGATCAACCAGCTCGTCTCCGACAACCAGATCGAGAGCGACGCCTCGATTGCGGTGGCCATGGATCCCGAGGTCGATGTGACCACGGACCGCATCGCGATCAAGAGCTATCTGGGCATGGTCCATCTCTCCGGCTTTGTCGCCGACGAAGTTCTCGCGACCGCCGAGGCCAAGGTGGCCCGCATCACGGAGCTCATCCAGGCGGTGCCCGGCGTGCGTGAGGTGGCCAGCCATCTGCACGCGGTCGAGGGCTCCGGCGACGACGGCTACGTGGTCGAGGCCGTCGAGGACGAGGTGGCCGAACAGGTCGTCGGCGCTCGCGCGATGGGCACGTTGCTCAGCGAGGCCAAGCGCGACAAGGCCCGCGCCATGCTCAAGGCCCGCGAGGCCACTCGCGCCGCGGCCGCCGGCTAAGGCCACGCTCGGGTCCGCGATACCTTCCCACAAGCTTTCCCTTCGGACGTTCCCGTCCCAGCGCAGGAGATCCACATGAAGTTCGGCATCTTCATGGGCAGCACAACCGGCAACACGGAAACCGCGGCGGAGGCGATGAAGGCCGAGATCGAGAAGAAGGTCCCCAACTCGGTCACGATCCACAACGTCCGCACAGCCGACCTGAACGCCATGCGCGATTACGACGTGGTGGTCATCGGCTGCCCCACCTGGAACGTCGGCGAGCTCCAAGAGGACTGGATCGAGCAGCTGCCCGGCTTCAAGAACATCGACCTGTCGGGCAAGAAGGTGGCGATGTACGGCGTCGGCGACGCCAAGGGCTACGCGAAGAACTTCCAGGACTCGCTCGGCATCCTCGGGGAGGTCGTCCTGGACAAGGGCGGCGACGTCCACGGCTTCTGGCCCGTCGACGACTACAACTTCGAGATGAGCGAAGGCGTCGTCGACCAACATTTCCTGGGCCTGGCCCTCGACGACGACAACGAGAGCCACAAGACCCGCGACCGCATCAACGCCTGGATCCAGCAGCTGCTGGTCGAGGTGGGCGCGTAGGGGTCGAACCACAGCAGTGCGACCCGTCACGACGAAGCGATCGCAACCACGGTCGCCTCATCCGAATCGAACGAAACAAGACGGGCGGCCCATGGGGGCCGCCCGTCTTTCTTGCGTGTTGCCGCTAGTGTCTGCTCCCGTCCCCGTTCGGTCCGAGTAACTGGGTCCTGCTGCCCCCGTACTGCCGCCCCCCAACCCCCCTACGGAACCTGCGGCGCTCCGCCCGGTGCGCCTGGGAAGCCCGGCGGCGGGCTTGCGCCGTCGCTCAGCAAGCTCATCATCGCGCTTTGGATCTGGTCGGCCGATTCCTGGTCCGTTGCGCGGCTGAGCGCACCGCCCAGGACCTCGACGGCCTTGTCGCTCTGGTTGTTGTCGAGGTAGAGCAGGCCGAGGTTGTAGAGCACCTTCCAGTCGACGTTCTGGCCGAGGTTGCTGACGGCCTGCTCGTAGAAGGAGATCGCCGTGTCCATATCGCCCTGTTGGCGTGCCAGATCGGCGCGTTGTAGGAGCGAACCGGGGTCTTGGTCGCCGCCGCCCAGTTCCGTGGCGCGCACGACGGCGGCCTCGGATTCGGCGGTGCGGCCGGCCATCTCGTAGGCGCGGGCCAGCAGCTGCCAGGTCTGCGCGTTCTCGCCGTCGAGCAGGTCGCGGGAGAACTCGAGGAGCTGGATCGCCTCGTTCGACTTGCCCTGGAGCAGGCGGGCGAGCGCTAGCTCGTTGGCCACCTGCGGCTCGAAGTTGAGCGTGACGAAGGCCGCGGCCAGGGTGATCTCCGCCTGGCTCGCCAGCCCGGAGGGGTCGCCGGCGCCCGTGGCGGCCAGGCGTTCGGCCACCAGCAGCTGCAGGTGGCCGCGGTTGAAGGTGTGGTAGGCGTTCTCGGGGTTGAGCGCCTCGGCCTCCTGCAGCAGATCCTGCGCCCGCTCGTAGACGCCGAGCGCCTGGGTGACATCCGGGATCAGCTGCGCCTGCTCGGTGTGGAATTCCGCCCAGCGCAGGTAGTAGCCGTCGTCGCGTGGCTGCATCGCGATCGCTACGTCGAACTCGGCCACCGCGCGCTCATAGGCCGCGCTATCGCCCTGCGTGGAAGCCTGTGCCCAGTTTAGGACCGCACGTTGGTATGCGATATCGCCGCGCACCGGGTTGATGGCCAGCACCACGATTGCCGCCACCGCGCCGATGGCCGGTAACAGATATCCGATGACTTGCGGACCCGCCGCCGGCGGAGCGCCGATCTCCGCCGCCGGCGCGAGCAACCAACCCGCGAGCAGCACGAGCACGAGCATCCACAGGACGGTGGCCGCGTAGAGCGCGCCGGCTTCGGGCGAAACCGCGAGGACGATCGCGCGCAGCACGCTGTAGAGCGCGGGCACCGCGAGCGCCACGACGGTCGTGCCGAACACGCCGCGGCGCGCGTCCGCGGCGGCCAGCGCCGCGACAGCCGCGACGCCGATGAGCAAGAGGACGAGGATCGCGCTCGTGTCGCGCAGCCGCGGCACGCTGAAGAGCCATAGGCTGTAGAGCACACCGCTTGCCGCAAGGCCGAGCACGATGCCGAGGCCCGCGCCGCGCCGGTCGAGGACGAGTGCGGAACCGCCGCCTTCGGCGCCTGCTTCCGCCGCGTCCTTGCGCCGGGTGCGCGCCCGCGCGGTGGTCGATGCCACGGCGGCGGGCTTGCGCTCGCCGAGCGCGCGCGCCAGCAACAGGCCGGCCAAGATCCAGATCACCGTCTCGGTGACGACCGTGCGGATGCCGAAGGCGCCCTCGGCCACCATCGCCGTGCCCGCGCCGAGCATCGCCAGCGCGAGCGGGTCGATCTCGACCGGTTCCGCGGCGCGAGCGAGCGCCGCGATCAAGTACATGCCGAGGCCGGCGAGCATCCCGAGCGCGAGCAGCGCACCGGTCATGCCCGGGCGCCAGAACCAGCCAAGGCCGCCGAGCACGGTGCCGCCGACGAGCAGGCCGACGAGCATGCGGCGGCTGCCGCGTCCCGGCGCCAGCCCAAGCAGCACGAGCGCCGTATAGAGCCACGCGCCCCAGAGGGCCAGCTGGCCAAGCAGGCCCAGCAGGCCCGTCATGGCCAGCGCGTCGAAGGGCACGCTGTGGCTGCGGTCGACCAGGCGATCGGCCTGGCCCTGGCCCGCGAGGTAGGTGTCACCGTAGGGCAGCAGCGCGTGGCGTAGCGATTCGGGGCCGTGGCCGGTTGCCAGGCGGGCGGGCTCGGCGGCGGTCAGGCGCGCCACCGCGTCCCACACGCGCAGCCGGACGGCCTGCGAGCCTTCGGTCGTGGCGGAGATCTGCGCGAAGCGACCGAGCACGGGTGCGTCCGCCAGACCCGTGAGCGGCCCGTCGCGCCAGTTGAGCAAGCCGAGCAGCAACAATCCGCCAAGCGCGAGGCCGAGGATGGCCGCCGCCGTACCGGCCTTGCGCCGCACGGCCGCCGCGGCAAGCGCCAGCGCGCCCAAGCCGATGACGAGGCCGAGGATCGGACCGCGGCTGGCCGTCAGCCACAGCGCGAGCAGCTGCAATGCGAGCACCACGATCCATGAAGATGCGACGATCGTGCGGCCCGCGCGTACCGCCGCTCCTGCACGTACGACGACGATGGGCGCCAGCATCATGAGGTAGGCGCCGAGAAAGATCGGGTTGGAGAGCGTGCCGAAGACACGGCTGTCCTCCACGCGTCCGGGCACCGCTTCCAGGCCGGCCGCCTGGGTGAGCGCGTAGAGCGCTACGGGCACGCCGGCAGCTGCGAGCACCGCGATGATGCGGTCGCGGCTGTCGGCCGAACGCCCCACGGCCGCGGCGGCGCCGAAGAGGGCCAGCGCTGCCATCAGTTGCAGCAACCCCTGTTGGCGTTCCGGCGCACCGTAAAAGGCCAGACCGGGCACGGAGGCCGTGGCCGTGGCCAGCGCGGTCGCGCCGCCGAGCACCAACGCGGCGACGCCGAGGGGTTGCCGGACGGCACGGCCCACCGAGCGCAGGCTCGCGCCGCCGCCCTCGGCGAGGGCGATCACGCCGAGCGCCGCCGCCATCGCGCCGAAGGCGATGAGCAACGCGCCCTTGCCCAGCTCGAAGACGCGGAATCCGTAGTAGTTCACGAAGAGCGGGATGGCCGCTGCCGCGAGTAGCAGCAACGCTTCCATCCCGCCGAAGGCCAGGGCCCTGAGTCTCGTATTCATGGCGCGCGATGATACCACAGGGAGCGGGTGTCTCCGCCCCGCGGACACCCATGCGTTTGTTTTCGAGCGCTTAGCTGGTGCGCTCCAGGATCTGGATCGGGTTGCCGTCCGGATCCAGCACCGTCCCGAAGACCGCGGCGGGCGTCGTGTTTTCGAAGACAAAGGCGCAGCCGCGTTCCTCGAGCGTCGCCTTGGCCGCCGCGTAGTCGGCCACGCGAAGCACGGGCGTAGTGCGCGCGTCCGAGACGGCTTCGCTGTTGGCACCACCGTGCAGCGCAAGCGGCGCTCCGCCCGTGTCGAGGTAGGCGAAATCGCCGTGGCGTGCGCGCAGCGGCAGTTCCAGCTTCTCCTGGTACCAGGCCAGGCTGCGTTCAAAGTCCGAGACCATCACCATCACCATGTCCACGCCTTGTACCAACATCGGGGCCTCCTTGGGGGTCTTGCGCTCGCATCAACAATGGATCGAACGCATGTTCGACGCATACATTCTCGCTCATTCCGCGATGGGCGCCAAAGAATGCCCTCTTTTACACGCCTTCGACGACCAGGCGCAGCCCGTCATCGCTCATGCGCCGGTCGGGATGGTTGCTCACGCGGAACGTGGCCGTGGTCAGGGTCGCGTCGCTGTTCCACGAGCCGCCGCGGACTACGCGCCGCATTTCGGGGCCGGTATCCAGCATCTCACGACCGTCGTCGGAGCGGTACGGGTATAGGTAGCCTTCCTGATCCTCGTCGCGACCGAAGGCCGTCGAAGTCCACTCGAAGACGTTGCCGGCAAGGTCGGACACGCCCTCGGGCGTCTCGCCTTCGGGAAAGACGCCGATGGGCGTCGTCGTGCGCACGTGCGTTTCAACCGAGTTGCCGCGGAGCGGGTCGAAGATCTCCCCATAGGGGTAGAGACGGCCCGTCAGGCCGCGAGCGGCCGCTTCCCACTCCACCTCGCTCGGCAGGCGCACGTGCAGGCCCGTCTGCGCCGATAGCCAGCGGCAGTATGCGCGCGCTTCGTACCAACAGATTCCGACCACCGGCTGCGATGGATGGCTGAGCCGCCGATTGCGCCAGAAGGCCGGCTCGACGAGCCGCCCGCCGGGAAAGGTTTCACGCAACGAGCGCTCGAAGTCCGCTTCGTCCATCGCAAGCCAGCGCCGCCATTGGGCGCCGCGCTCTTCGCTCCACGTGCCGGCTGCCCGGAAATGCTCGACGAGCTCCGGCTCCGTGCGGAAGCGCTCGCGCCAATGACGCACGCCGGCGCGGATGCCCGCGGCCGTGCCCTTGCCCCGCCGCCAATCCGCCGCGGCCTCGCCTTCCCACCACTGCGCGTCCTCATAGCCGCCCGACTCGAGGAAGCAGCCCCACTCCGCGTTGGTCACGGGGAAGCGGGCGATGCGAAACGCCGGCAGCGTCACGAGGTGGCTTGGACCGTGATCGAAGCTTCGCCCGGCCCACAGGAAGGTCTGGTCGGTGCCGATCGGGTAAGTGCCCGCTGGAATCGCCACCCACGGCGGTAACAGGCTCCGACCGTCGGGCCCATCGATCGCGCCCAAGCGCGGGTCGCCCAACGCGCCGACGACGCGTCCCGCGTCGATTCGCGAGCGTAGGTCCGCCGCGGGGTCCGTCGAGCGCGCGACGATCTCGTCCCGCAGCCGTTCGACGAATGCCGGGCGCAAGCGCGCGCGCACCTCGCCCCGCGCGGCGCAGCGTCCGGCCAACGTCAGGTGGCGCTGCGCGACGGCCGAAACGAAGACCTCCGGCTCAGCCGCCATGGCCGCCGCAAGGATCGTCGTTTCGCGCCAGCCGCTGTCGCGCGGGCGGGGCAGCGGGTCCGCGGTGTCCAACCCGGCGAGCAGCTCGGCGAGCGGCGGCTCCATGTCCTCAGCGCGCCACGGCCGTTGCAGGAAGTCCAGGCCGCTACGAGGCAAGGCCGCCAGCTTGCGCGCCGCGAAGTAAGCCTGCAGCAGATGGTGGAAAAACTGAACCTCGTCGGCTGCCGGATCTTCCTCGAGCACGTTGAGATCGACCCCCGCGTGAAGGATCTCCTCGGCGTGGGGATGGTCGACAAACGCGGTTGCAACTTCATGTCGTGCACGTAGCTTCGCGTGCTCGCCCATGCTGGACCGGGCCTGGAGCGCGAAGGCCAACGCGGATAGCCCGGGAATGAGCGGTCCTCGCTCCGGCAAGCCCCAGGGGTCGGGCCAATGTGTCGCCTGCACGATCCGCAGGTGATCGCGTTCGCTGAGCAGCAACCCGGCCGCGAACAGCGGGTTGCCGGCCTCGACCTCGCGCCGCAGCGTGCGTCGGATAAAGGCGGTAAACAGGGCGGCCTGGCCGCGCGGGATCTCGCCGCGCGCCGCCACTTCCGCGATCAACATCGTGAGCACGTGCGGCGAGCGGAGCATGCCCAGATGCGGCGTACCCTCCAGATTGCGCCATAGGTAGCCCGCCAAGCCGGGACTATATGCCCGCAGGAAGCGCTGGATCTGCGCGTCGCTCATCGGCTCGATTCGAACCTGCGGCACCCGCAGCTCGGGCGTGGAAAGCGGCTGCCCGTAGTCGAGCGTCCGGCACGTGATCACCACCTGGTTACCGGGCCGCGGCGCGACCTCGGTCTGCAGGAAATGGCGCCACCGATCGATCCGCCGCCGGTAGTCCACGCCGTCCGCATGCGGCATTTCGTTCAATCCGTCCAACAGCAGCAGCGCCCGTCCCTCCTCGAGCAAGGAGGGCAACGAGGGTAGGTGGGGATGGCGACGCGACCATTCGGTGGCGAGCCATTCCGCGACCTCGGGCGGCTCCGCGCCGGGCGTGCGAAATGTATTGAGCGCTACGTGAAACGTGACCGGCCCCGTCTCGCCGTCTTCGCCCTGCAGCGCGGCCACCGCCGCGTCCATTTCCAGGCGGCGCAGCAAGGTGCTCTTGCCCGAGCCGGGCGGGCCGATCACGATCAACGCCGGACCATCCGATTCCGCCAGCACCTCGCGTAGATCGGCGTGCCGCGCGGCGCGCGGCGCCCACCGTCCGGCGACCGCTTCCTCGCCCTGGTCGACCATCAACGTCAGCTCCACGAAGCGGTCGTCGAGCTCGTAGCGCGGCTCGTTCCAACGCGCGATGCGCCCGAGCCGGTGCTCGCGCAGAGTCCGCGCGTCATGCCGCGCAAGCGCCGCGAGTTCCGCGGGGCTGAGCGCGACCGTGGTCGACGAGTCGAGCACCGCTGCCTCCAACGCGTCGAAGAGCGCCTCAACGGTGCGGGGCGCCACGTCCTCTGGATCGACGCCGACAATGTGCCGCACGCCGATCCGCCGCCGTAGCTCGCGCTGTGAGAGCGCGGCCGGCGCCGTGTCGATGTCGGGCAGGTCCGGATCGACGGCCTGGTAGAGGTGCTCGCCCTCATCCAAGCCCTTGAGCCATTGCGGCCCGTGATCGCGCAAGCCCACGCCCCAACGCGCCGCGGCATCGCCCACGTCTTCGATCGTAGCCAGGGACAGCAGCACCTGGCCGCCGTGCGCCGCGCCCGCAATGCGGGCGGCGCGGTTCACATCGAGCCCGACGTAGCCTTCCGCCGTGCGGGTGGGCGTGCCCGCGTGCAACCCCATCCGCACGAGCACCTCGCCCCCGTCCGGCCAGTCCTCGGCCGCCAACGCCCGTTGCGCATCCAGGGCCGCGCGCAGCGCCGCTTCCGCGGTGCGAAAGACGTAGAAGAACGCGTCACCCTGCGTATCGACCTCGAACCCGTCCTGCGCGACAAACGCCGCGCGCAGCAGATCGCGATGACGCTCTTGCAACGCGGCATATCGATCAGCGAAGCGCTTGACCAGCTCGGTCGAGCCCTCGATGTCGGTAAACAGCAACGTGAGCCGGCCCTCGGGCAGGCGGCGCTCGGAGGTCGTGGGCAGGCGCATCGGCTTCCTCGGGCTCTCCCGCCCGCGTGTCGGGAGGAGGGGTCAGCCCGAAGTATAAACGGCTCCACGGCCGCCGCCGCCTCTGGACGGTATGGCGGCCGTCGGACCCATGAGGACGCCAACAATCCACGCCAACGGACACGTCGGCGTAGCTCGCGGCACGATTCCTCGCTACCCCGTGCTCGCGGGCGCCTCGCCGCTCCCCCCGCTGCTTGCCTCGCCGCTTTGCCCCAAGGCGGGATGGCCGATCGTCGCCGCCCATGCGAGCACGCCGACCAGCGCCAGGATGCCCGGCGCGAGCAGCGGGTTTGCGCCGAACAGGGCGTTCCAGGCCCGCGCCATGCCTTCGATCTGCGGCTTGACCTCAGCCTCGATAGCCAGGTTGCCGCTCATGTGTTGCGCCATGCCGACCACGCTGCCGGCCACCAACAGCGGCATCGTCCACTGTAGGGCGCGCACGCTGGTGGGCCCGGGTCGACGCACAAGCCAACCGATCATCCCCAGCGCGAGCGACGCGAGCACGAAGGGCGTCCATTGCAGGACGCCCTCCGTATGCTCGGTCAGCACGAGTTCGACGATGGTGCCGGCAGCGCAAGCCGCGGCCGCGCCGAGCAAGACCGTGCGCAAGCGCGTCTCGACGCTGCGCGGCGATGCTACGGTCACGGGGCGGCGAGGTAGCCGGCGGCCACGGCGGTGTCCACGTCGGGCGCCTGCTGGGCGAGCGCCGCGAGGAGCGCATCGGCGTTCGCGTAGGGCACGCCGGCAGCGATCGCGTCGGCTGCGGCCTGGTCGAGCCCTGGAATCTGCATGAACGTGTCGGCGTCGGCGGTAGCCGGATCGATCGGCACGAACAGGTACTGCAGATACTCGGCTACCTGCGCCTCGTCGACATACTTGCCGATCTCGCGCCGGAACTGCCCGATCGTGGCGTAGGGCCGATACTCGTCGAACTCACGCGCCATGCGCTCACCCGAGTTGGGTACGGTCAGGAAGTCGTCGCGCGACGCAGTGTTGAGATTGATCAATACAGGCTTCGCCGTTGTTTCGGCCGGGGTCGTGTTGGATTCGGAATCGCTTTCGTCCGCGGCGGCGTCGGCCTCAGCAGCGTCGGCCTCAGCGTCGGCCTCAGCGGCGGCGTTCTCGGCGTCCGCGTTCGTAGCGGCATCGGAATCCGCGTTGGTCGCGGGATTGGCTGCGGCGTCGGCTGCGCCGTCGTTTGTTTCCACGACGGCCGCGGGCGCTTCGTCGACGACCGGATCGGCGTCCGCGTCGGCGCATGCGCCGAGCGCGAACGGCAGCAGCAAGGCGCTTAGCAGCAAGGTCAGGTGGGTGCTGTGTGGCTTGCGGTTCACGTAGGACTCCTGCGTGTGTGGGGGACGGTCGCGCCGATGGACACGCGCGAGCCATCGCTGCATGGACGGGAATACTCTGCGCCGTGCGCGCGCGAATCCCGTGATGCAGGTGTAAAAAAGGTGGGTTGTTCGGTCGGGCCGAATCGGTGACCGGAGGGCGGAAGCGGTCGGCTACGAACGTCTCGCTAGCGGTTGCCTTCCTCCTTGACCGGCAAGGACTTGAGATAGGTCCACAACGACCGCATTTCCCCTGCGTTCATCGTGCCGAATTGCGCATACGGCATCACGGGATCGAGCTTCGTGCCGTCCGGGCGCGTGCCCGTACGCAACGCGGTCACGAAGTCGCCCTCGGTCCACGTCCCGAGCCCCGTCTCTTCGTCGGGCGTGAGGTTGGCGGCCGGCGGCCAGTCCGGCGGCACGCCTGGTATTCGCCCGCCGCTCAAGCCGGGCCCGTGGCAACCGGTGCAGGTCGCGGCCAGGTACTCGCCATACGCGAGCGCATCGGACGGATCGGGCGCCTTTTCAATGGGCGCTTCGTGATCGACAACGTCGGCAGCCAGCCGCATCTCACCCACGACCAGCATCACGCGACCCAGCGGCCCGATGCCGGAAGGCGGACTCTCGCGATCCACCGGCGGTACGGACTCGAGGTAGACGATCAGGTTCCCGAGATCGTCGGCGTCCATGACCGTGAACTCTTCCGAAGGCATCAACTGGAGCGGTCGCCCGCCCCGGCTCAGGCCATGGCGGATCGCGCGCACCCAATCGGTGGTGGTGTAGTCCGCGACGACCGAGCCTTCGCCGGAGGTCAGGTTTGGCGCATGCACGGGGCCGATCATCGGATCGTCGATCACGGTCTCGCCGCCGAAGTCCGCGCCGTGGCATCCAGAGCAGGCGCGGATGACCGCGAGGTGCTCGCCGCGTGCCAAGGCAGCCTCGTCGGATGCGGACGGGAGTTCGATTTCGGCCACGTCGACGTCGATGGTCCTCCCCAGTTTTCGCTGGGATTCAAAGTAAACGCCTGTGCCAACGACCAACACGATTACCAGCAAAGCGCCCAGCAAGCGCGGCAAGATGCGCATCATCGCTCGTCCCCTTCCTGTACGGAGACCGCTATACGGTCGCGAGGGCGCTAGATTGGACCCAAGTGGCGACGCGTGCAAGGTGGTGGCGGGGGGTGGATCAGCCGCTCGGACCCGCTCCCCAGCGCACATCGCTCATCCGCCCGATGAACTCCGGCAGGGCGGGGTGTCCCAACTGCTGGCGGATCATGTGCGCCTCGCCCGTGTGATACCAGTAGTGCCAGATGTTGCGCAGCAGCATCGTGCCGATGTCGTCGCGCATCCGGCCGTCCTCCAACGTGAACCGGGTGGCGGCGACGGCGTCGTCGATCGTGTCCAGATACGGATCGGCCGCCTCGGCGACCGCGCGCCACACACCCAGGGCCTCCTCGTAGTCCGGCGTGCTCGGCGGTGCCCCAAACCCGAAGCGCTTGCCGAGCCCGTCGACCACCGCCCGCCCTTGGGCGACGTCGACCCAGAACCACTGCTCTTGCGTGGCCAAATGCATGACGATCCACGACAAGCAGTTCGACGTCCCGAGCCGCTTCGTCGCATCCTCGGCAGTGACACCGTCGAGGCAACGTGCCATCTCGCTGCGCGCGAAACGTAGCTGGGTGACGAGGGGGTGGGGGGACGCGGCAGGCCCTGCGAGAGAAGATGGCATGACTCAGGCTCCTAGGTGGGCGGATGCCGAAGCCTAGCGGAGCCACCACCAAGCGACCATGGCCAGGGACATGGTGGTCATAAGCACCCATCCGTGATCGATCGTCTCGCCCAGCGATTCTTCGCCGCGCTTCCGGCCAGGCCGCTCCTTGCGGTCTAGAACACCGAGGACCAGGCCGGCCGCGATCCACGCAGCGAGGATGGGCGCCATGAAGACAGGAGGCACACGTTCAAGATACGCATCGAGTAGCAAGAATCCTGTGGCTACGATGATCGTCAGCGCGGCGACCTGGGGTCGAAAGTGCCACCAAAGCGCTCTCCATCGTTTTGTCGCCATCAGGAAGATGCCCAAAAGCAACCATCCGACCCATATCGCATTCGACGGTGTCGACCACACATCGATCTCCTCGCCCCGTAGCGCTCCCGGCGTCCGGTGGCGACGGATGAACCGTGAATCGTTCTTGGCCTTCGACCGTCGCGCAGACCCTACGCTCGTAGCAACCCGTGGTTCAGCCCGACCGCCAGTGCGAACACGGCCACGCCCATGCCCTGATGCACGAGTGCCACCGGCAACGCGACGCCGGTCATCACCGTCGCCACGCCGAGCGCGATCTGTACGCCGACGAGCAGCGCGAGGCCGCCGGACGCCGCGCGAACGCCGCGCAGCCTGCCGTCGCGCCGCAGCGTCCACCATAGCGCGACCGCTGCCATCAAGACGGCCCACGCCAGCCAGCGATGGACGAAGTGCACGGTCTCCGGCGCGCTCACCAGGTTGCGCCACGCCGGCTCGTAGCGCGCCAGCATCCCGCTCGGGACGAGCCGCCCGAACATCAGCGGCCACGTATTGGACAGCTGCCCGGCCCGCAAGCCCGCGACGAACGCACCATAGGTGATCTGCGCGAGAACGAGGAGCATCAGCACACCGCCCAGCACGCGTGGCCCGCCCAACGCGGCATGGCGCGGCCCCGTGCGGGGCCCGTCGCGCAAGCCAAGCGCCGTCCACAGCGCAAGGGCGAGCAGCGCCAGCGCGGCCATCAGGTGGGCGGCGAGCCGCAGGTGGCTCACCGCGGGCTGATCGACCAACCCACTCGCGACCATGTACCAGCCGAGAAAGCCCTGGAACCCGAACAACGCAGCGATGGCCAGAAACGGCGCCGAACGACGCCACGGAATGACCCCCCGCAGGAGGAACCACGCCAGCGGCAGCACGACGAACAAGCCCGCCAGCCGTGCAGCAAACCGGTGGAACCACTCGATCATGTAGATCCGCTGATAGCCCGCGAGGCTCATGTCCGCGTTGACGGTCCGCCCTTCGGGACTCTGCTTGTAGGCCGCAAAGGCCTCCTGCCACGCCCCATCGCCGAGCGGCGGCACGACCCCCGTGACCACCTCCCACTCCACGATCGACAGCCCCGAGCGCGACAGCCGCACAAAGCCGCCGACGAGCACGAGTCCCGCGACGATCGCCGCGACCGCGTACAACCAGCGGCGCACGAGGGCGGGCCGCGTGATCCCGTGCGTGGGGCGCGCGGAGTGGGCAGCGCTGGAGATCGACATGGCCGTTGATTCTGGCGACGGGGGGCGGGTCGGTCAACGGGGGATGGGCGGGAGGCAGGTCCAGATCGGGTGCGGTGGGGTGAGTACGGCTGGGCGGGTGGGGTACAGCGTCTGCGCGGCCGCCCCGTGAGCGCAAGAGCGTCCCCTATGCAGTTGGGATTCGTCCTTCTTCTTGCGGCCGGGGCATCGTGCCTTCGTTGGCTGCGTTATCGTCTTGGATCAGGGACGTAGCGAACCGCGTTCCGGGGAGGCACATGCGATGAACATGCGAACGACGTCACGGCGACCACGATGGTCGATTGGGCTCTTCGTCGCCGGGCTCTTGCTCGCGACCGTGGCCGCAAGTCCCAATCGTCCGGACGTTGCGGCGCTCCAGTCCTCGCCGCTGGAGACCGTCGCCGAGATCCCGATGGGCACGATTGATCGGGTGGATGTCGACGGCGCGATGGGCGTCATCGCCCACGGCCCGCGGCTCGCGACGATAGATCTCAACGCCGACGGCGCGCCGCGCATCGTCGGCTACTCGGACATGTTCGGGGCGCAGATCGGCGACCTGGCCCTGATCGGCGATATCGCGCTCGTCTCCGCCGACGGGCTGCATATCCTCGATGTCTCCACACTGGCCCGGCCGGCCCTCCTCGCCTCGCTCGCCCTCCCGGCGGGACGACTCGCCGTCGACCGCGGCGATCGTAGCGACCGCGCCCTTCTCTTGGCCGACGCACTGTACGTAATCGACCTTAGCGACCCCGCCGCCCCCCGCGTGATGGGCCAGGTCGATGTAGCGGGCCGCGCGGTGGCCCTAGACGGTCCGGCTGCGCGTGCCTACGTCGCGTCGGACACGGGGGGTGTGTACCTGGTCGATCTCTCGAACGCGTCGACCCCGACCGTGGTAGGGCATTTCGAAGGTGCACGGGCTCGGGGCGTTGCCGCGCGCGATGGCACGGCCTACGTGGCCGATGCTTCCGCGGGCCTGCGCATCATCGACTGGCGCGACCCGGCGGTGCCCACCGAGGTCGGCGTGTTCGCGCTTCCGGACGATGCCTGTGGCCCGGGTTCCCGCACCTGCCCCTCCGCCAAGGACATCGTATGGTCCGACGATCGCGTTCACTTAAGCTTCGAGCGCGGTACCAGCGCCTTCGAAAGCCGAGATCCGGCGATCGTGCTCACGTTGGGTGTCAGCGACCCTGCAGCACCGAAGGAGCTCGCGCGCCTGCCCCTCCGAGGCTCGCCCACCGATCTGGCGCTCGCCGGCGACGGGCTGCTGGTCGGCGAGCGCCCCCTGTGGTGGTATGCGGGGATCGCGCCCTGCCAGCTCACCGGCGGCGGCTTGCTGCGGCTCGACGCGTCGCTCGGGGCCGAACTCCTGTACGTGCCCGTCGGCGTAAACGCGGTCGTGGTTGACGCCGAGGCGCGTCTGTTGGCCGCGGATGTAATGCCGAGCCGGCTTCGCGCCTGGGACGTGACCGATCCCAAGTCGCCGGCGTTGTTGGTTGGGCCCGGCGCGTACGTGTACGGCAGCGGCTACGGTTCCGCAGAGGCCCAAGACGTTGCGACGACCGCGCGTGGACCCGCGGTCGTGATCGCCAGGCAAACGATGGGTTTCGTGGATTTGGGGCTGGACGCTGCGGACGAGCGTTGGAGGACAGACCAGCCGCTTGGCAACGTGAAGGACCTCGCCTCGCCCACGCTCAACGGCTGCTCGCCGCCGCCTGACAACGAGCAATTCCGGCGCATCGAGCCCTTCCAATCCGGCGTGGTCCTGATTGACATGGCCGCCCGCCTACAGATCTTCGACAGCCCCGGCGGCTCGCCGATCGGCGAATACAGAGGCCACGCGGCACAAGACATCGCCATCGCGGGCAATCACATTTACGTGGTAGGCCCGGAGGGCTTCGTCATCATCGATGCGAGCGACCGCGCGCTGCCGATGGCCCTGGGCCACGTCGATCTCGCCGGCAACGTCGTCGCGCAGCGGGATAACCGCGCCTTCGTCGGCACTGCAACGGGCCTGGCCATCGTCGACACGACCGATCCGCAAGCCCCACGTGTGATTGTCGAGAAGCGCACGGACGGCGCAGTCGACGACGTAGTTATGGCGGGCGACCACGTCTACCTGGCCGTCGACGGGCAGGTGGTCGTGCTCGCACTGCGGGGCGATGCCGCGCCGGTGGAGGTCGGGCGCGCGGCTGGGCCGCTCGGCGTGCGCAAGCTCCACGCGGCGGGCGACCACCTCTACACCGTGGATCGCGGCGGCGTGTCGATCCTCGCGTTGATGGAGGGTGATCGCGTGGAGCTGCCGACGCCGTGGCCCGCAGAGGCGACGGCGACGGCGACGGCGACGGCGACGGCGACGGCGACGGCGACGGCGACGGACGGTACGCCGGGGGTGCCGGAACCGACGCGCACGCCGGGTGCGTGGCTGCCGATCGGACTGCGGGGTGTCGGCGGACGGTGACGCATGACGGGTGCCGGGGTTACAATTGCCCGCGTACGCCCCCGTAGCTCAGGGGATAGAGCAACGGTTTCCTAAACCGTGTGTCGTAGGTTCGAGTCCTACCGGGGGTACACGTGATGACCCATCCCACATCGTTTGCGGTCTGCATCCGTAATGACGGCTATCCGGCTGCGCTCGAGGTGCGAAAGCATTATCGCGTTCTCCCTGATGCAGATGCTGGAGATGCCGGGTTGATCCGGGTCATCGACGAATCGGGGGAGGACTATCTCTACCCCACCGAGTTCTTCGTGTCGATCGAGTTACCCCGTACGATCACGGACGTGCTGGAGTCGGCCGCCTAGCGTGTTGACGGTCATGGCATCCTACAGCCTGTGACTCGCGCCTTCATCAGCTACGCTCACGCCGACGCCGCCTTCGCCACGCGCCTCGCCACCGCGTTGCCGGGGCTGGGCATCGATCCGTGGATCGACCGCGACGGGATTCACGGCGGCGCACGCTGGAGTTCGTCCATTCAGCAAGCATTGGACGACGCCGACGCGCTGATCCTCGTACTGACCCCGGCCGCCATGGCCTCGTCCAACGTCGAGGACGAGTGGCAGTACGCGCTCGATCGGGGCAAGCCCGTGCTGCCGGTGCTGCTGGAGCCGACCGACGTCCACTTCCAGCTCGGACGCATCCAGTACACCGACTTCCATGGCCAGCCCTTCGAAGCCGGGCTCGCGCAGCTGGCGGAGGGCGTGCGGCGAGCGTTGGAGGGCGTGCGCGCTGACAACGCAGCGAGCGGGGAGGCCGGGCAGGCTGGCGCGGCAGAAGAACACCGCACACGCGCCGGCCTTAGCGCCGCCCGCTCCATCGGCCCGCCTTCCGGCACCGTCACCTTCCTCTTCACTGACATCGAGGGCAGCACCGTGCGCTGGGAGCAGCATCCCGACGCCATGGGCGCCGCGCTCGAGCGCCACGACGCCTTGATGCGCGCCGCCGTAGCCGACCATGCCGGCCACGTTTTCAAGACCGTCGGCGATGCGTTCTGCGCCGTCTTCGCCCGTGCCGGTGACGCGCTCGCCGCCGCGATCGCCGCTCAGCGCGCCGTCGCGGCCCTTGACTGGTCGGCCATGGGCGACGGCTTCCCGCCCCTGGCGGTGCGCATGGCCATCCACACCGGCGAGGCAACCGAGCGCGACGGCGACTACTTCGGGCCGCCCGTCAACCGCGTGGCGCGGCTGGAGGCCGCCGGCCACGGCGGGCAGCTCCTGCTCTCGGCGCCGACCTATCACATCGTGCGCGACGCGCTCCCCGAAAGCTTCGCACTCCGCGACTGGGGAGAGCATCGGCTCAAGGACCTGCGCCACAGCGAGCATGTCTTCCAGGTGGAGGGGCCGGGCCTGCCGACCGTCGAGACCCCACCCAAGACAGCCGAGGCGCTCCACCCGCGGGACCGCGTGTACGTGGTCGACGTGGAGGCGGACGGTGATCCGGAGGCCCTGGCTTCGGCGGAGTCGGACAGCGGGCCACGTGCCGATCCCGACAGCCCGTGGTCGCGTCTTGAGGCCGCCGTCACCGCCGACGCCGGCGAAGCGGTTACCCTGACGCCCGCAGAGGCCACGCAACTCGCCCGCCACAAGCCGATCGATTGGCGCGAGTACCGCCTGGGCCGCATCGCGGAGTGGAGCCAACCACGCTTCCGGCTCGACGGCCGCTTCGTCGGCCTGACCCTGCTCATCGACCAGGGCGAGGAGTCGGTCGCCGGACGCTGGGCGGCCAACGAGGAGCGCTACGAGGACCTTGGCGCGCTGCTGGCGGAGACGAACGAGCCGGCCATCGTCGTTCTCGGTCCACCCGGCGGCGGCAAGTCCACGCTGCTGCGACGGCTCGAGCTGGACGCGGCCATCGCGGGTCTGCGCGGCGAGAGCGAGGTAGACTCACAAGGCCGTGTCACCTTCTTCATCTCGCTCAATACCTACAAGCCGGACGAGCCGAGCCAACCTGTACCTTCACCAACTACGTGGCTCTCCGAACGCTGGGCGGCTCGCTCACCCGAGCTCCGTCCCCTCGACACCCTCCTCGCCGAAGGCCGCGTCACCCTCCTGCTCGACGCGCTCAACGAGATGCCCGCCGCCTCGGAGTCGGACTTCCACGACCGGGTGCGCCTGTGGAAGGACTGGCTCGTGCGGCTCGTCCACGACCAGCCGGGCAACCGGGTCGTCTTCTCCTGCCGCTCGCTCGACTACAGCCAGCCGCTCTCGACGGCGGATCTCCGCGTGCCTCAGGTGCGCATCGAGAACCTGACCGACGACCAGGTCCGCGACTTCCTCGCGCTCTACAGCCCCGGACGCTGGCGCGAGATCTGGGCGGCGCTGGAGGGCAGTCCGCAGCTGGAGGTCCTGCGCAGCCCCTACTTCCTGGCGCTGCTCGTCGAGCAGGTCGAGGCCACGGGCGAGATGCCCACCGGCCGCGCGGCGCTCTTCACGGGCTTTGTGCGCCAAGCGCTGCGGCGCGAGATCGAGCGCGGCAACACGCTTTTCGAGCCGGGACCGCTACTGGCCGGCCGCGATCTCAAGCGCGTCGCCGGCTGGAAGTGGAAGACACCCTACGACCTGCCCGAGCGCGGCAGCCTGATCCCGAAGATGGCGACCCTCGCCCACGCGATGCAGACGGATCGGGCCGACGGCGAAGGCTCGTTGGTGCGCATCGACGTCGACGACGCGCTCGACCTCCTCGACGACCCCAACGACGAGGCGCTGCTGGCGGCCGGTGCGGCGATGGCGGTGCTGGACGAGGACCAGGCGGCCGAAGAGTTGATGTACATCCACCAGCTCGTGCAGGAGTACTTCGCGGCTCGGCAGCTGGCGCGGGAGCCGGATCCGGAGCTTGTTCGGACCGAGTGGCGGGCTTCGGAGATGCGCCCGAGCCTCGATGAAGTGATCGACCGTCTCGACACGGCCGATCCGCTGCCGGCTCTGCCCGGCACCGGCTGGGAGGAGACGGCGATCTTCGCTGCGGCGATGTCGGAGGACCCGACAGGCTTCTTGCGCAGTGTCATGGAGACGAATCTCGCGCTCGCCGGCCGTGCCGCCGCGCAGCCGGAGCTGCAGCCGCGCCTGCCGGACGACCTTCTCGACGAGCTGCGGTGGGCGCTCGCGGCGCGCAGCCGCGACACGTCCGCCGATCTACGCGACCGGATCGCTTGCGGTTATGCCCTCGGCGACCTGGGCGACCCACGCTTTGAGCGCCGCGTCGGTCCGCATGGCGCGTACCTACTCCCCCCGCTCGTCGTGATTCCCGCGGGGACGTACCCCATCGGGGATGACAAGCCGATCGTGAACCCCCACGGCACATGGACCGGACATGTACCGCGCCACGAGATCGAGATCGCGGCCTTCGAGATCGGTCGGTTCCCCGTCACCAACGCGGAGTGGTCTTGCTTCCTGGACGCCGGCGGCTACGAGGACGACCGCTGGTGGGATACCCAAGACGCACGTTCTTGGCGCCGCGGCGAGAACACGGCCGCGGGAATTCATGCCGGTGTGAAGGACTTCGTCGCTCGCTGTCGCGCGCACCCCGCGCTGATCGACGAGCTGCTGGCCGCCGGCTCGTGGGACGAGACCACGTACGAGCGCGGACAGCGCCGACTGGCCATGAGCGAAGCCGAGCTGGACGCCCACCTGCGCGAGCTATACCCAGGCGGGCGCCTGACCGAGCCGGCCTTTTGGCGCGATCGCCGCCTCAACCATCCGTCGCAGCCGGTGGTCGGCGTGTGCTGGTTCGAAGCGCGCGCCTACCTGCGCTGGCTCGCCGCGCAGTCAGGTCTGCCCTTCCGGTTGCCGTCCGAGGTTGAGTGGGAGTCCGCGGCACGGGGTGCGGCCGGCCGCCTCTACGCCTATGGCGACGAGTTCAACCATCTGGCGTGCAACGCCGCCGAGACACACATCCGGCAGACCACGCCGATTGGTGTCTTTCCGGACGGCGATTCACCGGAGGCGGTCACCGACCTCACCGGCAACGTCTTCGACTGGACATCGAGCGCCTTCGGGCAGAATACCGATTCGACCGAATACCCGTACCCCTACCTTCCCAGTGACGGTCGGGAGGAGCCGGACCTGCCTGCGACGTGCCTGCGCGTGTTGCGTGGTGGCTCGTGGTATGACGATCGATCGTGCACCCTGGCTGCCTACCGGGTCAGCGATCTACCCGATGATCGCGATCCTGACAGCGGCTTTCGGGTATGCGTTCGCCGCAGCGCCTCACCCCCGTCCTCCCCGGATCCTGCGTCCTGAGCTCCTGACTTCCGAAGCTCTAGTCTTCCGAGTCCCTCTGTTGCCGCGGAACGCCGCGACTGTCGAAGACCCCTCCGCCAACGGGTTGCCGATCTCCAACAGGTTCCGCGTCGGGGTCGTGCAGGTAAATCGAGCGCAGCGTGCCCGTCGCGCCGTCGCGTTCGCCCGGGCCACAGCTCCCGCCCCAGCCGGATCACTCAGGCCCCAGCCCGTCGAATAGGTCCGCTGCGTCGTAGATCTGCACGCGGCCGGACTCGACCTCCTCGCAAAGTCGTGGGTCGGCGTCGTCCACGTCGGCGTGGTCCCACGCCGCCTGAAGGATCGAGGCCAGGCCGGGCGACGCATCCTCCAGATAGGGATACTCGTCGAGCACGACCAGCACTCGCTCGCCTTCGACTCGCCGTGCCAGATAGCGCAAGAAGGATGGCCAGTCGCCGAAGCCCGAGCCCTCACGCAGGGCGTCGTCGACGAATGCCTCGCCGGCCACGTGACTGA
>JAJCYU010000219.1 GCA_029262755.1 Anaerolineae bacterium
TAAGGGCATTAACAAATTCTTTCTTTGCACTTGCCGTCACTCCTTTTTCTTCGTAGCAACACCCCAGATAGTAGTGTGCTTTTACATTAGAGGTATTAGCGCTTATGACCGTTTTGAACTCGGTAATTGCTTTATCAATTAACCCTTTTTTCCTATAAAGGATTCCAAGATGAAAAGTCGCATCGATATGTTTTGGATTCCGTTCAATTGCTTTATTATAGGTATTAATTGCTTCATCTGTCTCGCCATGATGATCATAAGATAAACCAAGGTTGTAGTAAATGGCTTCGTCATTGGGATCAAGTGATAAGGCTTTTTTGAATTCAGGGATAGCAGATGCAAAATTCTGTTTTTTGTTATAAGCAAGCCCAAGACAATAATACGAAGTGTGGTCTTTAGGATTGTTAATTACAACTGTGCTTAATATTGAAATAGCTTCGTCATACCTCTCGGTCTTGTAATAAGCGATTCCCAGATTATGATTGGTGTTTCTATTGTTTTTATCCAACTCTATTACTGTTTCCCATTGTTTGATTGCTTCCTCAATCCGGTCATTGTAATAGGAAATCAGGCCAATTTCATAATACCCTTCCAGTGCGGTAGGGATACCTGCTTTTGTCAGTCTCTCTATCTTTGCCTTCAATTTATTAATTTTTATTCTAGATCTTTGAGATATATTTGGCTGGTTCCTGTCGAGTTGTATTAGGGATGGTATGTTTGCACCCATACGTTCCATTTTCAGCATCTCTTCGAGGTCTCTTTTCTGTTCCTTCAAAAGATTTCTTCCTTCTTCATACATATGGTTCACAATATTTAATTGTGCTTTCAGATCGTCTATTTGCTTGTCTTTTTGTTTTATTTTGGTCTCAAGAGTCTGTCTTTGGAAGAAATACCAGGAAAAAACCTCCTTTATGAAATTAATAGATTTCAGGAAGAAGTTTTCTCTTATCATTTGTGAAGAATTTTTATCTTTTTCGGTAAAAAGATTTCCCATCTATTGGTTTCCTTTTATTACTGCTTGAGCAGCTGATAAGCGTGCAATTGGTACCCTGAAAGGAGAACAGCTAACATAGTCCATACCGTTCCTGTGGCAAAATTGGATTGAGGAAGGTTCACCTCCGTGTTCACCACAAATTCCTACCTTGAGACCCGGCTTTGTTTTTCGTCCTTTTTTGATACCGGCTGTAACTAACTGTCCTACACCATCCTGGTCGAGGACTTGAAAAGGGTCTTTTTTCAATATTCCGAGTGCGGTAAACTGCGGTACAAAAGATCCGACATCGTCACGGCTATATCCATATGTCATCTGGGTTAAATCGTTAGTACCAAATGAGAAAAATTCAGCATATTTAGCGATGCGATCAGCGATTAAAGCCGCCCTTGGTATCTCTATCATCGTGCCGATCTTATAATTTATCTTTACGCCCTTTTTTGCTAATACCTCGTTCGCTATCTTTTTAACATCTATTTTAAGGACATTCATTTCTTCATCCGTGCCTACAAGGGGAACCATTATTTCTGGCACCACTTTAATTCCCTTCTTTTTTACAGCACATGCTGCTTCCATTATTGCCTTTACCTGCATTTGATAAATGTCCGGGTAGATAATACCCAGACGGCACCCTCTTAATCCCAACATAGGGTTGGTTTCATGGAGACTGTCAACCCTGTCTTTGACTTCTTTAAGGATCATTCCCATTTTTTTTGCAAGTACAATTTGTAAATGTTTTTCCTTGGGCAGGAATTCATGTAATGGTGGATCCAGAAGTCGAATAGTTACGGGAAAGCCATTCATGACCGTAAAAATCTTCGCGAAATCACTTCTTTGCATGGGCAACAACTTATTCAACGCGCCTTTATAAAGCCTCTCCGACTCTTTAAGTTTAACTTTAATATTCTTTGTTTTGTGAATCAATGAAGATTGTTTTTTCTTTGGCGCTTGGCCAAGATCTGATACCGCCTCATGAACAGCCGTTTTCATCCGGGTAACGTTTCCCGCCGTAAGTATCATCTGCCTGACGTAATCAATACGATGTTCACCGAAAAACATATGTTCTGTACGGCATAGTCCTATTCCCTCTGCGCCAAAATCCCTGGCCCTCTTCGCGTCTTCTGGTGTATCCGCGTTTGTCCTGATCTTAAGTCTGCGAATTTCATCCGCCCATTTCATAAGTTTGCTAAAATCCCTACTGAGTGTCGGTTCTACTGTGGGCACTTGTCCAAGTATGACTTCACCACGCGAGCCATCCAGAGAAATGTAATCACCTTTTTTTATGGTTTTTTCTCCTACCGTAAATTCCTCTTTCTCATAGTCTATCTGAATGCTGCCACATCCTGCCACACAGCATGTTCCCATCCCTCTGGCAACTACGGCTGCGTGTGAGGTCATGCCACCCTTGGTTGTAAGTATTCCCTCAGCGACATGCATGCCTCCAATATCTTCCGGTGATGTCTCTATTCGTACGAGTATGACCTTCTTATGCTTTGCCACTAACTTTTCTGCCTCATCGGCGTGGAATGTTATTTTGCCGGAAGCTGCGCCCGGTGAAGCCGGCAGACCGGTTGCAATAACATCTCTTTTCGCTTTTGGGTCAAATGTAGGATGCAGCAGTTGATCTAACTGGTCAGGGTCTATCCTGCTGATGGCCGTTCTTTTGTCGATAAGCTTTTCCTGTACCATATCGACTGCTATCTTAACGGCAGCCTGTGTGGTCCGCTTACCATTTCGTGTCTGGAGCATAAACAACTTTCCTTCTTGTATCGTAAACTCCATATCCTGTAAGTCTTTGTAGTGTTTCTCCAATTTGTTTTTTATGTTTACTAATTTTTTATATGCTGTGGGTAACTCTTTCGCCAAATCGCTTATTGGTTCTGGGGTTCGTATACCTGCGACAACGTCCTCACCCTGTGCGTTCAGCAGAAACTCTCCATAGAATTTGTTCTCGCCGGTAGATGGATTCCTGGTAAAGCACACACCTGTCGCGGAATTGTTACCGGTATTTCCATATACCATAGCCTGAATATTTACGGCTGTTCCCAATAAACCACTGATATCGTATATTTTTCTATATTTTACCGCTCTTGGATTATTC
>JAJCYU010000220.1 GCA_029262755.1 Anaerolineae bacterium
ACCCCGACGCCGACCACCACGCCGCACTACGAGATCTACCTGCCCTACGGCGAGGACGAGTGCATCCCGGAGAAGCGCTTCGTCGATGTCGTGCTCGTGCTCGACCGCTCGACGTCCATGCTGCGTTCCGTCGTGCCCGGCGGCGTCCAGAAGAACGAGGCCGCTATCGCGGCGGCGCGCACATTCGTGGACACGCTTGCCCTAGAGCCGGACCCGAATGACCCGTACTTGCGCCACGATCAGGTCAGCATCGTCGGCTTCAACGACGATGCGTGGATCGAGATCCCGCTCACCAACGACCGCGCCGCGGCCGAGAACGCGCTCGAGACGATCCGCACGAAGACCCAGGAGGGCACGCGCCTTGACCTGGCCGTCCTCGAGGGCCGCAAGCCGCTCGACGGGCCAGAGCGCGTGCTGGCCAACGAGGCGATCGTCGTGTTGCTGACGGATGGGCTGCCCAACCGTGTGCCCTTCGACGCCGCGACCGGTGGCAGCCAGGAACAGACGGTCCAAGCCGCGGCCGACGCTGTGAAGGCCAAGGGCACAAACCTCTACGCGATCGCGCTCGGTCGACCCAACGACATCCACCCGCTGCTGATGCTGCAGATCGTATCCGAGCGCTACCAGTACTACTACGCGCCGCGTCCGGAAGACCTGGCCGGCATCTACCAGATCATCCTCGATACCTTCACCTTCTGCGGCCGCAAGAACGTACCGCCGCCTACGCCGTGCGTGCCGCAGTACCAACACGCCGATCTAATCCTCGTGCTCGACACCTCGACCTCCATGCAGCGCACGACCCGCGCCGGTCGCACCAAGCTCGCGGCCGCGCTCGAGGCCGCAGGAACGTTCGCCGATTCCTTGTCGCTCGAACGCGACGGCTACGGGCGCCAGGACCGTCTGGCCATCGTGGGCTTCAACAACACGGCCTGGACGGAGCTGACGCTCAGCGACGACCGGGCACGCATCGACCAGGCGCTCGACGCGCTGCCGGCCAAGAGCGCGGAGGGCACGCGCTTGGACCTGGCCTTCCAACAGGGCATCACCGCTTGGAACGACTCCTGGCGCTTGCCGGCGAATCGCCCGGTGCTCGTGCTGCTGACCGACGGCCTGCCCAACCGCGTGCCCTTCGGCCCGGGTTCGTCGAGCCCCGCCTGCCCGGACCAGGAGTGCACGGTCCTCGCCGCGGCGACGGCCGCCAAGCGCGCCGGTGCCCGCGTGTTCACGATCGGCCTCGGCTTGCCCGACGACGTGCTGCGCCGCTTGCTCGAGGAGTCCGCGAGCAGCCCGCGCGACTACGCCTTCGCGCCCGACGCGGAAGACCTCGCAGCGATCTATCGGCAGATCGCTGGACGGGTGCGGGCGTGTCCGTAGCGGGTTCGTGACGTTGGCGCGGTAGGGGCGATCTGGTGTACTAATGAGACCAGCCGATTCCGCCTATACATCCGTTCAAACCCAACGAAAAGGACGCTCCCTATGGAACTCCAGTTGGTTCCCGCCATCGCTGCCGGTATCGCCGGTACGTTGGCCATGACGGCGCTGATGACCGTCGCGCCGATGATGGGCCTGCCGAAGATGAACGTCGTCGGCATGTTGGGCTCGATGATCACACCCGACGAGAGCACGGCCCGGACCGCGGGAATTGCGATGCACCTTGCGATGGGCGTGATCTTCGCGCTTGTGTACGCCTTCTTGTGGGGCCAAGGCCTGACCATCGGCGCGGGAAGCTGGGCGCTGAACGGCCTCGTCTATGGCCTGGTGCACGGTGTGATCGCAATCGTGACGATGCCCATGATGATGAGCATGCACCCGCGGCCGCCGGAGATGGCGAAAGGGCCGATGGCCATGGCCGGGATGCTCGCGGGGCATATCGTCTTCGGCCTCGTGGTGGCCGGGGTATATACGATGATGGCCGCCTGAGCCGAGCTGGACGACGCGTAGCACGATCAATCAAACGGGGAGGCCACATCGCCGTCGCGCCCGCGACGAACCGATGGCCTCCCCGTGTTCGTCTGTGCCGCCGAATTCCGTTCGGATGGATTCCGAAGCGCGCTGCTTGCCGCCGGACCATGGGCCGAGTGACGAAGGGTGATGCGCCTGCGAACGCCTAGCCGGCGGCCGCGGCGGCCATGTCCTCGCGGAAATGGCACTGCTTGTACTTCTTGCCGCTCCCGCAATGGCACGGGTCGTTGCGTCCGATCTTGGGCGCGTCGCGCGTCACCGGCTTTCCGCCGAGAATACGGCCGTCCGTGAAGTGCCAGCGCCCACCGAGCAGCCGGAACTCGCCGCGCTCGTGATGCTCGATCTCTTCCCCGTCCGCTGTATAGCGTGCGATGAACTCGACCGTGCCCTTGTCGTCGCCCGGCTGACCATCCTGCGTAGAGACGATCTCGAGACCCAGCCATTCCGACTCGCGGGCCCACTTGCCGAGGTCCTTTGCGTCGAAGTCCTTGCGCGCCCTCGGCGCGAGAGACTCTTTCAAGAACTCGATATCGCCCTTTACATACGCGCTGTAGCGCGCGCGCATGAGATCCTCGGCCGTCTTCGCATCCTGTTTGCCCCGATGTACGGGCCCGCAGCACTCCTTGTAGTTGCTGCCCGAACCGCAGGGACAGGCTTCGGCCATGATGGCGCTCCTTGGGCGGTGCGTCGCGATCACGTGCGACACGGTGTGCGGCCAAGTATAGAGCAAGGGACCGAGGTTGCCGGGCCACGGGAAGGTAGCCTATCGTGCTCGTCGCTAGGCTGCGGCGGAGCCGGATGATCACGTAGGTATGGAAGAGCCCGTGTTCGAGTCTCAGCGGAGGCGCTGCGAATGGTGATGATCGGACAGTCGAACGCGCGCGGCGCATTCCGGCCTGAAGGATGGAATCGATGACGGACCGTCAATTCGATGAACTGCCCTCGCTTCTCGAACGAGCACGCGTCAGGCTGCTCGACGTCGTGGACGGCCTGCCGGACGATGCCTTGGCTTTCCGGCCGGCTCCGCAGGAGTGGAACGTGTTGGAGGTCCTCGAGCACGTGTGGCTCTCCGAGCGCTTGTACGCCATGGCGGGCCGACGCCTGCTTGCGTCGCTGCCCGTCGGCAGGCCCACCTCGTACGACTCGGTGCCCGCAACCCGGGCCGCCGGTGTGACCAGCCCACGTATCGCCGCGCCGAGCTTCGCGCTGCCCGCGGGCGAGCTCGACTTGCCGGCCTTGCAAACGCGCCTCGCTCGATCGCGCGGTCGCATCCTTGCACTGTGGGAAGCCCTTCGCGATCGAGACAGCGCGGCCGCGACAACGACGGTCCCCGAGGTCGGGTTCGTGTTCAACGCGGGTCAGCTTGTGCATATGGCCGGCCTCCACGACCGGGTGCACACGAGACAGATTCGCGACAACCTGGCGGCCTGGCGCGCCACCGAGCACGCCGAGAGCGGATGAGCCGCGCGTCGGACGGGCTGCGCGTGAACCTCTGGTCGGGCCCGCGCAACGTCTCGACGGCGCTGATGTACGCCTTCGCACAACGGGCCGATACGCGCGTCATCGACGAGCCGCTCTACGCCCACTACCTGCGCGAGTCGGGCGCGGATCATCCCGGCCGGGAAGACGTGCTCTCTGCGATGGATAGCGACGGAGCACGCGTCATCCGCAGGACCGTGCTCGGCCCCTCCGACCGGCCCGTGCTCTTCCTCAAGCAGATGGCCCACCACCTCGACGGCATCGAAGATCCCGAGCGCACCCGTTTGTGGGCCGAGTCGGCGCACGTACTGCTCGTGCGCGATCCGCGTGAGATGCTGCCATCGCTCGTGCGCCAGATCCCGCACCCCACCTTGCGCGACACGGCGCTGGCCACCCAGACGGAGCTGCTCGACGAGCTGGCGCGCCACGGCCGCACACCGCCCGTGGTCGACGCCCGCCGCCTGCTGCTCGACCCGCCACGCGTGCTCGCCGCAGTCTGCGACCGCCTGGACATCCCGTGGGATCCTGCGATGCTCTCCTGGCCGGCCGGAGCACGGCCCGAGGACGGCGTATGGGCACCGCATTGGTACGAGGCCGTGCATCGTTCCACGGGCTTTCGTCCCTACCGGCCCAAGGACGATCCCGTTCCCGACTCGCTTCTACCGTTGTTGGACGCATGCCGCCCCCACTACGATCGCCTGGCCTCTCTGGCCATCGAGCCCTGAAAGCGAGACGCACGTGACCGCACCGAGTCCCGATCGACCCCGCGCCTCCGACCTTCCCGACCTTCCCGACCCCCGCAACGCCGCGATCCTGATCCACGTCGGCGGTACGCTCCACCCGCGCGGCGAGGCCAAGATCTCGGTCTTCGACAGCGTCGTACAGGGTGGCGACGCCGTGTGGGAAGG
>JAJCYU010000221.1 GCA_029262755.1 Anaerolineae bacterium
CAGCGTCGTGCTCTTCGACGAGGTCGAGAAGGCGCACCCCGACGTGTTCAATACCTTGCTGCAGGTGCTCGACGACGGGCGCCTGACCGATAGCCAGGGGCGTGTGGTCAACTTCAAGAACACGATCTTGATCATGACAAGCAACATCGGCTCGCATCGGATCCAGGAGCTCGGCGCCGAGGCAGCCAAGGAGCCGGTGCTCGAAGCGCTCCGTCAGCACTTTCGGCCCGAGTTCCTCAACCGCGTCGACGAGATCGTGGTCTTTCACGCGCTCGGGCGTGAGCACCTGGCGAAGATCGTGGGCTTGCAACTGCTGCGCCTCGCCCAGCGCCTCGCCGACCGAGGATTCGTCCTCGACGTCGAGGAGGCGGCACGCTTGGCCTTGGCCGAGGAAGGCTACGATCCGGCCTACGGGGCGCGGCCGCTCAAGCGCGTCATCCAGCGCCGGATCGGCAACCCGCTCGCGCTGGCCCTGCTGGAACGCGAGCTGGAGCCGGGGACGACGGTGCACGTATCCGCGCCTGCGACCGCGGACGGCGCGTACGGCTTTCGCTTCGAGGCGCCGCCCGCCGGGCAGGCCGCGCCCAACGGGAGCGCAAACAACGGCGCGGATCAGGATAGTGCCGGAGGCGCGGAGCGCGTCGATCGAGCACCCGTGATCGAGGGCGAGATCGTCGACCCCTAGGGAGCCACGACCGGCCTGGAAGGCGTCGAAGAAACCGTTGCCCCGCCGCGCAGATTCGTCTCCGCGCGGCGGGGCGTCTTTGTGTATACTGATCGTGACGTCTTTTCATCGGCGGCGCGCGGTTCTTGTTGCGTCCTCGGCGTCAAGCGTACTCGATCATCCATGGTTGTTGGGGGCCCGGGTCCACCGGGGACGCGAGGAGAAACGCATGAGTCGAATCAAGATCGGGCTGCTCGTCGGCCTGGGCGTAATGGCAACGATCGGCGCCGGCATCTTCAGTCAAGGTGGCACGACGCCGCCCGACGTGGCGTTGGTTGAAGAGGTTGCCGAGATACCTGCGGAGCCGGAGGTCGTCGAGCCGGTCGTCGTGGAAGCCGAGCCGGAGCCGGTCGTCGCAGAGACCATGCCGTGGGTTGTCCATGCACCGCTCGCCGAGCCGGAGCTTTCGGTCGTGCGCGCCGGCGTTGGTCTCTATGAGGCGGATGCGGACGACGAGTCCGAGCCACGTGAGATCGTCGAAGCCGAGCAAGCACCGGTGCCAACCGGTGGCCGGGTGATCGTCCCGACGCGCGGCATGGCCGTGCTCGATTGGGGCGGCGCCCTGCGCAGCGAGCTGCTGCGCGCGGCCTCGATTACGGTCGGCGAGAGCGATCTTGCGCAGCGCCGCGTCGTGGTGGATCAGGACGCGGGCACCGTGCGCTACCTGATGTCGATGCCGGGTGAAGACGGCCCCGTCGGCATGCGCGTCGCCGCGGGCCCCATCACGGTCGATAGCGATACCTCGGCCGGTGACATGGCCGACATCATGATCACGCACGTGCCCGATCCCGTGGCCGAAGACGGCGCAGAGAGCGATGACGGGCGCACCTGGGTCGTCGTGATCGCCGGCGCGGCCGATATCGACTTCGGCGGGCCCGTAGCGGCCGCCGGCGAAGCGGCCGGCGAGCGCTCGGTGCGGCTGGAGGCCGGCCAAGGCGCGGCCTTCGATCGCGGCGGCGCCGCCCCAACCGTTATGCCCATGGACGTCGTGGCCGTCGAGACCTGGTACGGCCAGATGCTCTCCGGCTACCGCGATTCCATCGCCGCCTTTGCCTTCCGCTGCGTGATCACGGCCGACGAGGTCGCCCTGCGCGACACGCCGCCCACAAGCGGGCGCATCCAGACCTCCGCAAACCCCGCAGCGCCGCGGGCCGCGACGCTGCTCTCCGGCGCGCTGATCAACATCACCCATCGCACCGAGGACGCGCGCTGGTTGGAGGTCGATTCACCGGATTCCGAGGAGCCGGGCTGGATCGAGGCGACCAACGTGCAGTGCATCGCGCCGCTCTCTGCGGTGCCCATCATCGACCAGGCCTACCTGGCGCCGGCAACGCCGACGCCCATCGCCGTCTCCGCGAGCTTCGGGCTTGCGGAAGGCGAGATCGATTCCGGCAAATGCACCATGCTGCGCTGGGACGTGCCGGTCGGCAGCCAGATCTCGGTGGACGGCAAGCTCATGCCCGGCAAGGGCTTCCAGTCCGTCTGCCCCGACGTCACGACGAGCTACACCCTGCGCTGGATCGACGCGTCGGGCGCCGCGAAGGAGCGACGCGTAACCGTGGTGGTCAACGAGGTCGTCGCCCAGGTAGCGCAAGCCGAGGCGGACGCGGCGGGCGATAGCGGTTCGAGCGGCGGCTTGGGCGGCCTACTCGACCCCGACTCACCCGAGCCGGAACCCACGATCTGTGTCGGCGACGAATGCGAGGTCGTGCTGCCCACCGCGCAGCCGACCCGAACGCGCCGCCCGCGCCCAACCAAGGAACCGACCGACCCGCCCGCCGCGCCGGAGCCCACGGATCCGCCCGCCGGCCCCGCGCCGACGGAACCGCCTGCCGGCCCGCAGCCGACATCGCCACCAGCAACGAACCCGCCGGCAACGGCCACGCTCGGCGCCACCGCGACGATCACCGTCACGGCACCGGTCACGTCGACCGCGACGGCGACTTCAACGGCCACGTTGACGCCGGAAGGCCCGCCCGCACCGACGGAGACACCGCTGCCGACGGAGCCGCCCGCTACGGCCACGCTCGAGGCGCCGACGGCAACGCCGGAGCCCGAGCCGACGGCCATCCCCGAGCCCGTTCCGACCGCGACACCGCTGAGCGGCGCGGAGGCCGGGGTTCGCTAGCACGAACGCAGTACAGCGTGACCGCAAGAGCGATAGCAATCACGAGGCGCCCCTCCGAAGAGGGGCGCCTCGCTCGTTCCTGCGCGGACTCAGGGCCGTCGTGGAGGGTCGCGTGGTGGGTCGTTCGCGTTTTCAGAGGGGGCGGACAACGATCGTGATCGCGCGGCCGGTGCACGTTCACCTGGAGAAGGACGCGCTACGCCTTCACGCGGGCGCGACGGCTTCACACGGGTGAGACGGCTTCACACGGGTGCTGCCGAGGATGGGGCGTTCCTTGCCCCGGCCACGGCTGACTGCGCAGGGCAGCCGGGGCCGTGAAGCGTCGAGCACCGGCCAGCACACGTCCCGGCGAGCGCGAATCCCAACGATCTACGCGCAGCCCTGGCATGGCGACGACCGCCCTTCCGACGCGGGCCCCGACCCCGATGTGACGGGGCGGCAACCTGGGGCCGATCCTGTGCAAACGAGAACGCGCCCCCTTCGCAGGGGGCGCGTCTCCTGATTCTTGCTTCGTCCTACGTGCTCGCGTCGACCTTGGCGGTATGTGAAGCCACCGCACCCAGCCGGGTTGCGAGCCTAGAGCTCGTGGTTAGCCAACACGAGCGGCATGTAGTTGTAGAACTTCGCGGCGGGCGTCGGCGGATCCGGATCCGGATTGGACGGACGCTCGGTCCACTCGATGGTGCTGCTGCCGCAGTCGAAGGTCAGGGCGTCGGGGAATCCCTCAGCCAAGTAGTCGCCTTCGGCCTTGATCATGTCGGAACCTTCCGTTGCGCCGGTGAAGGTCAGCTTGACCTCACCCGTCGCGTCGGACGTGCCCGTGATCGTCTCGCCCGCGTGCGGGCCGCTATCCACCACGATGGTGACTTCCGCGTCCGGTGCAGCCTTGCCGTCGGCACGGACCAACGTCGTGAGCGTCACGCTGTCGCCGATGTACAACGCGGTCGAGGCGGGCGTCATCCCGCAGGACATGACCGGCGCAACTGGTTCCGGCGTTTCGACTATGGGCGGATCGCCCATGATGGCCTTGACTGCGCCGGCGTAGTCGCGGCCCTCATCGGTCTCAAACTCGACCATCGCGACCATCTGCAGCTTGCCGAAGTCCGTTGCAACCTCGGTGGTGAACTCGGACTCAAGGCGAACCTTCTGGCCGGGCTCGACGACGTCCTCGAAGTCCATCCAGTCGATGATGCGCATCAGCTTGTGGAGGTGGATCGCCTCTGGATCGTTATGCTCGTAGCCGATGATCCCAAGCGAACCGCCGTTCTCCCACGGGTCGAACACGTCCTTGCCTGTGTTCTCTACATCGACCGTGACGGTGACCTTGTTGAGAGCCGAGCGCTTGAACCATGCGTCGACCTTCATCGTCGGGGCCATGGCTTCGCCCTCGCTGATCCAATCGTTGAACAAACCGCGCCATGCGTCTGGCGACGTACCGCCGGGGGCGCCGGCCTGGTTTGCGAACTTGCCGCCCTGGGCGATCATGAACGGCAATGTGCTCGCGCTGGGGATGACCTCACGCAGGCGGTTCATACGCGTTCGCGTATTGGGCGCCTGCTGCGTGCCGTTGGGGTCCGTGGGGTCCACGTTCGATTCAATGAAGAACACGTTGTCGACACCATCTCGCTCGAATTCCTGCTCCATCTGCCTGATGACCGGACCGGCCGTCGCGCAGATGCCTCAGGTGGAGCGTCCGTACATCTCGATAATGACCAGCGACTTCTCGCTCTGCGTAGCCGGCGACGCGGCGGTCGGGGAGGTCAAAACCATCCCCCCGATCATCGCAACAGCCAAGCCGGCAGCGAGTGCCCGCATATGGCGCATGAACCATCCTCCTTGCATAGTGCTACCCGTCGACGCGTCAATGATCCTCCGCAAATCTTTTGGGGAGGCCATTGGGCAGTGTACGGCAGCAGATTCGGACTGTCAACGGGGTAGAACGGCCTAACCGCAGGGAACGTGACCCTATCGCGTAGTCCTAGTACTCGGGCGCATTGAATGTTCAGGGCAGGAGGGCGCCGATGCGCCGTCGATGTGGTTCGCAGAGCTGAGGGAATAGCAGCGCTATTGCCGAAGAATTGCGGGCCGCAGCGGCGGATGCAGCGGTGGCCGAACCCTGAAGATTCAGTGCGCCCGAGTACTAGCTCTAGCTGGGGCCACGTCAAGAGCGGCCACGCCAGGAGCCGACGCTACCTTCTGACCAAGGGCAGATGGATTTCGGCGACCGGCGTTTCACCCGGCTCCCGTGTAGGCACGGGGGTCGGCGCGGGCGTGGGTGCGTCGCGATCAAGAACGGCTACCGCACCTTGGGCTACGTCCCATCGTCCATCGGGCAACACGCGCTCCACGACGGCAAGAATCTGCAGCGTAGAAAGATCCGTTCCTTCGTCCACCGTGACATCGCCAACCGTGCTCACCGACGCACCGGGTGCGATTCGCTCGGCAAGCGGCAATCGACCAACGCCCGCGGCGTAGCGGCCGGCGTGGAGGACGCGTTCCGCGCGAATCGCGAACATCCAAATGCCACCGCCGGCTCTGGGGTCGATATCGCTCTCGCCGGTGTTCTCCACATTGACGGACGCCTGGAAGGTGCTCGCACCCGTCGGAGCCCACGAAGCGGTCACGCGCGCAGTGGGTTCTCCCTGCGCGGCACGGTCAATCATGGCCCGGTAGGCAGCCTGATAGTCACCGTCGTCCACCGTTCCAAACGCCGTCTCGAGCCCGCCGTTGAGCAGGACCAAGGGCAATGGCGCGCGAGAGACGCCCATGAGGCGGAACCAGCGCCGGCGCCGCTCGGCCATGCCAAGATTCCCACTGTTGTCGGAATCGTGCTCGAAGATGACGACGCGACGGCCCTCCGCTTCGTATTGCGCTACCAGCGCGTCCATGGCAGGACCAGCATGCTCCTCGCACACGATGCAGTCCGTTCGCCCGAACATCTCGAGCACCACCAGTCGTTCTTGACGTTGGCTCGTCGGAGCGGCGATCGCAGGTCGACCGAGTTGCATAGCCGCCATGACCAGCAGCACGGCTCCCAATACGGTTCGTGCGAGTGGTCGGGCAAAGAATTCAGTCATGAGCTCTGATCCTTGAAGTTCCATCCGAGTATGATTGCTTTCCGCAAGGAGGCCGCTCTGGCGGCATTGGGCCAACGCAGTATCACGCTTGGCCCGGGCACCATGTCACCCGAGACGATGTCACCCAAGTCGGCAGGGCGCAACGAAGGACCGAAAGCACACGCCCAAACGTGGTTCGTTCGGTCTTGGTTTGATGTCGACAGCTCTGTGATGCCGACACGATGGCCGGCCGCGGAGACGGAGCTTCCACGGGCGTAGCGACTGCGTGCGTGTCTGTTTCCGAAAACGGGCGAATCCGAGAGTGCGTACGGCGAAGACGTTGCCGACTAGCGGCACCTCTCAGGCCTATCAACGACGTGTGCCCGATTCGTCCTTGGCTGCTAGGAGCATCAAGACCAATCCCTGGCCGTAGGCTTGCGGCCGGCTGCGGTCGATGCGCCCGTATATCTCGACCCCTACGTCGCGGCTCGGCACCCCGGTGCCGGCGGAAACCTCCGTCACCGTCCCGTCCGAAGCGATCCGGCGCAGTACCCCGCCGTAGGCCTGGTCGGCAAAGACGAGATACTCGCGTTCGAGATGGCCGTCGACAACGGCGCGGTACAGCGCAGCTGCAATGGCGGCGCTGCCCGAGGTCTCGAGGTAGAAGTCCGGACGATCCAACACCGTTCGCCACATGCCGCTGTTGCGGTCTTGCACGCGCACGAGGGCGCGCAGATGGCGTTGGTGCAGCGCGACCAAGGTGGCGCGATCCGGATGATCGAACGGCAGGTGTCGCAGCACCTCGGACGTGGCGAGCGCTGCCCAACCGTTGCCTCGCGCCCAGTACGCGCCGCTGATCGGATCCCCGGCCGCGATGTCCCATCCGTGGAACCACAGGCCGGTGATCGGATCCTGCAGCACGGCTGCGTGCAACAGGATTTCGCGCGCCGCGGCATCCAGCGCATCGCGTCGATCGAAACGCGCTCCGTATTCGGCGAGCAGCGGTACGCTCATGAACAACGTGTCGTCCCAGAGTTGTCCCGGACGATGGGCCAGCGCCCCACCGGCACGTGGCGCATCCGACAGCAGCCAACGCACGCCGCGTTCCGCCAGATTCACGTGGCGATCCGCGGGCCGTCGTCCCGCCGCAGCGTCGTCCGCCGCGAGGCGTAGCGCGACCCACGCAGGTGCCGTGTGATTCGGATGGCTGAAGACTCCGGCGGCGCCCGCGGCCAGGCCCTCGTCGAGCCACGCGCCCACGGCGCCGCGCAGATCGTCGGCATCGCCGGCGCCTGCGTCGACCGCGGCCAACACGCCGATCATGCCCACCCCGCCCTTCCAGGCCCACTCCCCAACATGCGTCTCCGCGCCCGTCGACAGATCCATGGCCAACAGACGTCGCGCGACTCGGTCGAGCAAGGGGTCGGAGCGCAGGACCATCGGCAGGAACAAGCGCGGATCGTGCGCCGCTGCCGTCGGCGTTCGGCTGGGCGCCGGCATCGCGGTGACCGACACCGGTGCGGTCGCCGTGACCGTGGAGGTGAGCGACGTCGTGCGCGTTGCCGTCGACGCAGGTGCGGTGCCGGGCCCAGGCTCCACGCTCGGTGTCACGGCGGGGGTCGCCGAGGTGGACACGGTGGCGGTGGGGCCCTCCGTCGCGGACCCGGTCGCTGTCGGCGATGTCGTCGCGGAAGCGGTCACGGTAACGGTACCCGTGGCGGTGACCGTCGACGTGGCGGTCGACGTGGCGGTGACCGTGGCCGTCGCCGCCGCGGTCGCCGTGCTCGTTGCGGTCGCTGTGACGGTTCCGACCGAAATCGGGGTCCGCGTTGACGTCGGGGTAGCCGTCGGCGACTGGCCACGCGCCGGGTGGGTCAGCCCGCGCGCGGCGAGCGGAACGAGTAGCAGCGCAAGCAACGCCATGGCGAGCCGGCCTGCTTGAAGGCGGCGGATCTCAGCCACGGAGGAGCCGAGGTCGCGCACGTCGCAGCTCAAGGACGTCGTCGCGATCACGTCGCGTGGCACCCAACCCAGCGGCTGTCGATGAAGCGCTATCGGCGCCTAAAAAGCAACCAGCCCACATCCAAAGGATGCGGGCGGGCGCGGTGGTGGAGCCGACGAGACTCGAACTCGTGACCTCTACAGTGCGATTGTAGCGCTCTCCCAACTGAGCTACGGCCCCACGCGGGCGCGTAGGATAGGCAGGGGCCCGCGGGGGGTCAAGTGTCCGACCGGTCCCAGCGCACCGCGCGGGGCCGATAGGATGGAAGAGGATCGGGGCACGGGCGAGCCTTCCGAGCGCGGGGCCCTGCGTCGCCTGCCATCGGCTCCCGAAGATAACGGTCATGCGCATGACGCACCTTTCGTGACGGGGCGCACGGACG
>JAJCYU010000222.1 GCA_029262755.1 Anaerolineae bacterium
CAGCGCTTCATCCGCGACTTCTTCGACGAACCGCAGATTCAAGAGGATCTGGCCGGTGGCGCGCTGCGCGTCGGCATGGTCTCCTTCAACAACCGCGGTCGCCGTTTGGTCAGCCTTACCGAGCAGGGCAAGCGCGCCGCGACGCGTGTCAGCCTATTGCGCGGTGGAGGCTTGACCCGCATCGACATCGGCCTGCGCACGGCAGAGCGCGTGCTGCAGGACCGCAACCGACGCTACGGCATCCTGCACGACGACGACCGCACCAAGGTCATCGTCGTGATCAGCGACGGCGGCTTCTGCGACCGCGACCTTCGGGCGCGCGTCCAGAAGGAGATCGAGATCGTCGGTCTCTTCGCGGGCCGCGGCCCCTACAAGCGCCGCATGCGCGACATCGTCACGGAGAACGAGTACCTGCTCGACCTCAACGCGCGGGCGCTCAAGGAGCTCATGTTCATCTACGGCAAGGACTTCCTCCGCGTCGATCCGGTGAACATGGAGACCCTGACGCTCAAGGAGCAGCTGGCCGACACGATGGAGCTGGTCCCCGGATCGGTGTCCAACGGCGGTGTGGTCAACGGCTCGACCATCGAGTGGGCCTTTGCGCCGCCCGATGCATCCGTGACCGTCACCTACGAGGTCAAACCGCTCCAAGAGGGCTATCTGGACGTCACCGACGAATCAGACGCACTCTGGACCGACAACAAGGCGCGCGACGGAAGCCAACCGTTCCCGGACGTCCGGTTGAGCGTAAATTACGATCCACCAACGCCGACGTCGCCACCACCGCCGACCCCGACGGACGTACCGCCGGATCCGCCGACCGCAACGCCTGAGGTCATCGTCCTCAAGCCCGCGTACCTGCCGGTCGCCTTCCGCGAGGAAGAGAAGCCGGACATCTGCGAACCAAGCCGGCAACGGGTGGATCTTGCCGTTGTGATCGATACGTCGATCTCGATGAGCGATGCTACCTCGCCGGGCGGGCCGCCCAAGATCGACGCGGCCATCGCGGCGGCCAAGGGCTTGGTCGGGCAGTTGAAGTTCGCCAGCGGCAATCAGGACCAGGCGACGGTCATCGGCTTCAACAGCCGCGCCGCGCTGGCCACGCGTCTGACCTTTGATCGCGTGGCGATCGACACCGCGCTCGACGTGCTCAAGGCCACACAGGCCCCCGGCACGCGCATCGACCTCGGCTTGGACGAGGCACGCGCCGAGCTCAACAGCGCTCGTATCCGCCAGACCGCAACGCAGACGATCGTGCTCGTCACGGACGCCCTGCAGAACGACCTGGACGCCGGTGGTCGACAGCAGGTCACGGCGGCCGCTAACTTGGTTCGTAGCGACGGCATCTCGTTGTTCACGGTCGGCATCGGTGCCGGCGCGGACATTGACGAAGCCCTGCTGCAATCCATCGCGACGCGGCCGGAGTTCTACATTCATGCGCCGGACGCGAGCACGCTCGAGACGATTTATCGCGAGCGCATCGCGCCGTTGATTCCCTGCCCGTAGGACCCCGAGCCTGAGGCTCTAGGCAGGGTTCGGATCCGAGCCGCGGTATAGCTCGCCTGATCCGACAAGTTGAGATCGCAGCGGGCCGGCCGCGCTCCCCTCGTGGGGCGCGGCCGGCTCGCATGGCGCGCCCGCTGCACGTCCCGTGCTTGCATTTGTGGAGGACCCCGCATGACCCACCCATCATCGAATTCTTCTCGACGCGGCCGTAACGTCGCCGCGCTTTCATGGCGCGTGACGCTGCTATGCACCGCGTTCGTGCTCTTCCTCTCTGCGCCCCCGCCGCCTGCGTCAGCGCAGACAACGATCTACGTCAACACCACGGACGACCCAACCGATGTCCAGGATGAGTGTCAGACCGTGACCGATGACTGTTCGCTGCGCGGCGCGCTGAACCGGGCCCGGCTGTCGGGCAGCGGTGCGGTGATCACCGCGTGTTTCGATCCCGCGCTGGTGCCGGGCGCCCCGGCCTGCCCGCCCCGCGTCAAGATGCTCACTGCGCGCGAGCGCGGCTGGGACGAGGCAAGCGGCATGTTCTTCATCCGGCCCACGAAGAATCGGACGCTGCTCTTGGCCGAGGGCGCGGCGCTCGTCGACTTCCGTCAAGGCGTCGGTACGTGGCGTGGCCCGGTGGACAATCGCATCGTCGTCGATTTCACGGGCTCATCGCCCGAGTCGGCGTTTCGCATCAGCAGCTCGAACAACGTGTTGGCCGGCTTCGAGATTCGCGGTGCGTTTGAACGCGCGGCCATCTTCATTCCCGGCGGCACATTCGGCGATCCCGCCGAGGAAAATCAGATCGGGCCGGGCATGGTGCTGGCCCACATTACGCTCGGCAACGGCATCCTGATCACCAACGACATCGCGAACAGCAACCGGGTGTTCGGCAACTGGTGTGGGGTAAACGGCGACGGCACGAACGTCGCCCCCGTGTTCGACGACTGCGTGCGCATCAGCGAGGGCAGCTTCGGCAACGTCATCGGCGACCTCGCTCCGGAGAACCGCAACGTGTTCTCGTCGAGTGAACTAGGCAGCGGTATCTTGGTCGAAGGACCGGAAGCTACGGAGAACCGCTTGCAGGGCAATTGGTTTGGCCTAGACGCGGCAGGCAATATCCCGTCGCAGCAGTTGCAGAGCGGCATCCAGCTCGTGAACGGACCGACCGAGACCATCGTCGAGCGCAACGTGATCAGCGGCAACGACAACGCCGGTCTCGCGGTCTTCGACGCCGCGTTGGGCACCGTCATTCGGAACAACATCATCGGAGCGGATCCGGCCGGCGAGAACTGTGTCGAGAATCTCGGCTACGGCATCACGCTCAACGGCGGCCCGAGCGAATCCGTCATCGAGGACAACGTTATTCGCTGCAACAAGTCCGGCGGAATCCTCTTGGCCGGCGGTTCCACGCGCGACAACGTGCTGCGCCGCAATCGCTTCGCCGAGAACGACGGATTCCCGATCCATGTCATCCAGGGCGCGAATCGGGGTGTGAAGGAGCCGGTGATCACGGCCGCGGGCGAAACGGAAGTCCAGGGCACCGCATGCGCCGGCTGCACGGTTGAGGTCTTCAGCGATCCCTTCGAAGAGGCCATCGCCTACGAGGGGGAGGCGTTGGCAGACTCCGAAGGCAACTGGCGCCTGCGCAAGGCGGAGGGCTTCACGCATCGCTATCTGACGGCTACGGCCACGAAGGATTTGAACACGTCCGGCCTGGCCACACACATGGAGGGCAGCGGCGAGATCCCGCCGACGCCCCTTCCCGTGACGCCGACGATCACGCCGGACGGACCGACGGTCACGCCGACCTTCATTCCCGAAGAGACCCGCACGCCCACGCCGCCACCGACGATGGATCCGGCAAGCAAGCCGACGATCTATCTACCGTGGTCCGCGTTCAACGCCGAGATCAGCGTCGGGGGATGACCGCGCCGGAAAGCGGCCCGCCCCGCGCGGAGGCAGCGCACATCATGGTCCTGGTCGCTTGCGCCGACGAGGCGCAGGCGACCAGGATCGCGCGCGCGCTGATCGAGGCACGGGCCGCCGCCTGCGTGCAATCCCTGCCGATCCGCTCGACCTATCGCTGGCGGGACGAGATCCTCACCGACTCCGAAGTACTGCTCCTGGCCAAGACGCGCGCAGACGCCTTTGCGCGCATCGAAGCATTGGTACGCGCCGAACACGAGTACGAGGTGCCGGAGATCGTCGCGGTGCCCTTTGTCGCGGGGACGGCGGACTATCTAGGTTGGATCGACCGTGAGGTAGGCCAGCCTTAGGCAGTATCGACCGTGCGGGCGCCGACCGTGGGGGCCACTACAACGAGTACCCTAGGCCGGCGCGGCTTCCGGTGTGGGCGCCGGCGCGTGCGACCGGGCGATGTCGTCCTTGGTCAGCAGCTTTGAGCCGACCGCCAGGTAGCGGTAGCCCTGCGCTACGAGGTCGTTGTAGTCGGGAATCATCCGCCGACCGTCGATGACCAGGTAGGGCGGAGGAGCATGCTCGGCGATGACGTGCGAGAGACCGCGGAACTCTTCCCAATCCGTGGTCACGAAGACCGCCTCGCTGCCCTGCAACGCTTCTTCGGCCGTGTCGAAGTAGTGGATCTTGCTGAATAGATGGTTGCGCTCCGGATCGAAGAAGCGCTTCGCTTCCTCGATTGCGAGCGGATCGTAGGCGCGCACTTCGCGCACGCCCTTGGCCAGCAAGCCCTCGACGACCGCAAGCGAGCTGGCATCGCGCATATCGTTCGTGTGCTTCTTGAACGAAAGGCCCATGAGCGCGACGACCGTATTGTTGAAGTCGAAGCCCGCCTCGTGGATCGCGCGGTCGATCAGGTAGGTCTTCTGGTACTCGTTGATGTCGAAGACGTTCTCCAGCAAGCTGGACGATTGGCCGTTGGAGCGTAGCTGGTAGATCAAAGACTGGATGTCCTTGCCGAAACAGCTGCCGCCCGCGCCGTTGCTGACGTAGCTGCCCCACGTGCTGATCCGATCATCCGCCGTCACGCCGCGCTTGAGATCCTCCATCGACAGGTTGTCGAAGGTCTCGGCGAGCCGGGCGCCGATGCCGTTCCAGAACGAGATGTAGGTCAACAGCAGCGTGTTGGCCACGTACTTGATGGCCTCGGCCGTCTCCGGTGTGGTCTCGATATAGCTGATGCGCACGTGGTTGTGGAATTGGGGATAAACCTGCCGCAGGATGCGCAGGTCTTCCTCGGTGTCGGCTCCAACCACCACCCGGTCCGGCCGGCGCGATTTCTCGACGGCGTTGCCTTCGGGCAGGAACTCCGGATTGCTCGCGACGCCGAAGTTCGGCACCCCGTGCTCGGCCAGAATGCCCTGCATCCGCCGGGCCGTTCCGATCGGCACCGTGCTCTTGTTGATCAGCACCACTCGCCGCTGATCGCTGCGCGCGGCCAGCAACTCGCCGAGGAAATGCGCCATCTTGTCGTAGTAGCTCAGGTCCGTGGACCCATCCAGGTTGGGCGGCGTCGGCGGGCTGAGGAAGATCGCGTCCGTGCCCTCGATCTCACCACGGATCCCGTCGGGATCGGTGAAGAACAGATAGCGCCCCAAGGTCTCGGTGATGATGGGGACCAGCCCCTGCTCCGCCACGTACGATTCGATGCGCTCCCGATCGCCCGACCGGTACGCGTCGAGCTTCGTGCGGTCGATGTCGTAGGCGTGTACTTCGTGGCCGTTTTCAGCCAGGACCGCTGCGTGGGTCAGCCCGACGAATCCGGTGCCGGCGACGATGATCTTCATGGGTGGGTTCCTGTTCCTGTACGGATCAGCGAGAAGCGGCCGGCGCCAAGATGCGTGCTGCCCGAATGCGCACGATGATACGTTGGTTGGCCGCAGGACAACGGCGCGCAGTATAGCCCTGCGTGTCGGGGCGCTCCAACGCGCGCGGGTGGCCGTGGTGCTGGATCGATTCGTTCGGGGTCAGGACCGCGCGAGGTGGGGTCGAGTCCCGGCACGGCAGCACGGCTCTTGAGCGAAGACGCGCCTTGGTTACTTTCGGATGCTCCGTGCGTATCGCACGTTTGCCAGACGACGCATGGGTACGGGCACCCGCGGACGTTCAGCGCGCGTAGGCCTGGGGCAAGCGTCGGATGGTCGTCTCGAAGCCGAGCGCGCGCATTGCGGCCGCGGCATCGGCGCGGGTGTAGCGCATCTCGAGCGCGTCGGCCGGCGCCGCGACCGGCGCGTCTTCGCGCAGCGTCACGAGCTCGCGGCTCAGGTGCGCGGCGTCGAAGCCGGTCTCGAGGTTGCGTCGCAGCGCCGGCGTACATTCTTCCAGGTTGGCGTACACACCTTCCAAGGTGGTGTGTGCGCCAAGCAAGCGCGCGGCCGTCTTCTCACCCACGCCCTTCACGCCGGGAATATTGTCGCTCGGATCGCCCACAAGGGCTTTGAAGTCACGCAAGCCGTGGGGCGGCACGCCGAAGCGCTCTTCCACGCCCGCCGCGTCGAAGATTCGGCTGTCCCGGATGCCCTTGAGCGGGTAGAGCATCCGAACGCCATCGCCGACGCATTGGAACAAGTCGCGGTCGCCGCTGACGATCAGCACCTCGCTTTCCGGGTACTCGTCACGCCAACGGCGCGTGAGCGAGGCGATGTAGTCGTCCGCCTCGAAGGGCGCACCGGCCACCTGCCACACGCCGAGCGCGTCCAGCAACGGCCGCAGCCGATCGACCTGCACCTTCACATCCGGGTCGATGTCCTCGCGCCCCGCCTTGTACCCGTCGAAAAGTTCGTGCCGGAACGGACGCCCTTCATCGAACGTCGCCGCGATCCAACGCGGGCGATGATCGTCCAGCAGCGCAAAGAGCATGTTGATGAACCCGTACACGGCTTGGACGGACTGCCCGTCCGGCGCCTTCAACGAGTCGGGCAGCCCGTAGAAGGCGCGGAATGCCAAGGAGTGTCCGTCCAAGACGAGCAGCCGATCGGCGAAGGGCGAGCCTTCGGCGGCCGCGTATGGGTCGCGCGGATCCTGGGGGGCGTTGTTCATCGGACGCGCTCCTTCGCCGCGTGCGCGACGAGCTCACCGGTCGTGCGCTCGTAGCGGAGACCGCGGTCGAGCGGGAAGCGGGCCATGCCCTCGGCTCGCAGGCGAGGCGCATGGTCTCGTTCATAGGCAGCGAAGGCCGCTCGGGACAAGAAAGCGTAGCGCGCCTCATAGCGCAGCGCTTCCCCATCAATGCGGACGACTTCGCCGGCGCTGGCACCGGCTTGCAGCACATCCCCCAGGTGCTCGTCGCGCAGCCACGCCACCCATTCTTCGGCGGTCGCCGCGTCGTCGAAGGTGCAGGCGACGGTATAGCGGAACATGCGGGCCTCCTGGGTCGAAGCGTCGGCAGCGTGGTTGGAGTGTGGGTAGTCACCGGATCCTGCCGGGCTGCCGGGTTGCCGGATGATGCCCGGTTATGCGGTGGACTGTGTCCTCGAGGCAAATCCACGCGCAACCATAGCGCGTCGCCGATTGCGCGCGCGCCCTTACCCCGCGCCGGTACGCCGTGATACCGTCTCGCGGGCGCGCAGCCGGCGCACGGGGATTCACGTGCCCTTTGCGAGCGGCCACAGCCCGACGCTCGTCGCACCTTCATCGTACCCACGCACCCGTTCGCCGATCCCACGAATCAATCCACGTTCGTGCCCCGCGATTTCCCGAGGAGCCTCCGATGTCAACGCTCACGCGCCGACAGCCTGTGCGACGCGCCATGTTGGTGTTGCCCACCGTATTGCGCGCCGCCCTTGGCGCCGGCTTATGTGCCGCCCTTGGCGCCGGCCTCGGTATGGGGCTCGACGCGTATGCCGCCCCCGATCCGGCTACGTTCGCTGCAACGAGCGGCGCGCCGGCCACTATCGACGGCCCAGGCGCAGAGCCGGACCTGCTCGTCGCGCTCGCGCCGCACGCCGCGCCGGCCGCCCGTCGCGGGTCCGCGGAGGACGGCACACGCGGATCGGAAGGACGTTGGCTCGACGCGCACACGCTCGACGCCTTGCATGAGGACCTCGGCATGCGGGTCGTCGGCGCGATTCCGGAGCTCGGCGTGCTGCGCGTCGCGCCGGCGATGGGGCTCGCACCCGCGGCGGAGCCAGCGCGCGGTGGCGGCCCTGGAATCGGCGCCGGTGCGGCCAAGGAAGCGGGCGGAGCGGTTTCGGCTTCGGCTGCGGAAGACGGTTCCCAAGTCCAGCTCACGTGGCGTGCGCAACGACTCGCGGCCGCCCGGCGGGCCTACGCGGCCTCAAGGGCCGTGCGATGGGTAGAGCCGGTACGGGTGCGGCACGTCTCAGGCGCCGGCTCCGCCCGATCTTCGATGCATCCGAATCGAGAGGCCCTGCGTGCATCGGGGTCACCGATCGCGATCTCGTCGGCATTCGCCCGCGCCGCCTCTCATTGGACCGCACGCGTCCACGCCTCGTTCTTCTCGACCGCGCTCGACCATGTCCAGGCCGGCATCCTCGCCCCCGACGCGACGCCGGACGATCCGCTCTTCGGCACGCAATGGCATCTGGCCAAGATGCACGTACCGGATGCATGGGACCGGGCACATGCCGACGGCGTGGTGATCGCGGTCATCGACACCGGGGTGGACTGCGGTCATCCGGACCTCGCGGCGGCCTGCGTCCCGGGCCGCAACGTGCTAGACGACACGAGCGATACGCAAGACGTGAACGGCCATGGGACCATCGAGGCCGGCGCCGCGGCGGCTGTGGTCGACAACGGGGTCGGCATTGCCGGTGTTGCGTGGGGCGCGCGCATCATGCCGATCAAGGCCATGACGGACAACGGCAGCGGCGACACGGCCGGTATCGCGGCCGGCATCGTCTGGGCCGCGGACAACGGCGCGCGCGTGATCAACCTGAGCCTCGGCGGCGAGGGCGCCGCGCAAGTGATGGCCGATGCCGCCACCTACGCGCACGGCCGCGGAGCACTGCTCACGGCCTCCGCGGGCAATATGCCAAGCGGCAACATCCTCTACCCGGCCGGGTACCCGGAGGTCCTGGGTGTCGGCGCCACCACCCGCGCCGACGAACGGCCGAGCTTCGGCAACTTCGGCCCCCATGTCGACGTGGTCGCGCCCGGCGTGTCGATCTTGACGACCTCGGTCGGCGGCGGCTACGGCCCCTTCGACGGCACCAGCGAATCGACCGCCTTGGCATCGGGCATCGCCGCGTTGTTGATCGGCCAGAATTCCGCGCGCACGCCGGACGACCTACGCCGGTTGCTGCAAGACTCGGCCGTGGACCTTGGCCCCCCCGGACGGGACGACGAGTTCGGCTATGGTCGCCTCGACGCCGCGGCCGCGTTGGAGGCAGGCGCGCGGCAGCAACCGGAGCCCGACGATCCCGATCCCGACCCCAACGCGTGCGCACGCGCATGGATGCTGACCTTGCGCGCCTTCCCCGACGTGACGGGCGGAGGAGGGACGAGCGGCTGGCCGCCGCAACCCGCGCCCTGTCCCGGCTGCGATGGCGTCCAATCCGCCGCGGACCGTATCCTCGGCGCACGGCAGCCCCTCGGTCCGCTCCACGTGGTCATTTCGCCCGCGGGCGAGCCGGCAGCCGTGTTGGCCGAGCTGGACATGGACGGCCACGGCACGCCGTTCGGCTCACCGGAGACCCACGTCTCGCTGTGCTTCCCGCCGCCTTACCGCATCACCCTCACCACCACAGCGACGGATGGCTACACCTTGTGTTCCTACAGTGAGGCCGAGGTGCTGCTGTCGCAGACCAACTTCGACCGCGCCCGCGGGAGCCGGCGCGGCGCAGGCCGCTGGGCGCCCGTCACGTGGGGCTTTCAGCGCTGCATTCCGTAGCCGAATTCGGGCCGGCGCACCGCATCGACCCGCGGCCGAACACCAAGACTCAGACGCGCGGAACGTTCGGGTTTCGAGCGCCCCGTGCCGGGGGCCGCGCCATGGCATGCACAAGGTCGCCGCGAAGACGATGGGAACAAGGGGCCTCCCCTTCCTCGTACATAGGAGGGGAGCACGTGGCGCTCGCTTCGCACCCCCCGCATTTGATAGCATGGGGAACGGGGCAGGGTGCTCGTTGAGCGTAGGACCGACAATGGTCGGGTTGGACGAGCAGGAGGAAGGGATGCAAGGGGGACGGGGAAAGGTAGAGCAACCGGGGATCGACGCGCACGGCCGCAGGGCGGACGAAGACGAACAATCATCGTTCTCTTCTGCCGCGCGCGCCGTCCATCCGCGCGCGGATGAAGCACGTCTCTGGCTCGTGGATGAGGTTGCGCGGCGAACGTCCCTCGCGGCGCAGGACGTGGACATCCACGCGCCCTTGGCCGACCAGGGGCTCGAGTCCCTCGCGATCGCCGAGTTGCTCACAGCCCTGGGCGCTTGGCTTGGCCGGGTCCTGCCGCCCACCGTGATCTGGGCCCATCCGGACATCCGGGCGCTCGCCGCGTTCGTCGCGTCCGGCGCGGATGCGACGGCGGGTTTCGACGGCTCCGGCGCGGACGGCAACACCGAAACAACCAGGGTTTTCTTGGATTCCGCGGGCCGTGCCGGCACGGGACCGTCCGTGCCCTTCCACGATCGGAGCGCGCCGGGACCCTGGCCCGAGCCGATCGCCGTGGTAGCCATGGACGGCCGCTTCCCCGGTGCGCCGAGCCTCGACGCCTATTGGGCGCTGCTAAGCGAGGGCAGGGACGCCGTACGCGAAGTGCCGGCGGATCGCTGGGATGCGGCGCGCTACTACGACGCGGATTCCAAGGCGCCCGGCAAGGCCAATACCCGCTGGGGCGGCTTTCTGGATTCGGAGGCCGTGCGCGGCTTCGACGCCGCGTTCTTCGGAATCTCGCCGCGCGAAGCCCAGCAGATGGACCCCCAACAACGGATGCTCTTGGAGCTCGCCTGGCACGTCCTCGAGCAAGCGGGCGTGCCCGCCGACGGACTGCGTGGCTCGCGCACCGGCGTCTTCGTCGGCGCCATGTGGCAGGACTATGCTCGGCTCCAGTTGGCCGCGGGCGCAGCGATGGTCCAACACGGCGCGACGGGCCAGGATCTGAGCATCCTCGCGGCGCGCATCTCCTACGTCCTCGGCCTACGCGGCCCGAGCCTCATGGTCAACACGGCCTGCTCCTCCTCGCTCGTGGCGGTGCACCTCGCCTGCCAGAGCCTGCTGGCCGGCGAATCGGTGATGGCCCTGGCCGGCGGCGTGAACCTGATGCTTTCGCCCGACGGCCACGTGACGATGTCCAAATTCGGCGCGATGTCGCCGGACGGCCGCTGCCGCAGCTTCGCGGCCGACGCGAACGGCTACGTGCGCGGCGAAGGCGCCGGCCTCGTGCTGCTTACGCGCCGCTCCCACGCCCTCGCGCACGGCTTGCCCATCGTCGGGCTCATCCGAGGCACGGCCGTCAACAACGACGGCACAAGCAACGGCCTCGCCGCACCGAGCGGCGCCGCGCAACGGGCGGTGCTGCGCGCAGCGGTAGCGCGCGCGGACGTCGATCCCACCGAAATCGATTATGTCGAGGCCCACGGCACGGGCACGATCGTCGGCGATCCGATCGAGGCCGAAGCGCTCGGTGCGGTCTACGGCATGGGTCGCGCGCCGGAACGCGCCCTACGCCTCGGCTCCGCCAAGAGCGTCATCGGCCACCTGGAAGCCGCCGCGGGCATCGCGGGCCTCATCAAGACCCTGCTCGCCCTGCGCCACGGCGCGATCCCGCCCAGCTTGCACGCGGAGCAACGCAACCCCCGCATCGATTTCGACCACCTGGGCCTCCACCTGCAACGCGAGCTCGGACCGTGGCCGGGCGCATCCGAGACGACCGGTGATGCCGACCGACCCCGACTGGCCGCGGTGAGCTCGTTCGGCTTCGGCGGCACGAACGCGCACGCGGTGCTCGAGGCTGCGCCGGGCCCCGCTGCGGCGGCAGCGATCGCAGAGCCGGCGGCGATCGCGAGCACGGCGGTGAGCACAGCGGCGAGCACAGAGCCGTCGTCGATAGCGAGCACGGCGGCGATCGCGACGGATGGGGTGGGCGCGAAGGATGCCCCAATCGTCTTCGTCTTCACCGGCAACGGGGCGCAGTGGGCCGGTATGGGCGTCTCGCTCATGGCCGAGCCGGCGTTTCGCGCCCAGCTCGATGCGGTCGATCGCGTGTTGCACCGCGTGGCCGGGTGGTCCGCCCGCGAGGCGCTCGTCTCCTTGCATCCCGACGCGTCGCCCAGGGGCGTGACCCGTGCGGGGACACCGCTCGGCGCAGCCACGTCCGACAGCGCGCTGCTGGACAACCCTGCGTTGGCGCAGCCTCTGCTCTTCGCGGTTCAGCTCGGCCTGACGGCGCTACTACGAGAACGCGGCGTCCGGCCCGATCTTGTGCTCGGGCACAGCGTCGGCGAGCTCGCCGCGGCCCACGTCGCCGGCGCGCTCTCGCTCGAAGACGCGCTGCGGCTGGTGGTCGCCCGCAGTCGGCTGCAGGCACGCACGGCCGGCGCGGGGCGCATGACTCATCTCGCGCTGCCGGAGGCCGAAGTCCGGCAACGGCTGGGCGAGCTTGGCCTCGCAGACCGGTTGAGCGTTGCGGCGGTCAACGGCCCCGCTTCGACGGTCCTTTCGGGGAGCGTCGAGGATGTGTCGCGTCTGGAATCCGCCTTCTCGGCCGAAGGTATCGCGCCGCGGCGGGTACGGGTCGATGTCGCCTACCACAGTCCGAGCATGGACGATGCGGCCGCGGCCCTGCGCACGGCCATGGCCGGCGTCGCGCCACGGCCCACCGTGCTGCCGTTCGTCTCCACGGTGCTTGGCCGCAACGTGGAGGGCAGCGCGCTCGGCGCCGCGTATTGGGCCGACAACCTGCGCCGCCCGGTGCGCTTCCACGACGCGCTCAACCATGTGCTGGCCACGCCGGGCTTTGCGAACGCCGCGTTTGTTGAGATCGCGCCCCATCCCATCCTCCGCCACGACCTGAACGCCACGGTGGCGCAGGCAGGTTCCAAGGCCGTCGTGATTCCCACGCTCGGTCGCGGGCGTCGCGGGCCGGACGACCTCGCGCTCACCGTCGCCGCGCTCGTGGCGCATCGAGGCCCGCTCGCGCCGAGCAACGCGCCCGCCCCGCCCGTATTGCTGCCGCTCTCCGCGCGCTCGCCAGCGGCCCTCGCCGCCCTGGCCGCGGGGCTGCGGGATCAGTTGGACGCGGGCGCGGAGGCGGGCGACCTGTCGTACAGCGCGGCGATCCACCGCGCGCATCACGACGAGCGCGCGGCCGTGGTCGGACGCGGAGGGCGCGAGCTGCGCGCCGGCCTGACGACGCTCGTGGAGGGCCGCGCCCATGGCGCCGTCGCCACGGGGCGCCGCGCGGCCAGCCGCGAGGCGTCGACGATCTTCGTCTTCGCCGGCCAGGGCGCCCAACGCGCCGGCATGGGCCTGCGGCTTGGGCGCGAAGAACCGGTCTTCCGCGCACGGTTGGACGAGTGCGACGCGCTGCTGCGCGAGGCCGCGGGCTGGTCCCTGCACGACGTGCTACGTCTGCCCAAGGAAGATGCCGTCTGGCTCGACGACACGGCCATCGTCCAGCCGGCGCTCTTCGCCCTCCAGGTATCCCTGGCTGCCCAGTGGCGTGCATGGGGCGTGCAGCCGGCCGCGGTCATCGGGCATAGCGCCGGCGAGATCGCGGCCGCCCACGTGGCCGGCATCCTCTCGCTGGAGGAAGCCGTGAAGATGGTCGTCAGGCGCGGCACGCTCGTGGCCGAACAAGGCCGCACGGTGCGTGAGAGCCTCGGCCCCGGCGCGATGCTGGCCGTTGAGACTACGCGGGCGGAGGCCGAATCGTTGCTGCGCGCGCTGGCCGTCGAGAGCGCACGCACGGATACGGACACGTTGGCGTCCGATCGCGCGAACGCAGCGGGCAACGGCGACGTGGTCATCGCGGCCGAGAACGGTCCGACCTCGCTCGTGCTCGCCGGCCGGCGGAGCGCGCTGCGCCGCGTCGCCGATTCGCTGCGCAAAGCGCGCGTGGTCCACCGCTGGTTGGCCACCGACATCGCCTTCCACAGCCCGGACCTCGCGCCCGTCGGCGCGTCCCTCGCCGCAAGCCTGTCCGATCTCACGCCGCGCGCCGCTGCCGTCCCATTCGTATCCACCGTCCGCGGCGGCATCGTGGCTGGCGAGGAACTGGACGCCGGGTATTGGGCCGAGCAGCTGACCCTGCCCGTGCGCTTTTGGCCCGCGTTGCAATCCCTGTTGGAGGCCGGCCACAGCCACTTCATCGAGCTGGCGGCCCTGCCGATCCTGACCCCGGGCATCCGCCGCCTCGCCCGACGGACCGGCCACACGGTCGAGGCCCTGTGCTCGCTCAGCGACGAACGCGACGAAGCCCGCGCCCTGCGCGAGGCGCTAGGCCGTTTCTACGCCACGGGCGGCGCAGTCGACTGGCCGGCCCTGCACCCGGCCGGCGGCCGCTTCGTAGCGCCGCCGCCCTACGCGTTCCAACACAAGCCTTTCTGGTTCCCGACCGTGCCGGCGATGTCGGAAGAACGCGCGAGCAGCGTGCCGAACGGACCCGCACCGGAGACCCACGCAGAGACCAACGGACGATCCCCAGCCCCCCACCCCTGGCTGGACGCCGGCCTCTCGTCGTCCATCCACCCCGACACGGTCCTGTTCCCATGCCACCTCGATGCCGCGACCGAAGCGCTGCTGGCCGAGCATGTCGTCGACGCGGCCCCAGTCCTACCGGCTGCCGCGTTCCTCCATCTCGCCGTCGCAGCGGTCCGTTCACTTGCACTGCCACCCGCGGAGGCGGTGGCTGGTGGACTCGGCGACGGTGACGACGGTGGCGTCGTTGGCGATGCGGCGAGCAAGGGCAGTGTCGAAGGTGGTGGTGGTGGTGGTGGTTGGAGTGACGAAGGCGAGGTCGTGGTCGCGAGCGGCAGGATCGACGTCGACGAGCACGAAGTCGCGGATAGCGGGATCGACGTTGCCGATCTCGTGGTCACGGGTGGAGGAATCGACGTTGACGAGCACGAGCTCGCACGTGGCGGAGTCGACGTTGACGAGGACGAGGTCGCCGGTGGCGGGATCAACGTCGACGAGCTCGTGGACGCGCGTGGCCGGGTCGACGCCGACGAGCACGAGCTCGCACGTGGCGGGATCGTTGTGCTGCGTGACGCGCGATTCGAGCGCATGCTCGGTCTGTCCGCCGACGAAGCCGTGTTGGCGCAGCTGGCTACGCAGCGGCGCGCAGATCGGACCGTACACGTATCGCTGGCTACCCCATCCCAGAAGGATGGGGTTGGATGGCACACCCATGCGCACGTCGACGTCGAGCCCACCGCGGATCGGGTGGAGATTGCGACCCGGGAGGCTCGTCCGGATGCGGCGAACCGGGTCGTTCCAGCGAACCGGGGCGTTGCGGCGAGTCGGGCGGATGACGCGGAAGACGTCGACCGATCCCCGCGCATCGACCGGGCCGCGTTCCGCGCCGGGAGCCGACAGAGCCTGGACGCGCGGGCTTTCTACCTCCTGATGGCCGAGCGCGGCTTGGTGTACGGGCCACGCTATCAGCGTGTGAACGAGGCTTGGCTGGGCGACGGCGCGGCGCTCGCGCGGCTCACATCGAGCGGTAGTAGCGATCTCGACGCGGGCCTGTCGACCTTGAGGCGCACGGCGGACCAGCACGATGGCCTCTCCGGCACCCGTGGCCGCGTCGACGTTGCGGCGAGTGCGAACGGGCGACGCGGCGAATCGACGGCGCCTGACGAAACCGTCGACGTCCGAGCTCGATCCGCGACCAACCCACTCGACGACGTGACCCTGGTCGACACCGCGTTGCAGGTTGCGTTGGCGGCGGCGTCCAGCCCGGACGATGCGGCGGACACCGGCTGGGTGCCCGTGTCCCTGTCTCGACTCGAAGCGCGCCCGATGACCGGCGGCGAGAGCGCCACGCCGCTCCACGTCTACGCCGAACGCATGCCGAACGTAGACGAAAGGACCGATCAGCGTCGGCTCAACGTCTGGGTCGCAACCGGCGCCGGCGAGACCTTGCTACAGATCGATGATCTCGTCCTGCAGGCGTGGGCGTTGGCGAGCCCGGCTGCCGCGCGAGCCATATCCGAGGCGGATATCGGCGCGATCGCGGACTCCAAGATCGTCGCCGACATCGGCGCAAACGGCGCTGCCCCCTCGAACCCGAAGGCGGCCCCGAACGCGAACGCCGATCTGTCCGCCTTCCTCCATGAACAGGTCGCGGTCGTGCTCGGGCTGCCGGCGAATCAGGTGCCGGACGATCAGCCGCTCAATCGGCTGGGTCTCGACTCACTCATGGCGTTGGAGCTGCGCAACCTGATCGAGCGCGGGTTGGGACTGTACGTGCCCATGACCTCCCTCATGCGCGGCACCACCGTGGACCAACTCACGGACCAACTCGCCACGCTGCGCGCAGAAGCGGTGGCCGCGAAGGACCCGGCGGAAGCAGGCACAGCTGCGGTAGGCACGGCAGAGGTAGGCACGGCAGAGTCGTACGCAGCGGATTCGGAGACGGCGGATTCGGAGACGGCGAATTCGGTCGATGAGCGCGA
>JAJCYU010000223.1 GCA_029262755.1 Anaerolineae bacterium
ACCTACGGCTACTGGTGGTGGCGCCGCGACTTCGCCGGCCACCCGACCTACTTCGCCTGGGGCTACGGCGGCCAGTTCATCTTCATCGTCGAGGACCTGGACCTGGTCGTGGTGACCACATCCAGCTGTTTCCGCGGCGCCGGCGCAACGACCAACGGTCCGATTCTCGCGCTGCTGGCGGACTACGAACTGCCGGCGGTGAAGGGGATTAGCGTGATCGAAAGTGTGACGGGCCGACCTTCAGAACATGTATCGGCCGAGCTGTTGCTCTGGAGTTCGGCCAGTCCGGCAACCTTCGCGGGCGCGCCAATGGCACTATCTTCAGTTGCGGTCGAGAGCGAGGTTCCAGAGCCCGGACGTACCAGGAACGCGCAGGACTTCGGTCCATCCGTCGCGCGTCGTTATCTCGACGTTGTACACGACGTCCTTGGCGGCGGGTTCCGCCGGTTCGATGAATACGTCAACGCCACTGTCAGGACGCTCGACGACAGTCAGTCCCCAAGAAGATGAATCACATTCCAAGCGCCAGTGGCGGTTTTCGTATGTGATGTACAGGGACGCGATGGCAGACCTGCTGATCCCTTCCAGTGAAAATTGAAGGTCTTGCGCTCCCTTAGATCCCATGACGGTTGTGCCCTCACAGCCTGGACGCCGATGGTCTTGGTTTACTTGCCCCAACATGGTGGCGCGTATGGTCTGACGATCGGCCTGCTCCAACTGGCCGGGTACTGTCCGAAACCAGACTGCAGCAACGGCTAGCCCGAGGACGAAGCCCAGCATCATCGAAGTCAAACGGCTTAAGCGGATCATGGTTACACCCTCCTACAGGGGTCTACGGGTGAATTGCCTCGATGGTTGTGAGGAGAGATAGAGTTGTTCGACAATCTGGCGTTGACCTCCTCCACGCACACCACCACGATGCGCGTCACCGACCGATCACGTTCCAGTATGATGGAACCAGCAACCGGCTCGGTGTGTCGACGCTAGTCGACGGAGGGAAACGCCCCATGACTCTTGCTTCCAAACAACGATCCGCGCGTGTTCCGCACCGGGCAGGCGTCATCGCCCTCGCACTCTTCGTGCTCTTGGTGCTCGCCACCGGCCACCGCGCCGCCCGACCGGGCGCCGCGCAGCCTGCACCGCCGCCCGGTAGCTACGTGGCGCTCGACACGTGGACCACGTCCGCCGCGGCCATTCCCGGCGGTCTGTGGGCCGATCCGGTTGGGCTGGACCTCCTGCCGTCCGGCGGAGTCGTCGTGTCCGACGCACGCTTCCGGCGGGTCGAGGTGCTTGCGGCTGACGGTGCGCCGCAGGTCATGATCGCCGCCGGCCTCACGACGCCGGGCCACGTCGCAGCCGACGAGGCGCGGGACCGGATCTATGTCGTCGATGCGGGCGAAGCGGCCGTGGTGGTCTTCCAGCTCGACGGCAGCCCGGTCGCGACCTGGCCCGGTATCGGCGGCGCGGCCGGCGTGGCGGTGGCGGCGGACGGACGGGTCGTGGTCAGCGACACGGACGGCGACGTCGTCCGTTGGTTCGCCGCGGACGGTACGCCCGGCGCGGTCTGGGGCGGCACGGGCGCAGGCCCGGGGCAGCTCGATACGCCGGCCGGCCTGGAGGTCGATGCCGACGGGCGTGTGCTGGTGGCGGACCGCGGCAATCGGCGAATCGTGATCTTTGAGACGGACGGCAGCCCGGGCGGAACCATCTCGACCGACACCGGCTCGCTCGCTGGTTCCGAGCCAAACGATGTGCATGCCGACACCGACGTGCTGTGGGTGGCCTCGGGCGCCGGCCTCGGTCGCTTCGATCGCGGCTCGCGGCGGATCACCGGCGCGCTACCTGAGATGGATGCCCGCGCCGTATCGGGCAGCAGCGCGCAGGGGTTGCTCGCGACCGTCCTGCCCGGCAACGGGGATCCCGGCGTGTGGCGCTGGCGTCACCGCCAGGCCAGCGGCGAGCCGATGGCAACGTGGGGCGGGCCCCTGACCGTGCCCGGATTCCTGGACGGCGCCGAGGCGATCGCGATCGGCGCCGATGGCGCGGCCTACGTGGTGGACGTGCCGCCGCGCCTCCAACGCTACGCCCTCGACGGCACGCCGAGCTCGCAGATCGTCGGCCCCGACGTCGTTCAGGTCGACGCCGACGCGGCCGGGGCCGTCTACGCGGTGGACGAGGGCGGCACCGTGCACGCCTTCGCCGCCGACGGCAGCACGCGGTGGACCGCCCGCATGCGGTGACCGGCGTGCGCGCCGAGGACCTCGAACCCGTGGCGTTGGCCTGGGACGCGGCGGCCGCACAGATCCTGGTACTGGAAGCGGTGAGCGGCGACGTCCTGCGCTTCGATGCCGCGGGCACGGCGCTCGGTGCCTGGTCGCCCTCGGGCGCTGGGGGCGCGAAGACGCGCTGGGTCGATCTGGCCGTCGGATCGGCCGGCCAGCGCTACGGGCTGGACGTGGGCGGCTCGACGATTCGCGGCTGGGACGCCCAGGGCGCCGTCGTGGTCGATATCGAGCTACCGGCCACGGCACGGGGCGCCGAACGCCTCGCCCTCCTGCCCGACGATACGCTCGCGGTGCTGACCAGCGACGGCTGGGGTTTCCGCCTCGCGCGTGACGGCGCCGTCATGGCCGTGTGGGAGGCCGCCCGCCTGGACCTGGGCGACAGCCGCCCGGCGGACCTCGCGGCAGACGCGGCGGGCCGAATCTACGTCACGGATCGCGGCGTGAACGTCGTGACCGTCTTCGGGTGGGATCCCGCGGCGCCGCGCGCCGAACCGCTGTCCGTCGAGGAAGGCTGCGTCTTCGGCGGCGACAAGCGGGCCGGGCCGTCCGAGATCGAGCTCGGCGAGGAGGTGGAGATCACCTTGAGCGTGCGCGGGGCCTGCGCGGCGGCGCGCAATGGCGTGGACATCGCGATCATCGTCGATACCTCGATGGGCCGCGGCAGCACGCGCGCCGTGCGCGGCTCGGTCGAACGCATGCTTGCGCTGCTGACGCCCGGCGTGGACCAGGTCGCCCTCTACGGCAGCCTGCCAACGCGCCTGAGCGGCGATACGCAGCTCGTACGGCGCATGCTGCGCCGGACCGACTTGGGCCAGCCGGATTGGCTGCTGCTGCCGGTGCTGCAGGCCGCGTCCGCCGAGCTCTACAGCCCTCGCGGCCGGCGCGACGCCAAGAAGGTGATCATCCTGCTCATGGCCAGCGACGGCCTGGACGACGAGGCCTTCCCCTGGCAGCGGGATCGCGCCATGCGCGAGATCGAACGCGAGGCCGGGCAGGTCAAGCGGCGCGGCGCCGAGTTCTTCGGCATCTGGTTTGCCGCGGGCGGCGCGGGTCGCGCCGATGGGGAGCGTATGCTCGCCGACCTGGTCACATCGCGCAATCATCTATTCGACGGTGGTTCCGAGCGCATCTTGGAGACCGTCTTTGCGCGGGTTATCGAGCGCGTCAAGCCGACGAGCTAGCTCAGCGAGGTCGTGATCACCGACACGTTGCCGGCCAACATGATCTACGTGCCCGGCTCCAGCGCACCACCCGCGGAGGTGAACGGACAACGCCTGAGCTGGCGCCTCGTAGACGTGCCGATTGTCGGCACGGGCGTGCGCTTCCGCGTGCGCCCCGCCGCCGCGGGCGAGTGGCCGACGAACGAACGCGCCGTCGCCGACGCCACGACGCCGGACGAGCACGTCCACCGAATCGAGTTTCCCGTCCCGCGGATCTCGGTGCGCGGCCTCCCTACGGCTGCCCCGACGCAAACGCGGACGCCTCCGCCGTCGACGGCGACCAACGTACCAGCCCCCACGCAAACGTCGGAACCCACGCCGACCTTGGCGCCGGGCCCGGTCTACCTACCGGTCGCGCTCACCGAACGCTGCCCGGATACGCGCCGCCCCTTCGATGTGGCGCTCGTAATCGACGCCTCGAACAGCATGGCCGGCCCGGCGCTCGAAGCGGCTGCCGCGGCAGCCCAGGTCTTCGTCGACGCGATGCGCCTGCCGCGCGACCGCGTGGCGATCGTCACCTTCAACGCGGGCGCCGAGATCCGCCTGTCGCTCACGGGCGACGCTGCCGAAATCCGCCGCGCGCTGGCCGATCTCGCGAACGCCGTGGCGGCCGGAACTCGCCTGGACCGCGGCCTTGAAGCCGCGCGGGACGCGCTGGCTCCGTTGCCCCGCGCGGGCGAGGATGGCCGCGTGCCCGTGGTCGTGCTCCTGACCGACGGCCGCCAGGACGAAGCGCCGGACGCGCCGATCGACCAGGCCGACGCGCTACGCGCCGCCGGCGTCGAGATCCGCGTCGTCGGCCTAGGAGAGGCCGTCGACGAGCCCGTACTCCAACGCATCGCCGGCGACCCAAGCGCCTACAGCCGCGCGCCGAGCGCGGACGAACTCGCCTCGGTCTTCCGCGAGCTCGCGCTGGCCTTCGATCTCTGCCCGAAGGAGCGATTCTGGGGCGGGCGTTGAGGGTCGGGTGGGGTGCGCAAGACGACGGCGCGTCAAACGCGCTAGAGGACGCGGAGTTCGAGCGGGATGTGCTCACGGAAACGATCGAAATCGCGGTCGACCGTGAGCACGCTCCAACTGCGGTTGACAGCTACGGCACAGATCAGAAAGTCCGTGTTCGAACCATGGATTCCCTCAGCTCGACAGCGGTTGAAGAATCGCGCCGCCAACTCGTAGTCGAGTGCGCTCAACTCCGTGTCTGGGAACGCCCACAGATGCGCACGAAGGCGATCGAACTGTGCCTCGTCTCGGATACCAGACAGCAATTCCTGGCGAATAGCTCCGATGAGCGTCGCTCGATGCTCCGAGATTAGGCGCTGCAGAACGAGAACCGCCTCCGCCGGCGCCCCAAGGCGGCGACGTAGTGCAAGAGACCAGACGCTCGTGTCGACCAAGACCTTCACGAGACGCGTCGCTGTGCCTTGTAGTCCCAATCCTCGTCATACTCAATTGTTCCGAACAGATCGAACAGTTCCAGCTGCCGCAGACGCCGTGTGTACTCAAGCAGCGCCTGGTTGACCGCTTCCTTCTTCGTCTTGTGCTCGCCTAGGCGAACGGCTTCTTCGATCAGCGTATCGTCAAGCTGTAGATTCGTAGCCACTGTAGCCTCCCTTCATGTCGACACATTGTGCCACACAATGGGGCGTGTGGAATTACAGGCAACGAAGCTTTTCTTGGCGGCCCTTTCACGAAATGGGCTGCCCGCCCGAAAGCAGATCCGCGGTCCCGCTCTCGAGTTCGTCCACCGCGGGGCGTGCCTTGCGCACGATCTTGAACTCCCCCAGCGCGGACATGGCTTCGACGTGGAGCGTCGGCGCATTGCTAGGCAGCGTGGCCGGGTCGTTGGCGGTGGTGTCGTAGATCGAACCTAGGAGCGCTCGGCCATCCAGCTCGACCCGCCAGTCCTCCGGAACCAGCAGAACGGTGCCGCCCAGGACCGTGTTGAGGTGCAGGCGGGCACCTTCCGGGCGCAAGGTTGCGCGGCGCAGATCGATCACGCTTTGGCCGGCCATCGTGAGCGCCGTGCCGCCGAGAAAGGCGTCGGAATGGCTCGCGAGCTTCGACTCGCCGAGGATCGTGACGATGCCGACCGCGTCGCTGGCCTCGTCGCCCAAGGAAGGCACGATCTTCTTGAGTAGAAAGAGCAGAGCGGTCAGGATCGTGTTGAACACGAACATCGCGAGCAGCAGTCGGCGTAGGGTAGGTCCCATGAACGTGCTCTCCTGAGAGCGGTGTGGTCGATGTCGGTCGATAGCGATGGCTAGGATGCCACGATTATCCTTGCCCGACCGTATTCCTGGTCTCGGCCTGGACCTTGCGCCGTTCGCCCAAAGCCGTGTGCCCGATTCCTCTGGTGCGCCGTTCGTGACCACGCGACGTCGTCTTCCGTCGCGCCTTCTACGGGCCGCGCCGACGCGTTCGTTCGGTAGCCTTAATGCATGGTCTGTCGGAACACGGCCGATCGGTGGTAGGCTGCGAGGGTGTCGTGCTGCACCGCCCCGCCCCGCATGACGCCCAAGATGCCCAAGGCGGAGCCGCTCAAGGAGGGCAGCATGGATCTATTTCGAGTCCGAAGCTCATCACGCGCCACGGTAGCCGTGCTCACGGTAGCTGCCTTCGGGCTGTGCATCACGGGAGCCCCGGCCGCGGCTTCTAGCCTCATGCAGACCCAGGACGTCGTGCTTTCGACGCACGTCGAGCTGGGCCTGCCCGAGCAAGACGCCTTCGTCGAGGTCGAGGAGGGCGGCTCGGAAGTGGTCCGGCCGGACGTCGAGGACACCAATTCCGTCTCGGAACGCGCACGCAAGGTCTTTGCGTCCGCAGAGCCGCATGAGCACGATCCCTTCAAGACCGGCGACAACCCGCTTGGGCCCTTCGAGAAGGGCGAGCCGCTTGGATTCACGCTGGGCGAGTGGCTCGCCGGCGACGGCAGAGGTAGCTACACGGTTGACGGCGATGAGGCGCAGCTGGAGCTCTCGTTGAGCAATCTGGTGCCCGGCGGTCTCTACACGGTCTGGTGCGCCCGCGCGAACATGCCGCCCGGCAAGGGCTCGGTGGACGATCCGTGCGGAGCAGCCGACGGCAGCGAGAACACGTTCACAGCGGATGACGAAGGTGACGCGACTTTCTCCGTCAGCATGACACCCCTCGAGCCGAGCAGCGCGGAGACGATGTCGGTCATCGCAATCGCCTACCACAGCGACGGGAAGTCCTACGGAGCGCATCCCGGCGAATTCGGCCAGTACACGCACGTGCAGTTGGCGTGGTTGATGCCGCCGCCCGAAGCCGGTCAGGCAGGGGACGACGCCGGAGACGATGCCGCGGACGATGCCGCGGACGACGCCGGCGACGATGCGGATGATGAGGCCGGCGACGACGACGCGGCCTCGAATACGGATGCGGCTACGACCACTACGACGAACGACGATGACAAAGCCGCCGGCATGCCGAGCGCGGGCGCAGGCGGTCCGTTCTCCGGCGGGATGCTGACCCTCGCCGCGGCGGTACTCTTCGCGCTGGGCCTTATGGGCTGGTGGCGCGGACGCGAGATAGCCGACGGGGTGTAGGCGGCTGTAGCGGTTCGGCGGACACGCCCTAGTTCTTCGTGCCCGTCACGAGCTTGCGCGTGACCTCGCGTTGAACGCGCGCGGTCACGCGCTCGTCGTGTTGGGCGAGAAAGGCCTCGACCGCCGCCCGGTCCCACGGCACGAGTTCGCGTAGCGCCCAGCTGATCGCCTTCTGCACCATCTCCGACTCGTCCTCGAGGAGCGGCTCGCAGATCGCCAGGGTGCGTGCGACGTCGCCCGTCCCGCCGCGCGACTTCGTGTTGAGCGCGACCGTGGACACGACCGCGGCCCGTCGCCACCACTGGTCGTCCGATTCACGCCACGACGCCACGAGCGCATCATCGATCTGCCCCGTGCGCCACGACGGTCCCGCGATGTTGCCGCAGAAGAGGTCGACGCAGGCCCAGTTGTCGATGCCGGCGCCCAAGGCCTCGACTCGTTCGGTGTTCATCGACGAGCGCGCCGCTTTGTGTCCTGCGATCAACTCGTAGGCCACCTGGCGGCATTCGGTCACTCGCTGCTCGATCAGCCGCAGGCCCAACTCGTACAGGAAATCGCCGTCGGCCGCCTTCAGACGTGGCTTGAACTCGCGGACGACGCCGCGCAGATCGGGCGTATAGACGCCGAAGTCCGCCTGTGCGCTCGGCCGGTGGCCCTGCTTGGAGCCGCGGCCGAGGGCGCGCAGCGCGGCCGTGATCTCGTGGGCGAGGTCAGCGGGGGAATTGGTCGGCACCGTTGTTTTGTTCATCGCGTGGGTCTCACTCCGCCGTATTCCCGGCTGTTGGTTTCTCGGTTGCGTCCGCATTCGGGCTCGCTTCGCGGCGAAGCAGCGCCCGAAAGCCGTTGTCGCCGGCGCGGTTGCCTGGTGGCGGGATGACGCGGTACGCGGCCAAGGCGACCGATTGCACGTCCGACCACGAGCCCCCGCGCAGCACGCGCAGGGTTGTCGCCGGCAAGTCCGGGTTCTCTCGACCGTCTTCGGCGTCGTAGGGATAGGGGAACGCGCTCGCATCACGGCTCGACCCGAACGCACTGGACGTCCATTCGAGCGTGTTGCCGGTCAGGTCCGCGATGCCTTCCGGCGTATCGCCGTCGGGGAACACCCCGACCGGCGAGTTGCGCCGGATATGCGTCTCCGCAGTGTTGCCCTTCCACGGATCGAAGTCGTCACCGTAGGCATAGCGACGGGCCGGCAAACCACGCGCCGCGGCCTCCCATTCGGCCTCGCTTGGGAGTTGGAACGCGAGTCCGGACTGCGCCGAGAGCCAGTTCAAGTAGGCGCGCGCTTCGTACCAACACACCCCGACCACGGGCTGCGTCGGATGGTTGAAGCGGCTATCGCGCCAAACGAGTGGCTCGGTGAAGCGCCCGCCCGGATATAGCTCCACCAGATGGGCATCGAGCTCGGCCTCGCTCATGGCTAGCCGGCGCTGCGCGCGCTCGAACATCGTCTCGTCCCACGATCCGGCGGCAAGCAGCTCGTCCATCAACTCCGGATTCGCACGGCAGCGGGCGACGAAGTCCTTCACGCCGGCGTGAATACCCGCCGCCGTGTTCTCGCCGCGGCGCCAAGCCCGCGCATCCTCGGTGTCCCACCATTGCTCGTCCTCGTAGCCGCCCGCCTCCTGGAAGCACGCCCATTCCGCGTTGGTGACGGGGAACCGCCCGATCTCGTAGCCGGCGAGCGTCACTTCGTGGCGCGGCATATGGTCGGTCCACGTGCCTTCCGGGCTGACGATCGGCTCGTCCGCCCCGATCGGATACACGCCGCCGGGAATCGCGACGAGGGGCGGCAGCAGGTACGGTCCCTGCGGTCCGTCGCGCCGTTCGAAGCGGGGATCATCCAGGTCGCCGAGCACGTAGCCGCAGGCGATCCGGTGCCGCAGATCGGCCGCGGGATCGCAGCTGCGTTCCACAAGCGCATCCCGCAACGCGTCGAGCAGGTCGCCGGGCAGTCGCGGTTGCATCTCCGGCTGCGCCGCGGCGCGCCCTGCGAGCACGAGGTTCGTCTCCATCACCGGGCGGAGGAACGGCACAGCGTCGTCCGCCATCGCGGTAGCCAGGATCGTCGTCTCCTCCCAGCCCGTGCCCGCGAGCGGTGGCAGGGGATCGGCCGGGTCGAGCCGCTCGACGACCTCCGCGACCGTGGGCCTGATGTCCGCGGCGCGCCACGGGACGCGCACCAAGTCCGGATTCGGCTCGCGCGCCAGCAGCCGTGCCGCGAAGTACTCCTGCACGAGCTGGTGGATGAACATCAGATCGCCCGTGGACTCGTCTTCGTCGAGCACGGCCAGCGCTTCGCCCGCCGCCAGAATAGCCTCGTCGGCTTCCGAGTCGAGCAGGTCGAGCGCGTCGTCAACGTCGATGCGCACTTGAGAGCGCTCGCCGTCGGCGCGGTCGGACTGCATCGCGTGGGCCAGCGCCGCCAGCTTGGCCAGCAGCGGTCCACGCTCCGGCAGATCGTAGGCGCTCTTCCACCGCCATTTCGCGATGCGCTTCAGGTCGCGGCTCTCCAGCAGCGGGCCCGGCTGGAAGAGCGCGTTGCCGTGCTCGATCTCGCGCAGCAGCGCCTGGCGTACGAAGCCGGTAAAGAGGGCGGCGCGACCGGCGGGCATGTCGCCCGTGGCGTCCACCTGCTCCACCAGCAGCGCGAGGAAATAGGGCGAGCGCAGGACCTCGATCTGCGGGCTTCCCTGCAACGCCGCCCAGATCTCCCGATGATGCTCAGGGCTGTACTGCGCAAGGAACTCCTCGATCTGCGCGTCGACCAGCGGCTCGATGCGCACCTGCGGCACGCGTAGCGCGGGCGTGGACAGCGACTGGCTGTAGTCGAGCGAGCGACAGGAGATCACGACCCGGTTGCCTTGATGCCGACCAACGACGTCGATCAGCCAACGCTTCCAGAGGCGCACCCGCTCGTGAAAGTCGGCCTCGTCGGCCGCGGGCATCTCGTTGAGCGCGTCGAGCAACAGCGTGATCCTCCCAGCACCGACGAATGCATCCAGCGGTGGAAGCTCGGAGTAGCGCGCTGCCCAGCGCTCGGCGAGCCAATCACCAGGCGCCGGCAGCGGGTCTTCCGGCCGTCCGGCATCGTATGTGTTGAGCGAGATGAAGAAGGTGACGCGGCTTCCGTCCGGTCCTTCCTCGCGTAACCCGGCGATTGCCGTGTCGAGCTCCAGGCGCCGCAGCAACGTGCTCTTTCCCCCGCCAGGCGGGCCGAGCACCACGATGGCCTGCTCGGTCGTGTCGGCGAGCACGGCGCCCAGATCCTGGAACTGTTCCTCCTGCGCGGCCCATCGGCCTTGCACCGCTTCCTCGCCCTGATCCACGAGCAAGGTAAGGCCGACGAAGCGCCCGTCAAGCCGAAAACGCTGCTGGCTCCACTCGGCGATGCGCCCCAGCCGGTACTCGCGTAGGTCCGCCGGCCGGTGCCGCGCGAGCTCCAGGGCCTCGGTGGGTGTGAGCGTGGCCGACGCGCCTACGTCGGAACGAACGGCGGCTTCGAGCCGCGACCAGGGATCGGCGGGCGTGGATGCGTCGAGCGCGCGATCGTCCGCGTCGTCGTTCGCCGCGCCCGGATCGTCGCCCGGATCGGGCTCGCCAACCCGTACACGTTCGCGTGGGTGCTGCGGCGCGACGGTCGCGGGTGCCGGACGGGCCTCGGGCAGGCCGGGGCCGAGGAGCTGATACACGTCCGTGCCGTGGCGCGGATCGCCGTTGCTCTGGCCGAAGTCGCGGACCTCAAACCCGGTCTGCAGATCCTCGCGGACGATGTTGTAGGTCGCACTGGAGAGCAGAACCTGTCCTCCGCGCGCCTCCGCCACCAAACGCGTCGCCCGGTTCACGGCCGGCCCTACGTAGGCTCCCGCGCGCTCCGTTACCTCTCCGGTGTGCACCGCCATGCGGACCTGGATGCCGGGAAAGTCATCGCCGAAGGCCGACCAATCCTCGGTCGATATCACGCGCTGTGCGTCGATCGCTGCCGCCAACCCAGCGCCGGCGGATACGAAGGCTGCAAAGAACGCATCCCCGATCGACCGGAAGACAAATCCTTCCTGTCCCGCCACCGTCTGGCGCATCAGTCCTTGATGACGCTCGTGTGCGCTCGCCATGGCCTTTCCATGCGATTCCCACAGCTCGGAAGCGCCATCGATCTCCGTGAAGAGAAACGTGACGGTGCCCGTCGGTGGTCCGATTGCTTGGGCGGCATGGGCCGCCCGCACCGAAGCCTCGTCGACGATCGCCGTGTCCGTCGCGCTCTCATCCTCGGTGTCGAGCATCCGTCGAAACGCGGTCGCCAGCTTCGTGAGCGCGGCATCGAAGGGCTGACCATAGAAGTCGGTGTACTGGATCCGCCCCAGCTGAAAGTGCACGTCGGTCGGCTCGAGCAGCACCGGAAACACCGGCTTGCCCTTGTCCAGCGCGTACTGCCACTCGTCCTCGACGTTGGACGAAGTCATCGACGCGGGGGATAGGATGAGGATCAACGCCTCGGCCGAATCCAGCGCCTGCTGGATCGCCGAACTCCACCGCGTCCCACCGTGGATCCCGTCACGGTCGATCCACGGCTCGATGCCGAGGGTTGGTAGCGCGGAGGCGAGGCGGGTCGCAAACGCAGCGTCGGCGTGCGCGTAGCTGATGAAGGTTCGAATCATGGGCAGATGATGCCAGTACGGGACGCGGCGGGCTACGGCGCGGGCATCTGGAAGGGCGCGAATCTACCGGCTACGTGGGGCGCCGGCTCGCCCGCCCGCGACCCGTCGCTGTTCATCAAACCAGGAATCGTCTTCATACGCCGCCGACCGCTGTAATCTCAGTCGTCCTTGTCGCCCCACTTCTCGCGTGCCACGCGCTCGGCTTCATCCAGGATGTTGCGTGGGTCCGGCGGCGTTTCGGCGGCGCTCTCCGCTTCCGCTTCCGACTCTGATTCCGGCCTGGGTGGGATCGGCTCGTCGAGGCGCAGCAAGCGACCCTCGAAGTACCAGCGACCGCCGCGCAGACGGTATTCGACCGGCTCGTCATTCGGGCAGCACAAGCGCCCCGGCTGTTGCGGGCAGGGGATCATGGCCTCGTCGCACCAGGGGCACTCCGTCGGCTTGATTGGTCGTCGGTTCTGAAATGCCACGGTGGTGCTCCTTCGGTGTCGTGAGGGGTGTCGACGAAGTGAGGATAGCTTCAAGGAGACAGGGCGAAAGCGGCGCATTGATCCTAGCTCTGGGCGCCGCCCCGCACGACGGTCGCCCTCGGCTACTTCGCGCTTCGCGCCGGCGATCTTGATGCGGCACGATGGCACCCATAGAGGCGCTCCGAGAGCGCGCTGGTGGACGAGCGCACTTTGTCCTGGACGAGGCTACCCGGCGCGGGTGAGCGTGGCGTGGGGATAAGCGTCCCTACAGAACCCGAATCGACCCGATGCGAACTCGACCCGAACGGATCCCTAATGGCAGGAGCCCAGCGATGACGAGCCCGAGGGAACCGGCCGGACCCGCGCCCGGTGCCGGCACGTCGGCCGCGTCAGACACCGGCCGCCACGAAGCGAGCTATGGGCTCTTGGAGGCCCTGCTCAACCGGCGCTCGCGGCGTTTCGGACGCGGCATGCATCTGGACGGCGGCCCGCTTTCCTACAAGAGCGAGCACGTGCCGCAGCCCTTGAGCGTCGAGGAGGAGGCCGCTCTCGCCTTCGCCGCCTGCGGCATCACGGGCCCCGTTTTGGGCGAATTGCCCTACAAGAGCGGAAGCGAGCCCGAGACCGGCGGCGGCAACATCATGACTCATCTCGTCGGCCGTACGGTAGCTAGCGGCGACGCGATGCACTGCGTGACGATGTTCGTGCTCAACGACGACGGCGGCTGGATGCTCCGGCGGCCCCAAGACTATCCGCGCGCCGAGATCGCCGAGCTGGCGGCCCTGTCCCGCGAGCACCGCTTCGTCGAACTCTACCAGCGCAGCCGGGTCCGCGTCGCCGACCAGCGGCCGCAGGTCGCGCGACGCCTGCCTCACGTACCGTCCTTCAACCGGTGGTCGGCCAACGTGCCGGGCACGACCTACTTCCTTCCCGTAGCCGAGCTGACGGGGCTCTACATCAACCTCCTGCTGAGCGTCTTCGACGAGGAGTACGGCTGCTTCGTCTACGACGATCGCCATGGCCTCCGTCCCGCGGGCCTCGGCCGCTTCGCGCGCTCCCGTGGCGGGCACTTGCACGATGATCCCGCGCTCGAGCGCGTCGGCACGATCGACATGATCGAGACCTGGCTGCTGGAGTTCGCCGCCCTCGAGCAGGGTCAGATGCTCCAGAATCTGGGCCTGATGGCCGCGGCGCTCGACGTCGGCGGCTTCATGCACTTCGCCGCCCACCCGTATGGCTGGATGCAGGCCCTTGGCTTCCGCATGGTCGACGTGCCGATCTCCACGACGACGGGCATGGGCCCGCTGCGGCGATCCATGATCCGCCTGCTGCGCAAGGACATGCCCATTCCAACCGCCGTCGGGCTGGAACGTGGCGGCGAGGTCCTGATCCGACCCTTCTGCCCGCCCTACTACGCCACCATGTCCGACGCCGTCCACGCCTTCGTCGATTACAAGCTCGCCGCCGGCACCGGCACGCTGCGCGACGGCGGGGCGCACACCGCCTGGCGCGACGGCGCCGCCGTCCAGGCCGGAATGCCGCACTACTCCGAGCGGAGCATCGCGGCGACGATCGCATACTGCGAGTACGTCTACGAGCGCTTCGGCCGGTTCCCGGCCGCGACGGGTCCCTTCCGCACGACGCTGGCCTATCAGGCGCAGCACCTCGACCCGGATTTCTACAACCGGTACTACAAGCCGGGCGTGGGAGAGTAGCGAGGGGCCAACGGTCGAAGCGTGAACGGACATTCGGGCCCACACGTGGCCCAAGGTGGAGGCACGAGTGAAGCGAACGATCGTCCTTGTGTGCAGCGTGGCCATTCTCTTGTTCGCGTGGTCGCGCCGGCCGCTGTCCTTTGAGCGCGCCGTGTGGATCGCGGCGGGACCGCAGACGCCTGCGGGGACCGCAGTTGCGGTGGGTACGCGTTGGCGGATGTTGGACGACTTGATGGCTCGTCATGTGATGCTCGGCGCTAGCTTCGCGGAACTCTGCGACATCTTGGGGCCCGACGACACGGGCAACTGCGAGAACTTCCACCCGTTCAAAGCCGGTACGAAACGCTCGGCCCCGCCGCCTGAGATGCTGGCCGATCTCATGGAGCAGGGACGACCAACCCCCTCGGTGCCGACGATCTTCGACCCCAACCTCAGAGAACGGATCGAGGATCCCCGTCCGGGTCCACCCTGCGAGCGCGACAAGAGCGAAAGCGGAATCGTGAGCGGCTTCGGTGGCTTGGCTCCGCACTTCAAGTATCGGATCCGCAACAACCACGGAATCCTCCGCACGCTGCACACCGACCTCTACTTCATCTTCTGCGAGGAGGGCGTCGTGGATCAGTGGCTGCTCCAGATTGGCGACTGAAAATGTGTGCAACTGCGGGGCCTAGACGTTCGCCGGCGAATCGATGGCGCGACAGCGTCGCGACGCTGTCGCGCGACGGGTGTACGACCGCGGCTCGCCCGTAGTACGTTCTACCTGGTCCTGGCGCCACGGACCGCAATTCTCCGCGAGGCCCCGATGCTATCATGGCCACCTATGATCGAGCCGCCGACCGAGGTCCCCTTGGTCCCTTCCAGCACGCTCGGACTGTACCGCGCGTCGGACTACTGGGCGCTGCCCGATGATCCTCGGGTCGAGCTTGTGTTCGGGCGTCTATTGCTGATGGCAAGTCCGTTGCGGAGGCATCAAGTCGTCGTGATGCAACTGCTCGATCACCTTCGCGCGAGCATGCGGCCGGTCGGCTGCGAAGTAATCGTTGCGCCCATGGATGTGATCCTCGCGGATCACTCCGTTGTGCAGCCGGACCTCCTGCTCGTCACCCCGGAGCGCGCCTCCATCGTCGGAGACCGCATCGATGGCGCCCCCGACCTGCTGATCGAGGTTCTGTCGCCCTCCACCGCGCGCCTGGATCGTGGCGACAAGCTCCGTCTCTACGCCGAGAGCAACGTCCGCGAATACTGGCTGGTCGATCCGGAGGCCCGGGTGATCGAATTCCTTACGCAGCACCAGGGCCGGTGGCTGACGGCGTGGCCGGAGGACGGAGGCTATAGCTCGGAGACGATTCAGGGGCTGGCGTTGGACTTGGGCGCGTTGTGGGAAAGCGTGGCGGAGGAGATGGGTAGGCGGTAGTGCGGGGGTGGTCGGTAGCGGGGCGCGCAGCACTGGCACTCGTGGAGAGGATGCTCATTTCAGGGCAAAAGGAATCCATAATTCGTAGTTCTCGGGCGGTTTCTTCGTCGCCGTGGCTGACGGGACCGCGCTAGCGGTACCTGTCGCCGAAGCAGTCGCCATTTTCGTAGCCGTAGCCGTAGCCGTAGCCGGTGCCGTCGCGGTCGCCGTCGCCGTCGCCGTCGCCGTCGCCGTAGCCGTCGCGGTCGCAGTCGACGTTGCCGTTGCCGTTGCCGTCGCGGTAGCCGTCGCGGTGGCGGTAGCCGTCGCGGTCGCCATCTCCGTCGGGGTCGCCGTTTCGGTAGCGGTAATCGTGGCAGTAGCCGTAAGCGTCGCTGTCGCGGAAGCCGTTGCCGTACTGGTCGCCGTGGCGGTAGCGGCAACCGTCGCCGTAGGGGTCGTCGTTGCGGTGGACGTTGCCGTCGCGGTGGCCACTTCTTCCTGACGCGGATGGAGGAAGCCGCCGGAGACCTTGAAGCTCGCGCTGCTCGTGACATCGGTGGCTGGTTGGCCGATGACAGCCGTGACCCCGTATGCGGCCGAACCGGCGGCGCCGCCGCTATGCATCACAAAGCGTTGCACAACATAGCTCGGCGACGACTGTGCCGACGCCAGCCCTACAGAGGTCAACAGCAGCACGAGAACAGGCAGCAGCAATCTCGGCCGCACCTTTCCCTGAACCATTGTCAGCCCCCTAGCCGTCCAACCAGCCTGAATCTGCGGGTTCGGCAGCCACTGCATCCACGCCAGCGGCCCGCCGCTCGTCGGCAATAGCGTTGCTGCTATTCCCTCCTCGCTGCGAACCACCGGCGCGGCGCATTGGCTCCCTCACTATCCGCATCTCCAGGCTGGTTGGACTCTTAGTCGATGTCGATGAAGAGGGGAATCGTGTGGGAGTTCGGGTCGTAGGGGCCGGCAACCTTGCCTACGACAATACCGTCGACGGAGCGATCGGCCGTGCCGCCCGTCACGCTGCTTGCGTGCACCATGGTCCCGCCGGCCGCAACCAGCATCTTGCTGCCGATCTCCCAATCGGCGCCCAGTAGTGCCGTGTCCGCGCCACTCACCGCATGGTTGCCGGACATCGTGGTGCTCAGCCCGCCCACATTGACGGCCGGCGCAAGCCCCTCGGTGATCATGACGAGATAGCCGCGGGGCGCGATCGAGCCCGCGGCCGGTGCGAAGTCGACGTATTCGCCGCCGTCCTCGAACACGACGACCGAACTGGAAACGGCCTCCTTGGCAACCCCGATTACGGCGTTGCGATTACCGGCGCTGAGCTTGGCGACCGCCAACATCGGCTGACCATGGTTCGGATCCGACACGACGCCGACCATGGCGACTAGATCGCCCGGCTCGATGGCCGTGTCGCCGGAATTGACGACCACCGATTGACGATTGGCCACGCGGTCGACGTAGGAACTGGCACTGATCCCGCCGGAACCGCCGAAGTACGCATCGAAATTGGAGCCGCCGCCCTGGACATACATGCCCCGAAAGCTGTTGCTGTAGATGCGAGCACCGTAGCCCTGTTCCGATGCGGAATCGGTTCCACGTGCAAACAGGCCCTTGCCGCCTTCGAAGTAACCGCCTTCGTTGTAGAAGCTGAAGCTATCCGACGTGTCGCCCCGCCCGTAGACACCCACACCTCGATTGCTCTGCCCATAGATGCCGGGCGCGAGAATATTGGGATGGCTACGGTCGCCGTTGCTGTAGCCGTAGACGCCGACACCGTTCGTGCTGTAGAAATAGCCGGCGTAGCCGCGATTGGCATCGCTGCCGCCGTCAAAGCCGTAGATGGCATATCCGTCCTGGGTCTGCCCGTAAATCGCGCGGCCGTTTTCAGCAAGGCCGTAAATGGCGTTGCCCGTCGTCGTTCGCCCCGTGATCGCGCCTCGGTTGAAGGCGAATACATCGTTGTTCATCTGCGCGTCGATCACGTAGTTGTTGGGAAACGCGTTGGCCGTGCCCTTGACAATGGCGCCGGGGCGCAGTGTGTGCGCCATCGGCGCCGGCAGGATCTCCTGGCGCGGTGAGAGCAACTCGCCGTTGATGGTCTGTGCCACCCACAGTTCCTCGCCATTGAAGATGTCCGTCGTGATGTCGAGCTTCGTCTCGAAGAGGCCGTCGTTCACGAGGATCGGGAGGTCACCGCTCTCCCATAGCAAATCGCCTCTCGCCGGAGCGTTGAATATCGAGAATTGCATGGTGAAGGCGCCGTCAAGAGGCACGTCGTTGGGATCGGTGAGGTAGCCTTGGAACGTGATGGCATCCCCGATGGTGGCGCTCGGCGCAAGCGCGGACGTAGCCCGCGCCGCGTCCGCCCGCGTAGGCCAATACGCGCCAAGGCCGCCGAGCAGCAACACGGCAGCGGCAGCGATCGGTATGTAGGGAACGGTTCCTCGAGCGTTCATGTGAACCTCCTTACGGACGACAAGCACGTAGGCTTACTGCCCTTGTAGTTCGATCTGCAGAGACAAGCTTGGCGCGTAGGCGGGGTCGATGGCCAGGCTCCGTTGGAGCGACTGCCTGGCCGCGTCGAGACGGCCCAGCTGCTTGTAGACGGTGGCAAGGCCCAGATGGAAATCCGCCGAACCCGGCTGCCACCGCACCGCCTGTTCGAACGCGCGTTGCGCTGCGAGCAACTCGTGCTCCTCCAACCGCGCCCAGCCCAAGATGCCGTAGGAGACACCGTCGCTCTCATCGAGATCCGCCGCCCGTTCCGCCCTATTCGATGCCAATGCCACGTCACCCGATCGCAGTGCGAGATCGGCGTAATGCCGAAAGGTCAACGCGATCGTCGGCCCGAGGGAGATCGCCGCCTCGTAGGCGTCGTAGGCCATGTCGAGCCTCTCGGGCGCCCCGTTCGCCTGAGCGGCGTGGATGGCCGCGAGTTGAGTGTACAGCACTGGATCGTTGGGACGCAGGGCAATTGCCGCCCGCATCGTCTCTTCCGCCCGCTCGTAGTCGCCCAGTTCCGCGGCAGTCAACGCCTCGGCGACATGATAGGCAGCGCGATGGGGCTGGTATCTCACCGACTCCGCGTACTGCGCCAGTGCCGCCGCGTGATTCCCCTGGCTCAGGAGAATCGTGCCGCGCCTACTGGACACATCCGCCAGCAAAGGGCGTGCGTTGAACTGCCAAGCAGCCCAGACCACGATTACGCCGCCCGCGCCCAAGGCCGACCAACCGGCCCACGCCGGCATCGGGAGAGGCGACCTCGCAGCCTGTGTCCGCGCCTGTGTATTCGATTCTGTTCGCGACTGTGCCGCCCCTGCCGCGGCGGCCAGAATGCTCAACAGCAGCCAGAAGAGCGTTGCCGTCGCGGCGACGTCAAACAAGAACAGATTCCCCACCAGCATCGCGCAGACCGATGCCACACACGCAGCAACCCAATGACGCCCGAGCCGTTGTTCGGCGAACGAGGGCAGGCTGAACTGCTCCGGCGCCGTCGGCTGCTGCCGGCCTTGGTGCACGATGAGGCCGACGAGGGCGATCAGCACGAGGGTTGCCACGATGCCATGGTTGAGGGACCAGTCGAGCAGCCAATTGTGTGCGCGGTCGACAACGACGCCACGACCTTGGGAGTAGACCAGCTGCGGCGGATAGACGGCAGGAAAAAACAGCTCCAACGTGTCCGCGCCGTAGCCGAGCCATAAGTGTGGCCTCAGTAGGTCGATCGATGCCCGCCAAATTGTCCAGCGGGCGGCGATGGAGCCGCCCCCTGCGATGCCCCGCTGCAGGATCAGCAGCAATGCGGCGCCAAGCGTCGCAATCCCGCCCAGGGCGCTCAACCAGCGCACGCGGGATGGCCAGCGGGGCGCAGCGCTCAACCACACAAACACGCCAATGCCGACGACCGCGGCGATCCACGCCGCCCGCGCGTGGGTCAAGGCGATGACGCTCAGGTCGAGCACGACGAGGGCAGCGAATGACCATCGAAGCCGATGTGTGGTGGCCGACACTGCGGCGGCCAGCGTGATCGGCAGCAGCAGCGCCAGATAGGCGCCCGTGAAGTTGGCCCGCCCAAGGGTGGTGGTCATGGGACTACGCGCGTCGGTGAACAGCGGCGCCGGCTGCCAACCGGCTGCCTGCGCCAGGCCCAGCCCGCAGATCGGCACGGCGGTGAAGACGACGAAGAGCAGCAAGCGCCGACTGCTCCGGGCGTTGATTCGCGTGGCGACGCAGACGAAAAGCAGCAGATAGCTCAACTGGGTGAGCAAGCCGCCGGCCCGGTCTAGCGTGCCGTGGATCGCGATGCTTCGATTGGGGCTCTGGAACGTCGACAGGACGAGGATAAGTACGAGCGCGATGAGGAGGCCGCGCACGGTTGAGGAGAGCGGCACGGTCCGCGAACCGCGCAGAAGACCGCCCAACCACAGGAGAGCCAGCGCCCAGACCAAGGTCCGCAACAGCCAGATCTTCGACGCCTCGAATTGTTGCTCAACCCACAGATTCACGAACAACGGCGTCAACAACGCGATCAACAGCCAAATCGCTTCTTGCCATCGATACAGCCGCCGATCGGGTGCTAGACGCGCCTGCATGGTTTCCCTCGCTTCGAAGCGTCGGGACCCGGGTGAGGGGGTATCACGGCGTAGGCAACGGCGGCCCTACCCAGGGTGTTCCGCCGTTCCGAGGAGAGGCCATTTATTCTCAACAGTCTGCACGAGTGTGGAGCCGGAGACGATTGCGTTGCCGGCACAAAGGGTCGGGCTCCTTCATTCCCGAATGGGTCGAATGGACGACCAAACGATGCGCGGGCTTGGCAGGCCGGCGGGTGGCATGATCGATTGCCGCGCCAACTCAGACCGATCACGGGTCCTGAACTACGGGTGGTCCGCCCGCCAGCGCGCATAACGCGCGATGCCTACGTCGATGACACGCTCGGCCTCGGCGGGACCGAGGAAGCCCTTAACCTCGACCTGCTTGTGCTCGAGCTGTTTGTAGTCCTCGAAGAAGCGTTGGATCTCAAGCAGCCGATGGGGCGAGACCTCGTCGATGTGGTGCAGGCCGTTGTACTCCGGATCGTCGAGGTGGACGCATATGATCTTCTCGTCGGCCTGGCCCTGATCGATCATCGGCATCATGCCGATGGGCCGCGCACGCAGCAGGCTCAGGGGATCGACGGGCTGCTGCATGAGCACGAGCACGTCGAGCGGGTCGTCGTCCTCGCCAAGGGTGCGCGGAATGAAGCCGTAGTTGGCCGGGTAGACCACGGAGGAGTAAAGCACGCGGTCCACGCGCAGCATGCCGGACGCCTTGTCGAGCTCGTACTTGATCTTGCTGCCCTTTGGGATCTCGATGACGGCCTGAACGGCGGCGGGAGCATCGGGTCCCGGGTCGAGGTCGTGCCAGGCGTGGGTCATGGTCAAGAGCCTCCTGAGGAACCGGTCTCGATGGAATCGGGCACCCGCCGGGTCGATAGTATAGATCCGCCTCTGGAAGGCCCGTCGACGGGTCGGCCAGCGTCCGCTGCCGGACGTGGGACTCAAGGCAAGTGTCGACGTCCAGGCGGGGGATCGGGCGTGCGCGGGCTGCACGGCGTGCTCCTGCCATGCTCGCTCGCGCTGCGCTTTCGACACCGCGCCGCGGCTCCGACCGGCCATCGTGATCCCGCAGGGCGTCGACGACCCGCCCGACGTCACGCGGGAGGCGCTGCTCGACCTCGTCCCCAAGCCCTACGTCGTTTGGGAGAAAGCCGGGCTAAGCGAGGCAAGCGAGCCGGACGTAGAGGGCCGTTACGCCGAAGTGCGCCTGTCACGGATGCGGTAGGTTGAGGGCTGCGCGAATGTCGCGCGCTGCTGCGAGCGGCTATCGTCCCACCGGGCGCTCGGCGCCCACAAGCGCGAAGGAGCGATGGCACATGGCGGGCGCGGGGGATGGCTTTCTCTCACGACGGCGCTTCCTAATCTTGGGCGGCCTGGTCGCAACCGGGTCCGCCGGCGCCGCCCTTGCGCGGCGGCCGCTCCGCCCGACGGCCCGCCGTGCGGACGACGAGCTGGACGCGTTCATCGCGGACCGGATGCGCGCGGCGCACCTTCCCGGCTTGGCCGTCGCCCTCACCGGCCCTGGAGGCGTCCTCTGGACCGGAAGCTACGGCTGGGCGGATGTCGAGGACGCCATTCCCGTCACGCCCGACACACGCTTCCTCCTGGCCTCCGTTTCGAAGACCGTCACAGCCGTGGCGCTCATGCAGATCCACGAGGATCACGGCATCGACCTCGACAGTGACGTGGAGGCCCACCTGCCCTTTGCCCTGCGGCACCCACGGGATTCCGACACGCCGATCACCTTCCGGATGCTGCTCACCCACACCGCGGGGATCCGCGACAACTGGGACGTGCTCGAGCCGCTCGTCGTGGACGGCGACTCGCCCATCCCGCTCGCGGACTTCTGCGCCGGCTACCTCACGCCGAGCGGCGACTGGCACGCGGCCGGTAACTTCGGGCGTGCCCGACCGGGCGCTGCATACGACTACAGCAACGTCGGCACCGCCCTGCTCGGATACCTCGTGGAGCGCATCGCCGGGCTGCCCTTCGACACCTTCTGCCGACGGCGGATCTTCGAGCCCCTCGGCATGCCGGGCGCTTCCTGGCGCCTGGCCGGCCAGGACCTCACAACGCTGGCCGTGCCGTACAGCCGCGAGCGCGGGCGGTCCGTGCGCCACGCACACTACGGCTTCCCCGACTACCCCAACGGCTCGCTGCGTGCCGGCGCCGCCGAGCTGGCCCGCTTCCTTGCCGCCTTCACCCGCTTTGGAGAGCTCGACGACGCCCGGATCCTGCGGTCAGAGACGGTTGCCGAGATGCGGCGCGAGCAGATCCCGCTCCTCGAGCCGGGGCAGGGCCTGATCTGGTACCGCACCGGCCGCGGCGAGGATGCGCTGCTTGGCCACGACGGAGGCGAGCTGGGGGCGCGCACCGCGATGTTCTTCCGGCCGGCCGACGGGCTCGGCGTCGTCCTGCTTGCCAACGGCGGCGCGGAGGAAGACGCCGAGGAGCAAGCCTTCCAGGAGCTACTCGACCGCTTCTTCGTCGAGGCGGAGCGGCGCGCCGCCCCTGGCCCGACCGCCGCCGCGAGTCCCACCGACGTCGTGAGCCCGACCGGCACCGCAAGCCCGACCGCCGCCGCAAGCCCGATCGCGACCGTCCTTCCCGTCGGTTCCGCTACCGCGACCCTCGTGGCGACGCCGCCGCCGGCGTTCCTGCCGCTCACGGTAGGCGCTGCGGAGGAAACGCCATGAATGAACCCGAGTGGGAGTCCCGCTGGCGGGCCGGCAACACCCCGTGGGACACCGGCGCCCCCGCGCCAACGCTCTCGACGCTCCTCGCGGCCGACGACGTACCCGCGGGCCGGGTGCTCGTGCCGGGTTGCGGCGCGGGCCACGACGTGCTCGCCTTCGCCCAAGCCGGCAGGACGGCGCTGGGACTGGAGGTGGCGGCGTCGGCGATCGAGCGCTTCCGGAGCCTGCGCGAGGTCGCCGGACTCTCCGAAGACGCCGCGTACGTACGGCTTGCGGACTACTTCTCCTTCGAGCCGGCTCAACCCTTCGACGTCATCTGGGACTACACGTTCCTGTGCGCGATCGATCCGCAGCAGCGCGCCGCGTGGGCCCAGCGAGCGTCCGAGCTGCTCCGCCCGGGGGGCGAGTTGATCACGCTCATCTTCCCCGTCATCGAGCCGCCCGGCACGCTAGGCCCTGGCCCACACGAAGGCCCGCCGTATCCGCTGGACCCCTACGCCGTGCGCGAGCTGGTCGCACCCTGGTTCGCGGAGCGGTCGCTCGAACCCGCGACACACAGCCACCCGAAGCGAGCGGGGCGCGAGTGGGTCGGGCGGTGGGAGCGGCGGTGAGGGTCACGGTTATGATGTCCCCCCCGCCGCGGGCACCCTACCTCCCAAATCCTTCGCGGAGATGACGATGCGCCCTGTGCGCCGCACGAGCGGTAAGCGGACGTCCGCAGCCCTATTCGCGCCTCTTGCCACGTTGCTTCTGCTCGCCTCGTTGGTCGCTGCAAGCCGTCCAGGACGAGCGCAGCCACGACCTGTCCCAGGTCAAACGCTTTGGGGTGAGTATGGGCACGTCGAGTACGTCGTCGGCAACCTGCCGTTGGTGATCTCCGTGCCCCACGGAGGGCGCATCGAGCCGCTCGACGTGCCCGACCGCGCCACCGGCACGATGGTCACGGACGGCTACACGGTGGAGCTAGCTCGCGCGATCTCCGACGCTCTCGCTGCGCGCACCGGCCGCCGGCCGCATCTGATCATCTGCCACCTGCGGCGCACGAAGCTGGACTGCAATCGCACGATCCAAGAGGCGGCCCAGGGAGATCCTGTCGCAGAGCGTGCATGGCGCGATTTCCACGCGTTCATCGACATGGCCAAGGCCGCGATCGTCGCCGAACAGGGTGAGGGCCATGCGATCGACCTCCACGCTCATGGGCACGAACTTCAGGCCACGGAACTGGGCTACCTACTTCGCGCCGCGGAGCTCGAGCAGGCCGACCCCGTGCTGGACGCGGACCCTTCCTACGCAGCGCGGAGCAGCATCCGCGGTTTGGCGGAGCGCAGTGGGGCTTCCTTCAGCGCCCTGCTGCGCGGACCGGAGAGCCTGGGCGGTCTGCTTCAGGATCGGGGCTTCGCTGCTGTACCCAGCCCCCGCTTTCCCGACCCGGGTGGCCGTGACTACTTCGACGGCGGTGCCAACACCGTCCGCCATGGTTCGCGATCCGGCGGAGCGATCGATGCCACGCAGTTCGAGACACCGGGCGACGTGCGCGCTTCCACGGCCACGCGCGCGGCCTACGCCGCAGCGTTGGCCGAGGTACTGCCCGAGTACGTTTCCCGTTGGCGAGACATCGACCTGCTGGCCACGCCTCCGCTGGAGATCGATGCCGCGGATGCCTTCGCCGTCGAGGAGGGCACGATCGGTGTCGGGATCATCCGCGTGCTGCGGCATGGGGACGCGTCCGAAGCCCTCACCGTGCCGCTGGTCGCGGAAGGCCCCGCTCGGGCAGACGTCGACTATCTGCTCGACCCACCGGGCGACGTAGTGCGAATACCGGCCGGCGCATCGTTCGTGAATCTGAGCGTCTCCGCCATCGACAATGACCAGCCGGAGGAGCCGAAGACGGTCACGTTTCGCCTGGCGGCGGGGGACGAGGTGGCTGGGGACAACAACGCCACGATCCTCCTCGCCGACGATGACCAGATCCGCGACCTCAAGCACGGTCTCGTCGCACACTGGCCCATGGACGGCAGCGGCGAGGTCATCGCGGATGCAACCGGCAACGGTCGTGGAGGCCGTCTGGGCCCGGACCCATCCAGCGGTCCTCAACGAGCTCGTGGTTGGAAGGGCGGGGGGCTGGTCTTCGACGGCCGCGACGATCACGTGCGCATTCCAGGCTTCGCCTACGCGCCGGAGGGCGGCTTTACGATCAGCCTGTGGCTGAAGGCCGCTCGGGCGTCGGGCGCAGGCGTCCGATACCTGTTCAGCCACGGCGCCTCGGGAGCGCCGGTTCGGCTGTGGCTCTACCTCCTTGCGAACGGCGGCACCTCTCGCGTCCTTCTGACCGATATCGATCGCCCACACGCCTACTATCTCGACGCCCCTTCCGACCTGATGGATGACACCTGGCATCACGTTGCCCTCAGCGCCGTGCCCGGCCGGTTGGCGCGACTCTACGTAGACGGCGAAGCGTGGGGACGGACGCCGGTAGGCGCGGCCCCCTACGATCCGGAGGGAGACCTATTCATCGGAGGCCGGAGCGATCTGGACGGCACGCGGTTCTTCCAGGGCACGCTGGACGACGTGCGGCTCTATGAGCGGGCCTTGAGCGAACCGGAGGTGCGTGGGCTCCGAGGGATCGCGGCGGATGAGCGGTCCACGCCGCAGACCGGGACCGCGACGGCCACGGCATCCGCGACACCGTCCGCAACGCCCGCGGCAGGCGCGAGTGCCACGGCCGTGGGAGCGCGGCGGGAACGCATCTTCATGCCCGCCACAGCAAGGGACTGACGCGGACTGTTGGGCTTCGCGTCTGTGACGGCCCGGTAGGACTCAATCCTGCGCGGAGGACATGAACATCGGAACCGTGGCTGGGACTGTCTAACAGACCTGAGGGATTGTTCGAGTACGGCTTCCACTTCGGGTCCGCCGGGGGTTGTAGAGCGGGCGATGAACCGAGGGGCGGCCACCGGCGTCGCGGTCACCGGAGCAAGTAGCGCCCCTATCCGCGGCGCTCCTGCATCTGGTACGCGCTTCCGTCGGGAGCCCGAACGTAGACCCAGCGCCACGGATCGCTCTCGATCGGCCCCGCGACGACCTCGCCACCATGCAACGTGACGTTCTTTAGCGCTTCGTCGAGGTCGTCCACCGTGAAGGAGACGATCGGGCCGGGGAAGCGCCCGAGCGACGCGGCAGTCGACTCGAGGATCTCAAACTCGACGCCCTCGCCCACGCTGCACTTCGCGTATCGAGCGAACTGCGTGTCCACGGTGGCGGTGCCTTGATCCGTGAACTCCAATCCCAGCGTGTCGCGGAAGAAGGCAAGGGTTTCGTCGAAACGCTCCGTACAGGTTGCCACCCACGTGATTCCTTCCGTGATCGTCATGCTTCTCTCCTTGTCCTCGGCCGCAAGGGCGATCGCCAGGCCCGATGCCGGATCCCAACCCTGAGGCTTCGGCCAACTGTGGAACTCCTGAACCCCGGTCGTGCTAAACCTACGACTCGCGGTTGGTTTGGCCAGGTCGTCGTCCTTCGCATCCGCCCTGCTTCCCAAGCCAGAGTGGGCGTAGCCGTTGACGGCGCGGGGGTCATGGGCGGGAGGATGCCAGCGTGCGCCGTGCCGCGCTACGCAGTCCCGCATGGATGCAAGCCGGCAGCCACTTGAACGTGAAGGCTCTTCCTGGTTGCGACCCTGCAAGTTGTAGTGCTGCAACTGGAAAGGCTGCACTTCGGACATGGTCGACAAACCGGCATCGATCCTCGATCGAGACCCCGAGTGGGCGACGCTCGTGCGGCGTTGGGAGAGCCCGCGCGCGGAGCTCGTCTTTGTCGTGGGGCGACGCCGAGTAGGCAAGAGCCACCTCCTGGCGCCCTTCGCGCGACGTGTGGGCGGGATGTACGTCCAGGCCACGCGCCGCACCGAGGCCGAGCAGCTCGCCGCGCTCAGTC
>JAJCYU010000224.1 GCA_029262755.1 Anaerolineae bacterium
GCCGACGTCACTATCGAAGGCGCGACGCTTACCCTGGCCGCTTCCTGCGCCGACGTGGGCGATTCGCTCGGCGTCGCCGGCGCCGGTGTGCCGCCGGGTGCCTCGTCGCGTCTGCGCTGGATCCTGCCCGATGGCGGACGCCTGAGCGCCGGTCGCGTCCGTCCCGCCGAAGACGGTACCTTCGCCACGACGGTCGACGTGCGCCCCATGCTGGCCGACGTGGGCACGCCGCTGCGGCTCGAGCTCGAGGTCGCGCGCCCGGTCGGCCGCCTCCTGCCGAGCGAGCCGCTGCGCATCACGCTCTCCCGCCTGGTCGAGACGATCCTCATGGCGCTGATGGCCGCCACGATCGGCGCCGTGCTGGCGCTGCCGCTGGCCTTCCTCGGCGCGCGCAACCTCATGCCGCGCTCCCTCCCCGGCAACGCCCTCTACTACGGTGCCCGCACGTTCATGAACCTGGCGCGCGCCATCGAGCCGCTCATCCTCGCGGTCGTGTTCGCGGCGTGGGTCGGCGTGGGCTCGCCCTTCGGCGGCATCCTGGCGCTCGTGATCGTCACGATGGCCAATCTGGGCAAGCTCTTCAGCGAGGCCGTCGAGAATATCGATCCCGGCCCGATGGAGGCCCTGCAAGCCACGGGCGCCACCCGCATCCAGGTCATCCGCTTCGCCGTCGTGCCCCAGATCGTGCCGCCCTTCCTAGCCTTCGGCATCTACTTCTGGGACATCGACGTGCGCATGTCCACGATCCTAGGCTTCGTCGGCGCCGGCGGCATCGGCTTCATCCTCAACGAGTGGATGCGCCTCACGCGCTGGAGCTGGGCCGCCGTCGCCATCCTGGGCATCGTGATCGTCGTGACCGCGATGGACACGATCAGCGCACGGGTGCGAGCGCGGTTGGTGTAGGGGTCCGGGTAGTAACGGTGGACGGTCCGGTCGCGGTCGCAACGTCGATTTTCCTACAGCACCCACCCCGTCGACTTCATCGGCGACGACGAAAACGAACGGGGGTGGTCTCTTCTGCGAGACCACCCCCGTCGTTGTGATACCTACGTATTCGCGACTCGTCTCGTCGCAATCCCTGCACGGCTTCCGGAGCCGCGCGCCCCCGCCTCCGCTACGGCGTTGGAAGCGGCGGTGGTGTCGGGGCGCCCGGGTTGGGCGGCGGTGGGATCGGGGTGACGCCGCCGCCGACGCCTCCGATCACGATGACGCGCTCGGGGCCGATGCGGCGCCCGTCGCGGTTGAGGCGGGCGGTGATGATCTCGTGGTCGCCCGCGGCGTTGCGCTCGAGCCATGCGATGAGCGTCGAGGCGCGGTCGCGCGTGGGCGCAAGGTCCGGCGAGAAGCTGAACGCGGGGCCACCGGCCAGGGCGTACTGCGGCTTCCACGGGTAGCCGTTGGAGTTCAAGCGGCGGATGCGGATGTCCGGCGGGTCCGTGGCGCTGCGCTCTTCCCAGGCCAGCAGGTAGCCGCCCTGCGTGCCGAGCGACGAAACCGAGGGCGATGTCTGGTCCGGATCGCCGCCGACCACGCGGAAGATGGGCTTGTAGGGGAAGGCGTTGGAGTTGAGGCGCTTGCCGAAGATGTCGCGCGCCGGCTCATCCTTGGGCGTTTCGGCCCAAACGACGATGTACTGGCTGCCGAGCCAATCGGCGGCCACAGACGGCCGGCCGATGTCGACACCGGTCACGATGGTCCGCTTGGGATCGATGACCAGGTAACGGCCGAGGCTGCGCATGCGCACCTGCGAAAGCGTCACGTTGGTGCCCACGACCTCGCGCCAAACCAGGGCGTAATCGTCCGTGTTGGAGCTCGGCTTGAAGTCGATGTCCGGGTAGGTGTCGTCGGAGGGCGCCGTCACAATGCCGAAGGCGTTGCTGACGATGGTGCCGTAGGTCGACAGCCAGATGCCGACGATATCGCGCGAGCCGGAGACCGGACCGCCGGGCCCGCCGGGCGGGGTGCCGGGGCCGCCGGGCACGGGCGTGCTCGGCGGCGGAATCGTCGCCGTGGCCTGGAAGGGCACGATGTCATCGAGCAGGCCGAGCACGTTGCCGTCGGCCGGGATCCCGGTCACGGCGTCCACGGCCAACACGCCGTCGATCGGGCTGCCGGTGGTCGGGTCGACGCGGATCACGTCGCTACCGACGTCTGCCGGCAGCGAAGCCGGCCCACCGAGCGACGTGCGCCCGTCGGGCCCGACCAGGGTCACGCCCTCGTCCCACATTCCGGCCTCAATCGCCGCCGCGTACGCGCCGTCGAGTGTGTCCGGGATGCTGAGCTCGACGACGCCCTCGATCGCGATCGGGTTGGGCGTCGGCAGGGTGGGCGGCGTCGGTTGCGGCGTACCGGGAATCGGCGGCGCCACCGGGCCTGCCGGTGTGGGGTTGACGCCTCGGCTGACCGAGTCATCGGTGAAGACCAGTAGGAATTCGTTCAGGCGCGGGTTGAACACCACCGCCGGATCGGACTGGTTGCCGGCCGCGACGATCACGGGAATCACGCGTCCCGTGGGTAGGCCCGTTGCGGACAGGCGCATCGCGTAGAGGTCGAGCCCCGTACCGGATCCGGTGTCCTCGGCCCACACCATGAGGTGGGTGTTCGTGTTCTGTGAGTAGGCGATGGCCGGGGTCAGCGGCTTGCCCGTCGCGGGCGCGGGCCCGGTCTGAGCGGCGCCACCAACCGACCACAACGGCAGGGTAAGCGCGGCGGCCAACACGGCCAGACCCAACGCTCGGCTTCGGATTCGCATGCTGCTCTCCTCTTGTGCGCGGGGACGCGTTGCCGCGACCCATCGCGCTGCGTCCGTCACGCCGCCGCCGACGGTGTCGGCCTTCTCGGGGCACACGCCCCGACGACGATTAGGGATAAATCTTCTCCAACATGCGCGGAAACGCGATCGTTTCGCGCACGTGGTCCAGGCCGCAGATCCAGGCGACCGTGCGCTCGACACCCAGGCCGAAGCCCGCGTGCGGCACGGAGCCGAAGCGCCGCAAATCCAGGTACCACTGGTAGTCTTCGCGTGACAGTTCGTGTTCTTCGATGCGCCGTTCGATCAACTCCGCACTGGTGGCGCGCTGCCCGCCGCCGACGATCTCGCCGTAGCCCTCCGGCGCCAGCATGTCGACGGAGCGACAGACCTCCGGGCGATCTTCCACCTCGGCCATGTAGAACGCCTTCGCGGCCGTTGGATAGTGGTACACGAACACCGGGCGATCGAATTGTTCCGCCAGGAAGGTCTCGTGCGGCGCGCCAAAATCCTCGCCCCACGGGAAGTCCGGGTAGTCGCCCTTCTGCAGGCGCTCCACGGCTTCGTCGTAGCTGATGCGCGGGAACGATCCTTGAATCCCTTCGAGCTTCGAGACGTCCCGTTCCAGCACGTCGGTCAGCAGATCGCGGTGCTTGGCCAACGTCGTCTGCACGACGTAACTCACGAACTGCTCCTCGATCTCCATGATGTCTTCCAGGTCGGCGAAGGCGATCTCCGGCTCGACCATCCAGAACTCGGTAAGGTGCCGTCGTGTCTTGCTCTTCTCGGCCCGGAAGGTCGGCCCGAAGCAGTACACCCGTCCCAGCGCCGCCGCCGTCGCTTCGTTGTAGAGCTGGCCGCTCTGGGTTAGATAGGCCGGCTCGCCGAAATATTCCGTCTCGAAGAGCGTACTCGTGCCCTCGCAGCTGGACGGCGTCAGCACCGGTGTGTCGACCAGCACGAAATCGTGCTCGTCGAGCCAGTCGCGGATCGCCTTGATAATCGTGGCCCGGATACGCAGGATGGCCGTCTGACGCTGGGAGCGAATCCACAGATGTCGCTGCGCCATCAGGAAGCCCGTACCGTGCTCCTTGGGCTGGATCGGATAGTCCGCTTCGGCCAACGAGACCAATTCAAAGCCGTCCACGCCCAGCTCGAATCCGCTCGGCGCACGATCGTCCGGCTTCACAAGGCCGGTCACCCGCACGGCGGACTCCTGCGTCAACGTGCCGATCTGTTCAAACAGATCTGCCGGCACGGACTTGTGGAAGGCCACGGCCTGGATCAGCCCACTGCCGTCGCGCAGCATCAAGAACTGCAGCCGCCCCTTGTCGGTGCGATTGTGGATCCAGCCCTGGATGGTCACCCGCTGCCCCGCATGCGCGGCAACGTCGCCGATGCGCACTACAGGCGCGTCGGCGGTGGTTTCCTCGACGGTCGTCGTCTCCTCGGCCATGCTACTCCTCCCCCAGCGTACGGCTGGGGCCCGGCACTGACAACGCGCCCCGCCCCCCTGCCGTTATCCCGAATCACGCGCAATAGCGCCGCATCGGGCCGTATTCATCCGGCGATTATAGAGCCGGCCGCCCGCCCCACGAAGGGACGGACGGCCGGAATGTTTCACCAAGAACTTGCTGTGGGTGTGGAGCCTACGTCTCTAGGTCCGGAGCCTACGACGATCGCCTGACTCGTGCGATCGGATCGACGACGCGCCGTGATCGATCGCGAATGAGGCCGAAGCCGGGGCCGAGGCCGAAGATCTGCAGACCTAGGCCGGCTGCAGGTCGTAGTCGATGCTGGGGTGCCATTCCTTATCCGGCAACAAGCCGAACAGATGCCACGCCGAGCAATAGGTGTCATAGGGCCCGAGGTAGTCGCGGCCGGTGCGGGCGATGCTGCCGTCCGCCTGGCGCGCGAAGGCCGATACGCCCGGGTGCACGTTGCCGCTGTCGTCGCGGTACCCCATGTCCTTGGTGAAGGCGCCCGTCGGATCGCTGGCCATACGGAACTCCCAACCGCGCGAAGCCGCGAAGTCCGCCTGCGTCGCTACATCGTCCGGGCTCACGACCACGAACGACGCGCGGTCCTCCAACGGCTTGCGCAACCCGTTGAAGCCGTCGGCCCACAGGGTGCAATAGCTGCAGCTCTTGCCCATGTTGTGGATCACGATCAACTCGTCGCTCTCGCCCATCAGGTCGGCAAGACTGACCTCACCGTCGCCGGTATTGAAGGCGTAATCGGATGAAACCGGCTCCGGCGCCTGCGCTTGCTGCAACTCCTTGGCCTTCACGGCCAACTCCATCATCTGCTTGCGGACTTCCATCAACTCGGGGTTCACGGGCTGTACCTCCTGCAAGGTCTGGCCGGCACGTCAGTGCGGCACGTCGGGGGAGTAATTCGGGACGGGGCGATGGGATCCCGAGGGCACGAACAAGATATAGAACAGGCGTTCCCCTGTCAAGGGCTTGGGGGATGCGTTCGCGCCACGCTTCATCGTACTGTCTCGCGCGCGATTGGTTCAGACGGATCCGGGCGGATTGGGTTAAGGCTGTGTTGCGGTGGGACGAGGCGTTCGCTCGTGCGCGCCTGACGTCGACATTGGGCGTCGACAGACTGGCAGCGCGGGCGAGCGAGGGGCCAACGGCTCATCGAGAGGAGAGCCACGTAGATGCGCAGAAGCACGGGCTGGGGCACCGGAAGGACATCCGCAGCTTCGCTCCGGCGTCCCGCGGGGCGCTCACGAGCCGCTCACGAGCCGATCCCCCTACCCTCGGCGACGAGGCTCGCGACCACGCGACGCGAGGTCCGCCGAGGGTTGCGCAAGGCGCTAGCGCCGATGCTCGTGTACAACGACCAGCGGGAGCGTCGGCCGGCAGGGGACGAGCAGGACTGCCGGGGCTGCGGCTAGTACGGGCGTCGATGGATGCGGCGACCACCGCGTGCCGGGGGGCCATTGACATGGCGCTGCGAAGGATGGTAGGTTGCGGCTGTGCCGCCCTGCCGGACTACTGAAATGGCAACGGTTTCGGCCGATTGGTCAAGCAAACGTATGGGTTTAATGACCCCGATCCGACGATGTAAGGAATCTCGTCAAGAATGGCAGAAGTACGCCATCCTGAAGGGTAAGGAAAAGGGTCCTTTTCGAGACACGATTCCCTTGATCTGAGCGGAGTTCCATGTAGGAGACAAAGCCCATGCAACATCGTCGCGGCCACGTCCTCGCCGAGCTGATCTTGGCTATCGTGCTCCTATGGGCTGGCTACGAAGTTGATCTCTTATCTTCTCATCGCCCGCTCTATCATCAACTCGCGCTGGGCCTTGCCCTTGTAGTCGCACTTGGGCTTATCGGCTACCGGCTACTGCGGAGCTTAAGAACGTAGACACGGATATCTATCGTTCCTCGGGAAGAAGCGCACGTGAGCAAAACGAAATGGCCTCATGCCGACCGTCACGAGAACCGCCCGTTTTGAGTCGCGGCTCCCAGCTCAAGGTCCCGGCGTCGCCGTGGCGATGGGCGAATAGGACTCGACGATCTCACCAGTCGCTGCACTTCGATACTCAATCGCATCGGCGTCACGATCGACCCAGATTGCTCCACCGTCGAACACCATCACTTCTAGAACTCCTTCTGGTTGCCACGCACTCACGCGTCGGAATCGCTCATCAACAGTTGTGAGTGCGGTCAATTGTGCGGTTTCGATATCGAAGCGTACGAGGTGCGAGGCTGGGAATTCGGCGCACATCTCATATTGATCGGCGATGGTGAATACCAACGCGGATCCATCCGGAGCCCACGCTAGGAAGCCAAACTCTTCACCGAAGAAGGGCGCCGAGACGACCTTCATGGTTGCAAGGTCAAGTACGCTCACCACGAGCTCATTTCGGGCGTCGGTGTCGCCGCTCCCTAGGCCTGCGATGAATTGTCCAGTCGGGTCGAGTGTTGGATCGCTGCCGACGTATGGGAGCAGCCGCGGTGACTGCGTCTCCGTATCGAACGCAGACAAGGTGTGACTGCAGTGACTCACGCATCCGTCTCCACAGATCACGTTGTCTAGGATGACCGTGCCGCCATCCGGCAACCAGGCGAACACGGATGGGGTGGTCGAACCGATGTCGCCACTCTGCCAGTGCTCGTTCATCTGCCAGCGGCGGTCGGTGGGTTCGTGGACCAACTCAATGCCCACGTACGCCAGCTTGGTGTCTGGTTCTCGGGGATCAATTTCTTGGGAATTGCCACTGATCTCACGTGCCACCCACTGACCATCGGGCGACGGGACGTCGCGTGTTTGCGCTATATCGGGTGTTGGCCAGCGGTTCTCGGGCCGAACAACATGGTAGATGCTGTACCGGCTCTCGCGTGAGGCCATGAGATGTCGCTCTGTGGCGGCTACCGTCGCGCTGTACTCGTCAGGGGATGACCAGCTCCATGAAGACCAGTGCCACGTAGTGCCCGAGCGCTCGAAGCGCCAGCTTGCGGCTTGCGGGGCCGAATCGAAGTCGTCTCCAAAACTGGCCGACTCCCCCTGCCAGCCGGTTGTGACAACGTCGACAGTATCCAGGCCCGCTAGAGTTTGTGGCTCATCAAACGACACGAAAACGGGAGTCTCGCCGCGACTAGCGAAATACCCCTGAAGGATCGGTCGAGAGCCTGCCGCGAATAACTCCGTGAGCAGCCCCGCGACTTCATGCTCACGGAGACTGCCTATCGGTTCATCTTCGCCAATTGCATGAAACCACAGCGTCCCTTGAGTTCGGTTGACTGTATCTCCATCGCCGATGGACTCAGTCAGCCACGTCTCGTCGCGCATTCTGAGGCGCTCTTGAACTTCGGCGAGGAACGCTCCTGCCGGCCCAGCTTCAAGGGGAAGGTAGACGGCGCTGCCCGTGAGCGCTGGACCGGGGCTCACATACAGCCCATCGTCGTCCGGCCGGTATACCGGCGTCGAAGTTGCAGCAACTGGCGCACTGCTTGAAGTGGTCATCGGGGGAAGTTGAGGAGTCGCCGGAACTTGACAAGCGAGCAGGGTCATTCCTAAGCATCCTATGGCCACGCACGTCAGGAACCGACCAGTGGATACTTTGGAGCTCAGAATCATGCTCATTCTTGATCTCTCCCAATTGCATATCGAGCACGAAGATTCCAGTGCTATGAATCAGCAAGAAGAGCAGGGTCAGGCTGAGAGTTTTGACCGTCTCCATGACCGTCCTGTGGCGCGATCGGAGGCTTGCCGGGCTTAGGTTGGACTCTGGATAGAAATGAGATGAGCGCTCCCGTAATCCCGACGACCGCTGCTACGGGGGCAAGGAATATGGCCCCCCAACTGCCGACGAATTCAAGAGCGATACGGTGGTAGAATTCGTCGGCGTCCCAGAGCGGAGGCACGTAGGTGGGTAGCCAGAGTGCGACAACGAAAAGCGAACCGGCAAGTCCGAGCAGCGTCGCCCACCACTGCCGTGTAAACATCCAGAGTCCGAGCATCACCATGAAAATTGCGCTGAGTGCCAAAATCTCCGTGATTACATAGCTTAGTAGCGCGTTCGACTCGAACGATATTGAGAGACCATTGAACACATCCGGCTTGACGTCTTCGATCGTCAGTGGCCTGCCGAGCGCCACCTCGAGTGCGCCGCGCGGCAGGACGTATCGACTGAAGTACGGTCCCCACGTCGCTGAGTGGATGGTGTATGTTCGATCCCTGAATGATACCGTTCTTATCGCCTCGGCTGCCTGGCGTTCTACAGGGAATACCGCGTAGCGCGTAACGATAGTGACCTCGTTCTCGGTCAGGGCCGTGATGGCTGTCATGATCTGGGCGTCATTGTCCGCAGTCGCCTCGGACACCAACAGCGCTGCTTCGTCTGCCGACAACGGCTTGAGCGGAAGAAACATGGTGGTCGGAGTGCGTGCTCCTGACCACCTCATCGCCAAAATGGCGACCACGATCAGCGTTGCCACTCCGGCTAAAGAGATTGCAGCTCTGAGCAACCGCCACACTCTGTCTGGCATTGAACCACCCTTCCTCGCCTTCAAGAGCTGAACACTGCCGTCTTAGAAGTTGGAACGTTTGACGGTCCGGCAGTCGCAGCCGGACCAACATTATCATGGCTTTCAGTCCAGCAACCCCAGCTGGTTGAATTCTTAGAGTTCCGCTGAATCACAGCTGTAAGTACCGTAAGAGCAACGGCCAAGGCGTCACCTCCTCCAGGAGGAAGACCGGCGATCACTCAACCTCGCGCCCAACTGCCACAGCATGAAGAAGTGGAGCGCGACAACAAGCATCAGCAGCAGCGAGATCGGCCCTAGGAGCCATTCACCGAGTTCTGGCGACCCCAAGGCCATGGCTGTCCCGATGACATATCCGCCACCAAACATCGCTGCGCTCAGGCTGAGAAGGAGGCGATATTGGAGACCACCAGTGCTGCGCGTGTTTCGCGACAGGAAAACTTCGTCGGAATAGGACTTCATCCGCTCGGAATTCATGGGAGGGGTTCCTCCTTCTTGTGATTCTGTGATGTGGCCCCATGGCGACCGCTTCGGGGTGCCTGCCGCGAACACCGCAACCGGCTGCTCGACCAGCCGCACGGCTTGATGGCTAAGTCTCCGTGAGGTGCCACGCCGCGTGTTGGGTCAGTTGAATACAGCATGAGTTCGCGCCTTGCTTCAAGGCAGAAACTGCTGTGTGATCTGCAGCACGAGACCATCCGCGACGGTAATCCGAATCGGCGAATCACGCATATACCGTTGCGCTTCCGGGGCGCTCTCATCGAACAGATTCAAGAAGCTCTGCACACTCGAGCGCTGCAACTCCAGCTCCCCCCCTTCTGCGTGTCCCAGGAGTTCCACTCTCGCCGTGGCCTGGAGTTGAAATTTGCTGGTGTCCGGGTAGAGGTCGCGAATGTAGAAAGGGTTCGACAGATGGTTCATATCGTCGATAACACCATCTTCGACGGCCGCCAGCCCAGCTTCGTCGCCGCCGAGAAAGTGCGCGATGTCAACTTCGAGCACCATCTCCCCGTTGCTCAGGTCCTCGATCCCCTTGACATGGCCGAAGTAGCGGCCCGTGGCACCGGCCCGCTCGCTTTTTGGCCCTGAGAATTCGAAGTTGCGCAGAACGGCGTCGAAGCCCGAGCGATGTCTCTCAAAGTTCTCGGGCTCGCTTGCCATCGCGCTGATTCGCCATCGTCGCTCACCGGAATCGATATAGACCGACTCGGAGTAGCCAGGATGCGAATCGATGACGTCCATATAGTCTTCCACTTGGGAGATGGCGGGCAGCCCACCGATGGTGATGTCTTCAACATCGCGCACCTGAAACCCGCTCGGTGAACCCGACTCCACCTGGTGCGCCATCCATGCATCGAACGGCACATCATCTTCCGGCCTTTCAGCTATGATTTTGATCCACATGCCATCACCAACCGCCATACCATCGTCCATCTTGGCGCTCGTGACGGCAACCGAACTCTCGGACTCGGCATTGTCCCAGATGCGAAAGAACCAAGACGCCGGATAGGACGTGCAGAAACCCAATTGCTGGTCGCACGCAGAAACGAGTTCGGTCGAATCGGTGGCCGTTGCGGCAACCGCAATGGTGGTCGCCGATGTTGAGGACGAAGTTCCAACTCCAACCTCCGGGACCGGACTACAGGCGGTCGCGAGGAACCAGAGACAAAGTGGACCGACCAGCGTCATGATGGTTCGCGAGGTGGGCCGTGGCGCCCTGCCAGAGAACGAACCAACCAACCAGCTAGAGCAACGCCGTATCACTTCTCACCTCTTCTCGCCCTTGGTTGGCGAAGCACGTTCGTCCAATTGGCCTGGACGAGAGGCGGCCCGGCAATGTGTGCCGGACCATGGAGAATAATAGCTCTTACTCCCGCAACCCACATCGAATTCCACGTCGAAATCCCGCTGAGTCGTCGCTGGCTCGTCGTCGATACCAAGGGTGGTGGAGACGATCCCTCAAGATTCAACGAGTCAACAAAACCCTCCGTTCCTGAACACTCCATGCCGTACTGCAGCTTGCGACTTCCTGCTACGCGATGCTTGGTTCGGAAACCCGGTCAGGTAATCAGGGGCAAGCTACAACGGCCAGTCGCGGGTTTCCAGACCATTGTGTGTCGACCGGACAGCTCCGGACTCCGGCAGCCCCGTGACTTGCGGCATCGCAGTGTTCCAGCCTACGGGATGTAGCGGTGCGGCGTCTGATCCGTGGCCATGCGACGTTCGGCCCGCAACTCGCCCACGATGCGCGCCTTCGCCCGGCGATTTGCACGTGCGTTCCGGTACCGACCGGCGATCCCGTGCACTCAAAGCGCGCGGACATCGGCGCGCCGGGGTTCGTTCCGCGAGCACGGGGCTGTCCGCACCATGGGCACCGCACTACGGCTAGCGGCCCGTCCACGGCAGGTAGCCGACCCGCCGCGATTGGCCGGGATCGCCCGCGGAAGTCGCGGTTGCCGTCGCCGTTGCGGCCGTCGCTGTCGCGGTGCGGGTGGCCATGACCGGAGGTGGGACCGAGGACACGCGTGGTGTGGGTGTCGGCGTCGGTGGGCAGATCGGCGGCGTGGTGGGTGTGGGTGAGGGGCCGGCTGTGGGACTCGGCGGCGGGGTGGGGGTTGGAACGCCCGGCGCGCCGCGCCAGGGGAGCTCCGGCTCGAAGGCGAAGACGCCGTCGTAGCCGCGAAGACCCGCGGCGTAGACGATGCCCTCCGCGGCGTCGACGGCCTCGTATGACGCGCTCGGGCCCTGCAGCGCGCCCAGCACGCGCGGCGCCGCGGGACGGCGCACGTCGACGGCGAGCACCTCGGTGCCCGCCAGCAGCAAGATGCCGCGCTCGACGATCGGGCGACGCGCGGTGATCGGCAGGGGGAGCACGGCCACGCGCCGCGGTGCGTCGAGGTCGGAGAGGTCGACGACGTGGAGCTCCGTGCGCTGGGCGTCGACGCAGCCGACTTGCACGAGCACGTGGGCGTGGTCGCCCTCCACGGCCACCGCCGGGCGCTCCCACGCGACGATGGCCCGCGGCTCCACGACCACGTTGCCCCGGGGCACCAGCCTGCGCTCGGAGGGCGCGTCGCCCGCGACGCCGTACGCTTGGAGTCGCAGCGCGCTCGTCTCGCCGGTGCGCACCCCGCCCGGTTCGTAGCCAACCCACGCCACCGTCGAAGTGTCCATCGCCACGCCGCCGCCCGAGAGCTCGATGGGCGCCGTCGAGCGTAGGGACGGGCCGTCGGCGGCGGCGAGGTCGAAGAGGCCGAGGCTGCCGAAGGCGTCCGGCGTGACGAGCCAACGACCCTGGTGCGCAAAGAAGAACACGTCGCCGCCGCCGCCGCCGGCGTTTCGCAGGTCGATCCGGCCGCGTAGTGCCAGCCCGCCGGCGCCCGTGGTGAAGACGTCCAAGGCCCGGTGGTGGAGGTCGGTCGCCCCAAAGTTCGTGGCGACCACCCAGCCGTCGTCGGCGCTCACCCGACCACGGTAGGTCCAATCCACATAGGCGGTGCGCGGCGCAAGCGCCGCCGGGCGGTCCAGCGCGAGGTCGAAGAGCCCACCGACCGGCGTGGTGGCCAGCACGTGGGCCGGACCGCCGCCGGGCGCCGCCATGGCGGCGACCCACGCGGTCTCGACGAGCGTCGGCCACCGCCCGAGCGTTCCGCTCACCGGGTCGTGCACGCTCAGGCTCGCCGTCTCCGGCAGCAACAGCCGACGTCCCGCGGTGGCCGCCGGTCCGATGAAGGGCTTAGCGGCGGTGTAGCGCCACGATCCGCCCCCTGCCTCCCCCACGCGCAGGAGCTGGCCGCCAGTGTAGAAGCTGGCCAGTTGCTGCTGCGCCGTGACGTAGATCAGACCATCGTCCGTCATCAGCGGTTCGCCGTGCCTGCGGCCGGCATCGCTCGGCAGGAAGGTCTCGTCCAGCCGCATGACCTCTCGTGGCTCACCCGGGTCCGAGACGTCGAAGACGACCAGGCCGCTGCCATCGCTCCCGACCAGGGTAGGGCGCCCCTCGCGCAGCCCCCCGACTACTCGGGCCATCGTCGGGTCCTCCAGGTGCGCCACGAAGCGCGGCGCGAGGGGGTCCGAACGATCGAAGAGGCGCACGACGTTCATCGGTGCGCCGCGCAGGAGAGAGGCGGGCGTCACGAGGGCCAGCACGTCGCCGGCCAGCACAATATCGCTCGCGGCGTCGGTACCCGCGGGCAGGATGCGCTCGCGCGCGATGCGCGGCGCCCTTGGATCGGCCAGGTCCACGACCATCACGTCGACGACGGCGGGCGGATCGTCGCCTGGTCCGACCACGAGCAGGTAGGCGACGCTGCCGTCGAGAAGCACGCGGTCGATCCGGTCGGCAGGCACCAGCGTGGTTAGGGATACCGGCGACCGGGGATTCGAGCCGTCGAGCACGTGCAGCGTCTCGTCCACGACCACCAACACCAGGCCGGACGGCGCCGCCGCGACGCCGCGATAGACCGGTGGCTGGTCCGCGACCGCGGGCGTGAAGGCTAGCGGGGCGCCGAAGGACGCCGGCGGCTCGGCCCCAAGGTCGACGGCCGTCAAGCCCGCGTCCTGGAGGACCCACGCCACGTCCCCGGCCGCCGCCATGTGCATTACGCGCCCGGCGGTCGCGGCGAAGGGTGTGGCCAGCACGGGCGGGCGCAGGGCCTGGCCCTGCGCGGTGCCCTCGACGGCTGCGTAACCGTCGGTCACGAGGCCCGCCGCGAGCCCCGCGACGCCCGCAACGAGCACCGCCACGCCTCCCGCGAGCACCGCCACGCCCGCTCTCGACATCGCGCAGGCCGTGCGCATCGTCCGATCCTTGTGCATCGCCCGGCCCTTCCGCCTCGCGCCCTCTGTTCGCACGGTGTCCGTACCTCCTAGATCGTCGGTGGTGGCTCCACCCGCGCGGGATCCGCCATGAGCGTTAGGACGTGCCTTACGGGTGCAAGGGACGGGGACAGGGGAGGTCGCTCGGGACGGGAGCATGCGGCATGGATGTCGGGGAGTCGTTGACACGGCGGTCCCTGGCCCCCTATACTCGCCGGCACAATCGAGGAAGTCCAAGACAGGCTGTGACGGAGAGAGTAGGTCGGCGGAAACCGCCAGGGATCGTGGGTCAGCGACTGGAAGCCCGCGTCGGTGGAGCCCGACCGAAGTTCACTCCTGAGCCGGACGAGGGAACGGTGAGCAGGTAGCGTGCGCGGAGAGACGCGTTGTTCGCGACGGCCGGCCGCCCAGTAGTTCGTCCCGGAAGCCCACCGTTATCGGGTGAGTCGGTCGAGCGCGACGCGGCGCCCGCGAGGCGGGAGCAGGAGTCGACGGGCCGACGAAGAGTGGATCGCACGCTGCAGGGATCATGGGCACGGCTGGCCGAATTGGCAGCCAAGTTCGGGAGCTTTCTTCCCACGCGCTGCGATCAACGAGGGTGGTACCGCGGACATCGTCCGTCCCTTACAGGGGCGGGCGTTTTGTGTTGGACGAGCAGCGCGGATCGCGGCGGACGAGCCGGGGCGATCCAACAAGGAGGTGGCACGATGGCACATGCGGACATCGAGCGGGTCGAGCGAGAGGGGTTGGCGGCGCTGGCTGCCATCGACGATCTTGCGGCGCTGGACGACTGGCGCGTCACGTGGCTCGGCAAGAGCGGGACGGCGTCAGGGCTGCTGCGCGGCATCGGCGCCCTGGCGGCCGAAGAGCGGCCGGCCTTCGGCGCGGCGGTCAACACGATGAAGCAGGCACTAGAAGGCGCCTTGGACGAGCGCGCCGCGGTCCTGCGTGCCGCCGCCCTGGCCGACGAGATGGCGGGCGATGCCATCGACGTGACGCTGCCCGGCACGCGGCCGCCCCAGGGAGGGCTGCATCCGGCCACGGTGGCGGATCGACGGGCGTTGCAGATTTACGCGGAAATGGGCTTCCAGGTCTATCTCAGCCGTGAGGTGGAGACGGACGAGATGAACTTCGAGCTGCTGAACATGCCCAAGCATCACCCCGCGCGCGATATGCAGGACACGTTCTATATCAGCGACGAGGTTGTCCTTCGCACGCACACCTCGCCGGGACAGATCCGCGCCATGCGCGCTTATGCGCCGGAGCCGATCCGCATCGTGCTGCCGGGCATGGTCTATCGCAGCGAGCAGGTGACCGTGCGCAGCGAGATGCAGTTCACGCAGATCGAGGGCCTCGCGATCGGCCCCGGCATCACCATGGCCGACCTGAAGGGCACGATCAGCAACTTCGCGGGGCGCTACTACGGCGAGGATCGCCCGATCCGCTTCCGGGCCAGCTACTTCCCCTTCACGGAACCATCGGCCGAGGTCGACGTGCGCTGCACCTGCGGCGGCGAGGGCTGCAAGCTGTGCAAGGGCACGGGTTGGTTGGAGATCATGGGCTGCGGGATGGTTCATCCGGTGGTCTTGAAGAACGGCGGCTACGACCCCGCGCGGGTCAGCGGCTTCGCCTTCGGCGGCGGCACGATGCGCACCCAGATGCTGGCCCACCAGATCGACGACATCCGGCACTACTGGGCCAACGACCTGCGCTTCCTCGAGCAGCTGCGCTAGCGGCAGCGGAACGAAACGACGGTCGTCTGCCGGCGATCGGCGCGCGGCAACGAGGCGTAGGTCGGACCGAGGCTCGACTCGAAGAGATCGAATCACCAACGGGACCATGGGCCCGAGGAGAATCGCATGAAGGTCGTCTGGAGTTGGTTGAAGGATTACGTGAACTTGGACGGCGTGACGCCGGAGGAGCTTGCGGAACGCTGGACCTTGGCCGGACTCGAGGTCGAGGGCGTCACGCGCGTCGGCGATTGGTGGGACCCGGCGCTGATCGTGGTGGGTGCCGTGACGCGGGTCGAGCCGCACCCCGATGCGGACCGCCTGTGCTTGGCCTGGGTCGATTGGGGCGCCGGGGAGCCGCATCGCTGCGTCACGGGTGCTCCCAACCTGTATCAGCTGCGTGAGCAGGGCGATCTACCAACGCCCATGAAGGTCGTGTTCGCCCGCGAAGGCTCCGTGCTGGTCGACGCATACAGTGACGATCCGACGCCCAAACGCATCAAGCTCAAGGGCCGCAAAGTGCGCGGCATCATGTCCGACGCGATGGTCTGCTCCGAACGCGAGCTCGGCATCAGCGAGGAGCACGAGGGCATCCTCGTGCTCGAAGACGATGCGCCCGTCGGTGCTCCGATCGGCGATGTGCTCGGCGACGCGATCTTCGATCTCGACCTGACCGCGAACTACGCCTACGCCGCCAACATGGTCGGCATCGCCCGCGAAACGGCTGCGCTGCTGGGCCGCCCGTTCACCGAGCCGCCGCTGCCGACCTTGGGCGACACGGCCCAGAGTGATGGTGCAGGCGACAGTACGGGCGACAATACGGGCGCCGGTGCGGGCGCGGACGCCGCGACCCTCGTCGCGGTCGCGATCGACGACCCCGCGCTCTGCCCGCGCTACACGGCGCGTGTCATTCGCGGCGTGACGGTCGGCCCGTCGCCGGCGTGGATGCAGCGTCGCCTGCGCCTGGCCGGCATGCGGCCGATTAACAACGTCGTCGATGTGACGAACTACACGATGCTGGAATGGGGCGAGCCCCTCCACGCCTTCGACTACGATCGCCTCGTGGCGCGCGCCGATGGCGGGACGCCCTCGATCACCGTTCGCCTCGCCCGCCCCGGCGAGACGATGACGACCCTGGACGACGCAGAGCGCACGCTGACCCCCAAGACGCTATTGATCACCGACAGCGCCGGCCCGATCGCCATGGCCGGGGTCATGGGCGGCGCAGACACCGAGGTCGGCGCGGAGACGACGAACATACTGCTGGAGGCCGCCACCTTCGACTTCGTGAGCATCCGCCGCGCGACGAAGCACTACGCGCTGCCCAGCGAGTCGGCGTGGCGCTTCGGCCGCGATGTGCCGCCGCAACTGAGCGAAGCCGGCTCGCGCTGCGCCGCCGGGTTGCTCGCGGAGCTCGCGGGCGGCACCGTGGCGCCGGGGGTGGTCGACGCGTACCCCGGCCCGCGCACCAACCCGACGATCACGATGCCGATCGCCGACTTCGAGCGCGTGCTCGGCGTCGCGCTCCCGAGCGCGGAGATCGTGGGGCTTCTGCACCGGCTCGGCTTCGAGGCCGCCGTGCAGGGGGATGACTACAAGGACGGCGAGACGCTGACGGCCACGGCGCCCGCGCACCGGGTCGATCAGCAGCTCCCGGCCGACCTCATCGAGGAGGTCGGCCGCGTGTACGGCTACGACCGCCTGCCGGCCACCGCGCTGGCCGACCCGCTACCCACGCAGCGCGACAACCCGCGCCTGATGCAGGAGGACGCCACGCGCGACGCGTTGGCGGCGGCCGGCCTGCAGGAGATCATCAGCTACCGCTTCACGGCCATCGCGCATGAGTCGATGCTGGATGCGTCGGCCGGCGGAACGGGTACGTCGTCGGGTGACGAAACCGGCGCGGACGAGCAGAACGGAGTGTCCTCTACCTACGTCACGCTACGCAACCCGTCCAGCCCGGACCGGGCGGTCATGCGCCGCTCGATTCTGACCGGACTGCTCGACGCCGCGGCGGCGAACCGGCGCTACCGGGAGCGCATCGCGCTCTTCGAGGTCGGCAGCGTCTTCCATCCCGCAGCGGGCAAGGACCTTCCCGACGAGCCGCGCCATGCCGGCCTCGTCCTGCTCGGCCCGGGCACCCCGGGCGATTGGCGCTCGTCCGGCGAAGCGCAGGACAGCGTGCGCCCGCTCGACTTCTACGACGGCAAGGGCGCCGTGGAGGTCCTGCTCGACACGTTGGGCGTTGAAGCGACCTTCGCCGCCGGCAGCCACCCGTCGCTGCATCCGGGGCGCACGGCCGCGGTCCACGTCGGCGGCGAGGAGGGCGCTGCGCTCGCGGGCCACGTCGGCGAGCTCCATCCGCTCGTGCGCGAGCGATGGGCGCTGGGCGACGAGCCCGTGGTCGTCGCGGAGCTGGACCTGGACGTCCTCGCGCAGGCTAGTGGCGTCGTGCGGCCCTTCGTCGGCTTCTCGACCTATCCGCCGGTCGAGCGCGATCTGGCCGTCGTGGTCGACGAGGCCACGCCGGCCGGTGACGTGGAGCGCGCGATTCGCAGCGCGGGTGGCCCGCTGCTCGTGCACTGTGCGCTCTTCGACGTCTACCGCGGCGAGCAACTGCCGGCCGGCAAGAAGAGCCTCGCCTTTTCTCTGCGCTTCCAGGCCCCGAACAAGACGCTGGAGGGCAAGGCGGTGGACGGCATGCGCGGGCGCATCGTCAAGACGCTGGAGTCTGCGGTGGGGGCCGAGATTCGCTAGATCGCGGGTGAAGGGTGGCCACGTGACCAAACGAGGTCGCCACTGTACCACGCGAATGCCGACGAGCAGCGGTCGGCCCGCGTGCTTGCAGCGGTGGCCGAATAGCTACGGTTGGTGGTGGAAGCGGCAGACCGGGCCTGCGATGTGCGGCGTCAGTCCCGTCCAAGCCGGTCGACAAACGCCGCATGCACGCCGGTTCCCAGCGCTGCCTGCTGCACGGCGAGTACGCGCGCCAGGTCGCCGGCGAGCAGCGCTGCGGTGTCGAGCACGAGTCCGGGCATGACGCGGCTATGCAGCATGCCGTCCTCGTCGGGTTCCAGCGCCACGTATCTGTCGTCGCGGAGGGTCCACCAGTCGAGGGCGGCGTCCCGCGTTCGCCAAAGCAGATATTCCTGCACGCCGCCGCGCATGTAGACGTGGCGCTTGAAGTGGGCGTCGTACGAAGCGCTCGACGCGGCGACCTCGACAACGAAGTGCGGCGGCCCGTGCAAGAATCCGTCCTCGCCCCAGCGGGAGCGGTTGTCACCGCCTTCGTCGAAGCGCATCGCCGCATCTGGCTGCACTTCGTTGCGGCCATCGAGGATGACGGTTGCGTTGTCGAGCAACTCAACGCCACGTGTCGCTGCTCGGTACGTTGCAAGCCAGCCGACGACATCGGCATGTGGACGGGCGTGAAACACGCCGCTGACCGGTGATGCCACGTAGACAACCCCCTCGACCAGCTCCGCCCGGTACTGCTCGGACATAGCCGCATACCGCCGGTGAAACTCCGGCTGCGATAGTCGGTCGCCGCTCTCCATCGGGAGAACGATCTCTGGTTCGGGGATGGCCATCACACGCTCCCTACAAGCCGCCCGTCGGCGGATCGGTCCCAAGCGTAGGTGGTGCCGGCTCGCCGATCAAGGTGCCCGGCGCCACGCAGGCGACACAATGGCGCCAAGGATGCCAGGGCCGAAATCGCGCGGACGGCTGGCCCAACCCTGCGGGGTCGCCGATAGGCCCGCCTGCACGAACGAGGCACGGTTGTGGCTGTAGGTCGCAATAGAACGCGCCG
>JAJCYU010000225.1 GCA_029262755.1 Anaerolineae bacterium
GTGCTGCGCGCGTTTGCTGCGCGGGACGGCCTCGAGCCGACCGACGTGGACACGCAGACCTACCTCTTCCTCGAGTCGGTCTTGCGACAACCGGCAGAACTCGGGGCCGGCTGGCCGACCTACCCGTTTGACGGAGCGGGCGGTCCCAGCGTGCACGACTACGCGATGGACCCACGCGTCGTGGACGATCCGAGCTACACGGACGATCTTCGTGCCGGTCTACGCGAGATCCCCAGCCTTTCGATCGTCATGCCGCCGGAAGAATTTTGGGCGATGTACCGGTCGACGGACGTCGAGCATGACGCATCGATCGAGTTGCTCTTCGAATCCACGGAAGGCGGCAGCGCGAGCGAGCCGAGCGCCGGTCTCTTCGAGCAGATCGACGGGGCCGTTGAGGCGCATAGTCACGACCGCACGAAGCGCTCGCTGCGGGTCGCGTTTCGGCCGGATCGCGATGGGGCGTGGCGCACGCAGCTGCTGCGAACCGCGCCCGCCACGGGTGCCTCGGCGCCCGACGAGGTCGCGCGCTTGGTGCTGCGCGGGGGCAACAACCGGAGTTGGGCGCGCAGCTGGAACCCCGGCGGCACGGCCTACACGGTGGATTCCTGGTATCGGGCCACGCAACAGGCTCTGAGCGGATACGGTGCGCACGGGACCTTCGTGCACCTGTACATCAACGGCATCTACTGGGGCCTCTACAATCCGGTCGAGCGCCCGGATCGGCACTTCGCCGCGCGCGTCTTCGGCGGCGACGACGACGAGTGGTCTGCCGTCAGCCATGGCGGGTCGATGGGCGGAAGTACGGCGCGGTGGGACGAGCTGCTCGCGCTCGTGGGCGGATCCGTGAACGATGAGGCGACCTGGAATGAATTGCAGACGCGGCTCGACGTGGATGCGTTCGCGGACTCCGTGCTGCTGGCCTTCTACATCGGCATCCGCGACTGGCCGGGCAACAACTGGTGGGCGGTCGGGCGCACGGTGCCGCCGGGCCCCTTCCGTTTCGTAGCCTGGGACGGTGAGTGGTCCTTCGGCAACGGCTTCGGCTCGCCGGATCGGCCGACGGTCCATCCGGACTTCGAGACCAACGACGAGCTGGGGGGCGCGGACCGGCCGCCGATCGAGCGCGTGTTCCTCGCGGCCATGGCATATCCCGCGATGCGCATGCGCTTCGCGGATCGCGCCGAACGCGCGCTGAGCGACGGCGGCGCGCTCTCGGATGCGCGGGCACGCGAGCGGTGGGCGATCCTCAACGAGGGCATCCGCAACGCGGTCGTGGCGGAGTCGGCGCGTTGGGGCGATGCGCTGCGTGACGGGCCGCTACGCACACGAGACACCGATTGGCAGCGCGAGGTGAAGCACATCGATGACTACATGCACGGGGCAGCCGAAGCGATGCGCAACGACCTTGTGCGACATGGCTACTACCCGAGCGTGGACGGTGAGCGCCCGTTCCGTGCGCCGGTGCTGGAGCTAGACGGCTTGCAGGTGGTCGGCGACCGGGTCGCGGTGACCATTGGGGGCGGCCTGCGGCTGGTCGCACCGGAAGGCAGTCCGACGACGGGCGGTCCGACGACACGAATTCTGTACGCGCTGGACGGAGACCCTTTCGGGGAACGTGGGACCATTCGCGAAGACGCGCGCGAGGCCGAGGACGGCCGCCTGCCCCCTCCCGCGCGAACGACGCGCCTCGTCGCGCGGCAATGGCTCAGCCTGCCGGATGGCCGGCCGCTCTGGAGCCCTCCCCTGGAGCGCTTGCTCGTCGTGCCGCAAGACCGCGGCGCGCTGCGCATCAGCGAGATCCACTACCACCCGCCCGACGGTGCGGAGTTGGAGTTTCTCGAGTTGCACAATGCAGGCACGGATGTGATCGATCTGGGCGCGCTGGCATTCGTCGCGGGCGTCGAGTTCGTATTCCCGGTCGGCGCCGTGTTGGCAGCGGGGGCGTACCAGGTCGTCGCGGCCGATCCGACTGCGCTTGCTGCCGCTGGGGGGCCTTCGACGGCCTTGGCCTATTCGGGCCGGCTCAACAACGGCGGAGAGACGATCCGTCTCGTCGACGGGCTGGGCGATCTGGTGCTGGAGATGACCTACGATGACGCACGGCCATGGCCGGAGTCAGCGGATGGCGAGGGCCGCTCGCTCGTGATCGCTGCGAGCGGGGATGCCGCTTCGTCCGGGTCCGATCCGGCGACGTGGACCGCATCCGCTTCCGAAGGTGGCTCACCGGGGGCGCGGGATCCTCGAACGCGGTAGGTAGCACAGTCCATTTGCGGCACGTAGCACCGTAGGTTGCCGGTACCGAGGTCGGGTACTGGGGCGGTATTGGGTCGCGTCGAGCTACCGCAGGAGCGCTGCCGGCAGATAGATACGCCGTTCGCGCACCCCCGCTACGGGCGCCGCGTCCCAACAACGGCCCCAGCGCAGCAACGGGCCTTCGTAGCCCGTGCCCTGCGACCGAAGCGCGACAAGCCGACCCGTGTCGCCCTCGACGCGCCATCCGTCTACCTGCAGGCAGAGCCGCGAGCCGCCGTAATCCGTCACGTCCATGGTCACGAACTGGCCGTCGCCGATGCTCTCGTCCTTGGCGTTCTCCCGGTTCGCTTGCCGCCCGTGACTAAACGGGCCAAGACCGGCCTTCGCCTTGCCGACCGCCGCGAGCGCGCCCGTCTGGATTGCGGGCACGGGTGCGCCGCCACCGGGCGCGAAGTCGGCGTTGCGGCCGTCGTCGATGGCCACCGTGTGCGCGTCGCCGGAGACGACGACGACCGGCACGCCGATCTCGCGGATCAGGGCGGCGATGCGCGCACGCTCGTTCGTGAAGCCGCCCCAATGGTCCGCTTCGTCGATCTCGTCGGCTACCCAAGGGACCGAGCTCGCCCACACAACGAGGCCGTGCTGCGGTGCGGCCGCGCGCAACTCCTGCTCGAACCATTCGCGTTGCTCGATGCCGAGCATGCTCTTGTTCTCGTTGTCCTGCCGATCGTTCGGATCGCGTTCGGAACGCAGGTCGGTAAGCAGGAAGCGCACGCGGCCTACGCTGAACGCTTGTGCGATGGCGACGTCACTCGAGCGCTCTTTGAGGGCGAGCGGATAGTGCGGCACCGTCTCCTGGTAGCTCAGCCTGGCCGCCCAACGGTGGTCGAATTTGCGATCGCCGTTGTTGATGCCGTAATCGTGATCGTCCCAGATGTGCGCCCATGGAACGGCGGCGAGCAGAGCGCCGAAGGTGGCAGACCGGCGCATGATGCGCCAGTGCTCGCGCGCTTCCTCGCGCGAGCCCTTGATCAAGGTGCGGTCGATCAGATCGCCCACGGTGAGGAAGAGTGCGGGATCCATGTCGCGGATTGCGCCGAAGACGGCGTTGTCGACACCGCTGGGCGAGATGTCGGCCGACGCGACGACCGTGAAGGACGAGGGGCCGCTGGGAAACGTTCGCAATCGTCCGCGACGCGCCGTGTCGATCTTGTTGTCGGCCACGATGGCGAGGTGATAGCGGGTATTGGGGCTCAGGTTCGAAAGGCGCAGGGTCGTCAGGCCGTCGTTTGTGTCGTCATCCGAGGCTTCCGGCGCGCTGAGGATGGGATCGCGCAGATCGGCGTTTCGGCTTGCGACCACACGCACGACGCGGGCATCACCGCGCAGATCTACGCGCACCGTGGCTTCCGTCGGGCCGACCGCTCCGATCGCCATCCAGTTGACGAGCGCCTTCGGCTCGTAGTCCTCGAAGGGGCCACCCTGAGCGCGCGCTTCACCGGATGCCGCGAGCAGAAGCAACAGGGGGAGAAGAACTATCCAGGCAATCGGATCCGCGCGCTTGGCACGCCGGAACGAGCGTCGAGCGCTCGACGACCGGTAGTAGGTCGGGCGCGGAATTCGCAGGCGTCGCGATGAACGAGGTCTCATGGCCATCATGCTAGGCCCGACGCAGGCAAACGGGAAGCAACGGGGCCTCTGCTATCATCGCGCCATGTCTTCCTCGGACCGTGAACCGGCCTATCGTCCCGCCACCGCGACGCACGATTCGTCGCGGGTCTCTGTGATCGTGACCGTGCTCAACGAAGCCGATAGCCTGGCTCGTCTGCTCGCGTCGCTCGCGGATCAAACGCGCGTGCCGGACGAGGTCGTGATCGTCGACGGCGGCTCGACGGACGGTACATTGGAGTTGCTCGCGACATGGGCGCGGCGCGATGAGATGCCGCTCGTGGTCGTGGAACGACCGGGCGCGAACATCTCCCGCGGCCGAAACGTGGCGATTGAAGCCGCCGCGGGCCCGATCATCGCAAGCACGGACGCGGGTGTACGCCTGGTTGCGGAGTGGTTGGAGCGGCTTGTGATTCCGATCGTACGCGGCGAGGCACGGGTCGCTAGCGGCTTCTTCGCATCGGACCCGCAGGGTGCGTTCGAAACCGCGCTCGGTGCGACGACGCTGCCGGAGGCGCGAGACGTTGATCCCGCGACATTCCTGCCGTCCAGCCGCTCGATCGCGTTCTTGAAACAGGATTGGAGCCGCTGCGGTGGGTATCCGGAGTGGCTCGATTACTGCGAGGATCTCGTCTTCGACCTGAGGCTGCTCACGGTTGCGGGGCCGGCCGCCTTTGCGCGCGGCGCGGTGGCGCGCTTCCGACCGCGTAGTTCGGCCGGCGCATTCGTCAAGCAGTATTACCGCTATGCACGGGGAGACGGCAAGGCCGATCTGTGGCGAAGGCGCCATGCCATCCGTTATCTCACCTATGGCATTGCGCTACCGACGCTCTTGGCGCTCGGTGCGCGCGTACACCCCTTGTGGTGGCTGATCTTGGCCGTGTCGGTGGTCGGGTACCTGTGGAAGCCGGCCCGCCGTCTCATGCATCAATGGGGCGGGCTGTCGCGCTGGGAGCGGGTCAAGGCCATGGCGTGGGTGCCCGCGATCCGTTTGCTCGGCGATTTGGCCAAGATGGCGGGCTATCCGGTGGGATGGCGTTGGCGCCTGCGTGAGCGTCCACCGCGGTGGCGGCCGAGCTTCCAACCGGTGACACGCCCTACGAGCGGACGCTGAGCGCCTCGGGCGAGGCCGGGCACCGTGCCCCCGTGCGACGTGGACGTGGGCGTATCGCAGCCCGCCTGGCCGTCGCGCCGGCCATTGCTCTGGCCGTCGCGCTCTGCGTCGGGGCCTTCGGTTCGGCAGGCCGTCCCGCGACCGTCCGCGGACAGGGCGTGCCGACCGCAACCCCCTTGGCGTTGGCGCCACCTCCATCGGCCGCGGTTGCCATTGCCGGTCGCTGGTCGGTGACCCGCAGCTGGCTGCGTCGTTGCCCGGGTTGCTCGTTTCCGGTCGTGCGCACCGCCACCTGGGACATCACGGTGGTGAGCGACACGGTGCGCGTCGCACGCGGACCACGTGGCGTCATCATGCCGGATGGCATGGGCGGGGCGCTCTTGCATCTGGAGGGTCTCGAGGCCATGGCGGGCTCAACGCTGCGCTTCTACTACTCGACCTTGCGCGTTGCGCCGGACGGATTGTCCTTCGAGGGCGGATTTTCCGGATCGGAACGCCTCGCAAATCCCTGTGGTTCAACGCCGCCGACGGTCACGTGCTTTGCGAACGCAGGGTGGTTGCGCGCGACGCGCATCGATGCCACGCCGGGTCCGCGTGCGCCCACCCCCGCCGGACCGCCTACCGCAGGCGCGCCCACAGCCGCGGCCACGGGGTCGCCGACCGTAGCGCAGACGCCGTTGCCATCGGCCACGCCCACCGAAGCGGCAACGCCATCGCCCGCGCCGGTCGGCCCGACCGCGACCGCAACGTCTGCACCCTCCGCTACCCGCGCGGCGCCGACGGCTACGGCTACAGCAACGCAGACACCTCCGATTCCATGGGCGGCATGGTTGCCCATCCTCAGTCCCGCGGGACGCCGGTAGCAGGTCGCGCCGGTTTGGGTCGACGGAGAAGGGGGGGCGACGGTCGGGCGCGCTTCGGGGCGCCTCGGGGGATGCGGGAGGCGCGCACGAATCATGAGAGCCCGTACTTCCGTCGCGACCCTGAGCACGAGGAAGGTAGATCACGTCGATGCGAATCCGCGGAACGCGGCGAAGCATCCCGGCGCGGCAACTTGCCAGAACGTCCTGAAATCCTTATCATCCGCCGTCGCTACCGCGTAGCCCGTAGGTGTGTATTTGCGGGTGCTCGGTAGTCCGAATTAAGTGTCCAAGTACGCGAGTGCCCCTAGCGCGCAGCGCTGGTGGCGGCGCGTGAAGTCCAGGGAGTCATGTTCATGTCCGAAACGATCCAGCTCAACGCGGCGGAGCGCACGGTGACCGGCAAGAAGGTCGCGCAGCTGCGCCGCGAGGGCAAGACGCCGATCGTGCTCTACGGTCCGCGCTCCGAGCCCGTCGCGTTGCAGGTCGAGACCAAGGCGTTGCAGGAAGTTCTCTTCCGCAGCGGCACGACACATGTGATCGAGGTTCAGATCGATGGCGAGAGCGCGCCGCGCCGGGCCATCGCCCGTGCCCGTCAGTTGCATCCGACGCGCCTGACCCCGCTTCATGCGGACTTCCTTGAGATCGATAAGGAAGTCAAGGTGACCACGAAGGTACCCACGCGCCTCACCGGCGCGATTCCGCGTGTCGTGACGCGCAACGAGGCCCGTCTCCAGCTGTTGATCGAATCACTGGAGATCCGAGCCTTGCCGGATGATCTCCCCGCGGAGATCCAGGTGGACACCAGCAAGCTGACCCGGATCGGGCAGATCGTTCGCATCCGCGATCTCGAGCCGCCGGACGGCGTGCGCATTATGGCGGATCCGGATCGCGCGATCGGCCGTATGGCTGCGCTGCGCCGCCAGATGGTTATCGAAGAGGACGTGGAGGACGAGGACGAGGACCTCGAGGGCGAAGAGCTCGAAGGGGCCGAGGCCGCGGAAGGTGCGTCCGAGGATGGAGGCGGCGGCGAGGGCTAATCCCTGCCGCAGCACGCTAAATTGCACGCGCGGGGCCGGCATGGAGCCGGCCCCGCGCTCGTTCGTTCGCGTTCCGAACGACGCACAGTCGC
>JAJCYU010000226.1 GCA_029262755.1 Anaerolineae bacterium
TTCATGCCGGCCAGGTGCTGAACGGCTCCGGAAATACCGCACGCGATGTAGAGGGTCGGCGACACCGTCTTGCCCGTCTGCCCCACCTGATCGCCGTGCGGTCGCCAGCCCGCGTCCACCACGGCGCGGCTGGCGCCGACGCCTGCGCCCAGCGCGTCAGCCAGCTCCTCCAGCATCGCAAAGTGCTCCGGCCCACCCATGCCACGACCACCGCTGACGATGATGTCGGCTTCGGAGACGTCCGGCCGGCTCGATTCGGCGCGTTCGACCGATGTCACGCTCGCCCCGGACGGGAGCTCGCCTACGCTCGCATCGATGCGCGTCGGCGTTCCCGTGCCGGTATCCGGAGAGACGCTGTTGGGACGAACCGTGGCGATTGCCGGTCGATCGGACAGCCGCACATGGGCGATCGCCTTGCCCGCGTAGATCGGCCGAACGGCGCGGACCTCTTCGTTGTCTCTCGAGAGGGCGACCACGTCCGATGCCATGTCTACGGCGAGTGCCGCGGCGATGCGTGGAATCAGGTCGCGTCCACGCGCTGTCGCCGCGCCGAGCACGACCTCCGGCTCCTTCTCGCGCGCCAAGTCCGCGACAGCGGCGGCCCATGCGCTCGGTGAATACGCGGAAAGGCGCTCATCGTCGAGCACGTATAGCGTATCGACGGGCAGGTCCTCTGCTGCGGCAGCCAAACCGTGCCCGATGACAACGGCGCAAACGTCCGCCTGACCCATAGCCCGCGCCGCCGCAATCAGCTCGCGCGTCGTTCGGGTCGGCACTCCGTTCTTGAACTCCACTACCGTCCAGATCTCGGCCATCAGATCACCTTCGATTCTTCGTGCAGCAGGCGCGCGAGCTCACGCGCTGCTTCTTGGGGCTCGCCGGCGACAATCCGACCCGCGCCTCGATCCGGCGGTGCTTCCACGCGCTCTACGTGCACGCCCCTTGCGGGCAGGGCATCGGCCTCGATCCCGAGGCTCTGCGCATCACGGACCGGAATCTCCTTGCGCTTCACGGCCATGATTCCCTTGAGGGATGCGTATCGGACTTCGTTGAGCCCCTTCTGGGCCGTCAAGACCGCGGGAAGATCCAACGACATGATCTCTTTGCCGCCTTCAATCTCGCGGCGGACGGTCGCTCGACCGTCCTGAATCTCAATGCCGGTTACGAACGATGCGTGCGGCAGGCCCAGCGCTGATGCCAAGTAGATAGGCACGAGGCCCTCGTCGTTGTCGACGGCCTTCCAGCCGGCCCAGATCATGTCGTAGGGCAGATCGCGAATCGCTGCGGCCAGCACGTGGGCGACCGCGCGCGGACCGAGCTCGGCAAACAGCGGGTCGGAGAGCAACACGGCCTCGTCGGCGCCAAGAGCCAGCATGTCTTTCAAGGCGCTCGTTGCGCGTTCCGGTCCGATCGTGATCAGGGTCACGCTACCGCCGTGCGCTTCCTTGAGCCGCAGCGCTTCCTCCACGGCATATTCGTCATAGGGGCTCACGACCCAGGTTACGCCTTCCAGATCGACCACGCCGTCCTTCACGCGGTCCTGGATGCGCGACGCTGTGTCGGGCACCTGCTTGATCAACACGATGATATCCACCGCTCGCTCACTCCTGTGGGTCACGGGAAATGCCGCTCTTCTGCGCTCGACGCTGAGCGGCAACGGCACACGTTACCACGACCCCCCGCGCATCATGAAACGTCAGCAGCACGCGCCGGAACTGGCATATCACTTGACATAGGAATGTGGCGCGCCTATCGTCGCCCCGCTTATGGCAAGTGGTTATAGACGTGGTTATCGACAGGTCCCAAGAAGTGGCACGGCCGAAAGGCCATGTCGGGGAGGCGGAGGATGGATCCGCGCATCACGGAGTTCTTGCGACATATCGAGGTCGAGCGCGGCTATTCGCCGCACACCCTCAGCGCATACCGTAACGATCTTGGTCAGTTCGACGCCTTTTTGGGAGTCCAGGAAAGCGAACGCGAATGGCCGAAGGTCGATCAAGACGTCGTGGTCAGCTATGTCCTCTCCCTCAAAGAGCGCGAGTACTCGCAGGCGACCGTGGCGCGCAAGCTCGCGGCGATCAAGAGCTTCTTCCACTTCCTGGTCGCAGAATCGGTGCTGGCGGACGATCCAACGGCGGCCCTCGACGCGCCGCGGGTGACGAAAAAGCTGCCGCGCACATTGTCGCGTGATGACGTGGAACGATTGCTGGCCGCTCCGCTCGCGGGGCGCGGGCCCAAAGCGTTGCGTGACGCAGCCTTGTTGGAAGTGCTCTACGCGACAGGCATCCGTGTCAGCGAGCTCGTGGCGCTCAACGTCGAGGACGTCAGCTTGCCATCGGCGACCATGCGCTGTCTTGGCAAGGGATCAAAAGAGCGGATCATCCCCATGTACGATCGTGCGGTCGAGGTCATTCGCACGTACTTGGAAGAAGGCCGCGTGACGTATCTGAAGGACCGCGACGAGCGGGCGCTCTTCCTAAATCCTCGCGGATCCCGACTGACCCGTCAAGGTCTGTGGCTCATCATCAAAGCCTACGTGGAAAAGTCCGAGATCAGCACGCGCGTCACACCGCATACGCTGCGCCACAGTTTCGCGACGCACTTGCTCTCGGGCGGGGCGAACCTGCGCGAAGTCCAGCAGCTGTTGGGTCATGCCAACGTGTCAACGACCCAGATCTACACCCACGTCAGCAAAGATCGTTTGCGGCGCACGTACGACGCGACGCACCCGCGAGCGTAGCCTGGCGAGTTCGGAGAACGGATCCGTGCACGATGACCTGCTCGCCGTTGAGGACAAAGCGATCCGCGAGGCGGTGGCATTTCTACGGGACCGCTCGGTTGGGCCCGCCTCCGTAGCCATCGTAGCGGGTAGCGGGCTCTCAGCCCTGGCCGACCAGCTCGAACGCAGTGTCGTCATCGGGTACGACAATATCCCGCACTGGCCGGCAGCAACCGTTTCCGGCCACGCGGGCTCGTTGGCGTTTGGCGCGCTCTCCGGCGCCGCGACACTCGTTGCCGCCGGGCGTGTGCACCTCTATGAGGGTCACGGTCCGCGGCGGCTCGTGTTCGGAATTCGGGTGATGCACGCGTTGGGTGCTTCGACACTGATCGTCACGAACGCCGCTGGAGGGCTGGCCGCGGATCTCGCGCCGGGCTCCGTGCTGGTCTTGGCCGATCACATCTTTCTGCCCGGCCTGGTGGGCTGGAGTCCGCTCCGCGGCCCGAACGACGAATCCGCCGGGCCGCGTTTCCCCTCGATGGTCGATGCCTACGATCCCGCGCTTCGCATCGCCGCGGGCCGTGCACTGTCCGATTCAGGACTTGCGCACCGTGAAGGGGTGTATGCGATGGCCGCGGGGCCCGCGTACGAGACGCCCGCCGAAGCGCGCATGCTGCGCGGCTTTGGTGCGGACGCGGTGGGCATGAGTACCGCCCCCGAGGTTGTCGTGGCACGCCATCTCGGCATGCGGGTGCTCGGACTTTCGCTCATCACGAACCGTGTATTCATGGGGGAGGACGTGCGGCCGCCGGATGACCGGGCGGAAGAGGAGCACGGTGGACACGCTGTCGATGGAGCCGCCCTTCACGCGGAGGTCACGCGTGCGGGTGCTGCCGCCGCACCGCGAATGGCGCAGGCGATCGCAGCGGTCGTCGGTGGTATCGCTGTTGGGCCCTAACTCAGCGCGTCCTGGTCCGGACCTCTAGGAAATCTACGGCCGCGTGGCATGCTCGCTAGAACGTGCCGCGTTCGGACTTCCGAAACACAACCACGAAGCGCGCTCCGCTAGCGTCGTTTCAGCGTGCCGGCGAGTGCGGCGCCGGGCAAGCAGCCGCTCCGCCCCGCCTCGGGCGTTTGCGGATCGGCCGGTTCGCGCGTGGGCGGAGGTACGTCGGGCTCGCCGGGCGGAGGCGGCGCTGCCGCGCCTTCGCCGAAGGGGCGGCCTTCGCTGTCGGTGAAGCTGTTGTACGCGTCGCCGCGTCCGCTGCCTTGCGCCATTGCCGGATCATCTTGCAGCGCCCGCGCCCCTTCCACGATGCGATCGCGTACTTGCGAAGGCTCCAACCGAGGGTTGGCGTGGAGCAGCAATGCAGCCGCCCCACTGGCCATTGGCGTCGCCTGACTCGTACCGCGTAGGGCCGTATAGTGCGCATCGACCACGGCGCCCAAGCGCGTGCCGCTTGCACGTGGCGCCGCGATCGCGACGCCGGGAAACAAGACGTCCGGCTTGCTTCGCCCGTCTCCGGTCGGTCCGCGGGAACTGAACGCGGCGACGCGCACGGCGCCACGACCACGGGTCTCGGAAGCCCCGACCGTAATCACGCGCCGCGCCGCAGCGGGCGCGCCGATCGTGTGCCCAACGGGGCCGAGATTGCCTGCCGCAACACAGATTACGATGCCCTGATCCACAGCGGCGTTGCACATCATCGATAGCGCATCGTCACCTTCCGCCGGATAGGGTGGTCCGCCGAGACTCACGTTGATGATGCGTGCCCCTTCGTCCATGGCCCACTCGATCGCCGCCATCACGGTGCTCGTCCGGCCGCCGCCCTGGCTATCGAGCACACGGCCCACGATCAGCTCGGCCTCCGGCGCGACGCCGCGATACCGTCCGTCGCTCGCAGCGCCGCTGCCAGCGGCAATGCCGGCAACGTGCGTTCCGTGTCCATTCGGATCCCGAGGGCCCGCGGCCCCTTCGCTTTCCGGTTCGACGAAATCCCGCCAGGCAGCAATCCGGCCTTCGAAGTCGGGATGGGCAGGATCGATGCCCGTGTCGAGGATGGCTACACGTACGCCGCGGCCCGTAAAGCCCGATTCCCAGACGCGAGGCGCTTGGATCGCGGGCACCGCCTCGTCCAACCAACTATGCACGGGCAGATCGGGCCAGATTAGCTCGACGGCCGGATCGTCCGTCAACGCGGCGATCATCGTTGCGCTGACCTTGGTCGCACGTGCGTCGATCAAGCGGAAGCTATCGCTCGAGGTGACATCGGCGAGCGCACGCATCTCGCCCCGCGCGATCGGTCCGCGTTTGACCTTCAGGATGATGGGCACGAGCTCGTCGTCGGAGGGGTCGGAGGTCATAGTAACCGACAGAGACTTGTGAAGCTTCGCTGGATTCATGGCCGGGCGACCTCGGCGGCGGGGCGCCGTCGGGCGCCGTCGGGTAGCGGGAGCGCTCCGGGCCTTGTGCGGGCCGTACTCAACCGCGCGGAGCGCTTTACCTCATGGGGCGATTGGGCTCAGCAGGATTGGACGCCGCCGACCCGTTCGATGGATTTCACGGCCGGCGAGTCGGCCAGCCGTGCAATGGCTTCGCCCGATGCACGAACAGCAACCCCGCCGATCAAGCGGTAGGTGTACTGCACGGTGATTTCAACAGGCATGGCAGTCAGCAGCTCTTCCAATCCCTGGGCAGCCGTGATGATGGCTTCATGGGTGTCCCGGGGCTTGCGGGCCAACTCGTCGGCGAATGCAGGCTCGAGCCGTACAGACATCGTGCGTTTCCTCTCGGGGCGTAGCGAGCCCTTAGGATGATTCCCGAACAAAGGTGCTGACGCTCTCGATATGCGATGTCTGCGGGAACATGTCGACCGGCCGACAGACCTCCAGCCGATACCCGATTGCACGTAATCGTTCCGCGTCCCGGGCGAGCGTCGTCGGCTCGCAGGAGACGTAGGCGATTGTAGGAGGGCGTCGAGAGGCGAGCAAGGACACAAAGGCCTTGCCAATGCCTCCGCGCGGCGGATCGACGATGACGGCGTCGATCCGGCCTTCCACATGGGCCATGCCCTCGGCCGCGTCGCCTTCGATCAATGTCGCCGCGCTCAATCCGGCCATGTTCTCGACGGCTGCCGCGATGGCGTCGGGATCATCGTCGATGGCCCAAACCGCGCGCGGCGGTCGATCGGGGTTCGCCTCGTCCGCGGCGGCGATCGCGAGCGCCCACGTCCCGACTCCGCAATAGGCGTCGATTACGGTCTGCGCGTCCGAAGGCACGGCGTCGACCACGAGCGCAGCGAGTTTCTGCGCCATCTGCGTGTTGACCTGGAAGAACGAGGAGGCCGGAACCGTGACCGGCCTGCCAAGAAAATGCTCGATGAGAAACGGGCGTCCCGCCGCAACCGCGATTTGGCCGGGCGGTCCTGCAATGACGACCGATGCCGGTACGCTCACGGCGACGTCGTCCACCATGCCGGTCGGATCCTCGATGACGATCAAGCGCTCGTCGGGGTCGGCGCCGTCCCCCGTAGCGGCGCGAAAGCGGACGATCGTGCCGTCCGGTAGATCCGCTTCGAATTCCTCCATCAAGGAAAGGACGCGCGGATGCGCGATCGCGCACGTTTCCAACGGCACGAGGGCGCTTCCCTCGAGCGACACCAACGAAGGCCTCCCGCCGGACAAGCGTGTGGTCAAGCTATTGCGATACCCCCACGGGTCCGCCATCGGAACAACGGCCTCGACAGGCGGGTCCGCGATGCCGCCGATGCGGCTCAAGCTGTCGCGCAAGATGTCGGCCTTGAATCGCAGCTGCGCAGCGTAGTCGACGTGCTGCCAGCGACAGCCGCCGCACCAATGTGTCTGCGATCGGCCGCGCTCCGGCCACGCTCCAAAATGGGGACAACGGGCTTCGGCCACTCGATCCGGCGACGGAGGCTCGGGCAGGACGTCGAGCATGGCGCGGGCCCAGCGCGGCTTTTGTTCCTCGAGCCGCGCCGAGACGTGTTCCCCAGGAAGCCCGCCTTCGACGAATACCGCGCGTCCGTCCTCTTCGCGACCGATCGCAGCGCCGCCATGGGCCATGCCGGTGAGCTCGATCGGCCCGACCGTCTCCGCGGCTTTCGGTTCTTCCGACGTCATTGGATTCTCCATCAGCGGTGTCGCTACCGCTGCAGCTTGGTGCGAGTCTCATTCAGGATTGTCGTACATCAAACCATCGAACAGCGGTACATCGAAGCACCCGACCCTAGGTCTCGATCGGCGTTCCAAGCACGACGGGGCCGGCCCTCGGTTGCCACGCGACCCGTGGACCGATCGCGGATCCGTTCAAAACGGCATCCGAAACGTGGGCCTCGCGACCGATCACGCTGCGAGCAATTTGCACTCGCTCCAGCTTCGCGCCGGACCCAATGCCCACTTCCGGTCCGATAACCGCGTCGCGTACCACGGCCCCTGCACCGATCGCGACGTGGGGTCCGAGGATGCAGCGATCGACGGACGCGCCGGCGGCGACCCGCACGGGGGGGCGCAGCACGACCGCGGAGCCGATTGCGTCGGCGCAAACCTCGGAGTCGATCTCACGCAACATCGTGCCACCGGCTTCCAACAAAGCCTCGACGTTGCCGCAGTCCAGCCAGCGTCCGACCTGGCGAACTCGGAACCGCCTGCCCGATGCAAGCATGCGTGCCAGAGCGTCAAGCAGATAGTACTCTCCGTGGGATGCGCCCGACGGACCCGCGGCAACGACTTCGCGGCACGCCGCCACAAGCGCCTCGCCGTCCCGTACGAAATACACGCCGACAATCGCCTCGTTGGACACGGGCGTTGGTGGTTTCTCGACCAGACCTGCCAGCCATCCATCTTCGTCGACAACCGCGACCCCGAAAGCTCGCGGATCTTCGACGGTGCAGACGTGGAGCAATCCGTCTGCGTCACCGCATGCGGTGTCGAGCGTCGCCAGGTCGACATCGTGGATTGTATCGACGAAGAGCAGTAGGGTCGGGCCGAATAGCCCTTCGGCGGCCGCAAGCACGGCGTCGGCCTGTCCCCGTTGATGCGCCTGCCAGACGATCCGAATACGCGGATCCTCCCGCTGCCGGCTCCATGCGACCAACTGCTCGCCCAGATGACCGGCCACGATCGTGATGCGCGCTACATCCGCGCCGGCCAAGCTGTCGATGGCGTGATCGAGTAGGGTCGTGTCCGCGATCGGCGCGAGCGCTTTCGGCAGCGCGTCGCTCAGCGGCGTCAAGCGCGTGCCACGTCCGGCGGCGGGAATCACGACGTGCAAGGCAGGTGTCCTTGGTTGGCTACGGGAGCGTGCGGATGTGCACGCCGGAATGTTGGGTGTCTCGCGGCATGATAGCGGTCTGCTTGATTGCGGCCATGAGCGGGCGATCGCGCAGCGTCGCCAGCGTGTTCACGTCCGGTCCCCGCCTCCCGTATATGCGGCCTGACCACACACCTCCCCGCCCGACCGAACAGCGACGCGCCGCATGAACCTCTTGGACCCGGCTGCACTAGCCGCGACGCGCATAACTGCGGGGCGAGCGACCCCGTCGCGGTGTGCTCGGCGTTCGGATGCGCAGGGTCGGTCGCCGACCGGGCGGCATCGCCGGCGCGATCGTTGCGCACATCCGGCATCGCACTACGCACGGAGGCCCGGGCGTGCAGCCCGGGCCTCCGTCTTTACGTCCCTAGCGCATCGGCAATGAAGCCGAGCGCACACGGCTACCGGGTTACGGGCAGCCGCACTTGAGCACGAGGTTGTTGTAGATGGGGTGGAAAGGCAGGTTCGGGTTGCGCAGGCCGAGGCTTCGGCGCAACGGGTTGGTGATCGGGTTGGACGCGATGTTGGGGTTGCACGGGGTGTTGAAGCCGGCCACACCCTGCGGGTTGCCCGATGCCGCGTTCTGCGCCGCGGCGGGAACCTTGCCCTCGACGCTGGTGCACACCGTGATGCCGGCAGTCGGCGGGATGAGCGTCGGCGGAACCGGACGCGCCGGCGTGGCCGTCGCCGGACCGCCCGGCGTGTTCGTCGGCGGCGCCATCGTGGCGGTGGGCGGCGCTGCCGCTTCCATGCACGTCAGCACGTCCGTGCTCTGGGAGATCGTGGCCGATCCGTCGCGCGAGTTCTTGCGGCGGCCGCTGGCCACCACGAAGGCCGACATCTGGCCGTTGCTGACGAAGCCGCCGACGTGGTTCACACGGTCGGCCGGGGTCGTTTGCGCATCAAGGTCGGTCCACGAGGCGGCGCCCATGGCCGGCATATCCAGACCGTACGTATCGTTGTTGACGGTCTCGTTGGGCAGCAACAGGTTGGAAACGCCGCCGCCGTGGACCATCAGCCAGTTGAGGTCGGGGTTATAGGCCGAGGCATGCAAGCCCAAGGCCGGGCCGCCGCTGGCGCCACGCGCCCATGCCGCGGTCGCGAGGGTGGTCGTGTCCAACACCCACGTCGAGCTCGTCGCCTTCTCGCCGTCGGTCGAACCGCCGTGCACGAGAATGCGCTTGTTCGTCGGGTCGTAATCCATCGTGTGCCCGATGATGTTCGACGGACCGCCCGCAGGACCGGCTGCCGCGGTGATGTCGCCGGACGCGTCGAAGGACAGGATCAAGGTGGGGAACTGGGTCGGGCGACACGACTGACCGTTGCCGCCGAGGTTGGCGGGTAGGAAATCTTCGACGGCGCACTTCTTGATGCCGCCCGTTACGATCGCGACGTCGTTCTCGCGGTCGTAGGCCACGGCAGCGAGCAGACGCTCACGGAGGGCGACGCCGCCGACGCTGACGCTGCGCCACTGGCCGGTTTCGATGTTGTACTGGATGACGTCGTCTTCGCCGTTACCCTCACGGTTGCCGCTGCCCCCGGCTGCCGCCGGGTAGCCGAGGTCCTTCGAACCGAAGAGGAAGTAGACGCTGCCCTTCTCTCCTTCGACCTGCGACGGACGATAGAAGCCGGACGCTGCGACACGCTCGATGGAGCCCGCGGTCAAGCGTTGGGTCGTCGCTTGGCTGGGCTGGGCGGCCGTCGAGAAGTCGACCGAAACCAAGCTGTTCTGCACGTCGTTGGCCTCGTTCTGGCCACCGAAGATGTAGAAGACGTTCTCGTTGTAGTCCATGGCACCGGCGGCCAGCTGCACCTTGGCAGGCAGACGCGGGCCGGACTGCCACTCACATTCATACGTTACTTGCTGCAGATCGGCGCTTGCCGCCGGTGCGGCAGCGAATGAAGCCGCCATGCCAATCGCGGCCAAAGCGACGAACATCGCAGGCCATCGCAGGGAATTGAACATGCGCACAGTACGCTCTCCTTGATGATTTGGGGATCCTCGGGCGAGTTCCCCGTCATGCCCAATGACACGCCGGGGTTACGTTCGACATGGTCACGCGGCGTGCGAATGCTGCGTTTCGCCCCCCATGGCCGACGGGCGAGTCTAGCACGTACCGCCATGACCTTGGGCTTGGATGCAACGGTGGACGGTCGAAACGCTCCGGGCCGGTTCGCACTCGTCGTCTGAGAGGGAAGCGTCGATTGCGATCCGACCCGATACTACCCCGGCGTCCACATTCCGGCCGCGACGAGCTGACCGCCGTCCGCGACGAAGGTCGAGCCCGTTGCAAACGGCGTCCAATCGCTGACCAGAAACGCGATCGCGCGCGCAATCTCTTCCGGCTCGCCGATTCGGCCTTGCGGAATCTCATCCAACATGCGCGTGCGCTCGGCATCATCGTCCCACATGCCGCGGCTGAACCGTGTGCGCACGAAACCCGGGGCGACTGCATGAACGCGCACGCCTTCCGGCGCGAGCTCCGCTGCCAGCACTTGGGTCATCATCACGAGCCCGGCCTTGGAAAGGCAATAAAGCCCGACGCCGTTCTGCGGGATCAAGCCCGCGATCGAGGACACGTTGACGATCGCACCGCCGCCCCGGGCGCGCATCGCGGGCACGCAGGCTCGCGCCGTGCGCCAGGGACCGCGCAGGTTGACGTCCATGGTCTTGTCCCACAGTGCCTCGGAGGCATCGAGCAGGGGACCGTAGTGCGGACAGGTGCCCGCGTTGTTGACCAAGATGTCGATGGCGCCGAACGCCTCCAACGTTGCTTCCGCAAGCGCGTCCGCGGATTCCGGCTCGCCGGCATGGGCCGCGAAGGGCAGCGCCCGGCCGCCGCGCTCGATGATCGATTGCGCGACCTCGGCCACCGGCTCGAGCGATCGTCCAGTCAACACAACCGCCGCCCCGGCTGCCGCCAAGGTCTCGGCCGTCGCGCGGCCGATGCCGCGGGATGCGCCGGTGACAATCGCGACGCGCCCGCGAAGATCGATGCTCGGCGGCTCGAAGGGCGGCGCGGTTGAGGCTTCGTTGGGCATGGGGGCTCGCTCCAGCAGGAGACAGGGTTCGTGGTAGCAAGGCAGCGATGATCCGGACTTGATTCGATGTCCGTGTAACCAAAGCGCGTCGAAGTGTACGGTAGGACCGATCTCGACGCGACGAGCGACGCCGCGTGATCGCATGACGGGTACCACCACGAGCACAGGCTGTTCGGCCGGAACGGTCGACGGCTATTTCGACATAGGCGGGCAAGGGTGAGGTTGCGCTCCCTGCTCAGCGCGACACGAGGAGCCTCCCATGAAGCCCATCCCATCGTCGCAGATCACACCAGAATCGGTGTACCTAAACCGGCGCCAGATCCTTCGCGGTATGGGTCTAGGCGCAGGATCCTTGCTCGTCGGGGCGTGCGCCGCCCCGAGCACGGGTGGTAGCTCGTCGGGCGACCGGAGTCCCGACGTCGCTCCCCTCGTGGAGCCGGACAGCGTTCTTTCGGTGACGGAAGCGCCGCCGGTGGCGAGCGCTGCGACCGACGAGCTCGGTCAACCGCTGACGAGCTTCGAGGCGGTAACCAACTACAACAACTTCTACGAGTTCACCACGAGCAAAGAGGGTGTCGCGCGGCTCGCGGAGGACTTCGTGGCGACGCCGTGGACGGTCGAGGTCGGCGGGCTCGTGAACAACCCGCAGACCTTCGACGTGGACGGCATCAAGGCGCTGGCGGACGTCGAGGAGCGGATCTACCGGTTGCGCTGTGTCGAGGCGTGGTCGATGGTCGTTCCTTGGAGCGGCATCCCGCTCGCCGCGCTACTGAAGACCGTCCAGCCCAAAGCCGAGGCGAAGTTTGTTCGCTTCGAGACGCTGTCGGACCCGGACCGGCTGCCCGGCCAAAAGAGCCGCGCATTTACGTGGCCGTATGCAGAAGGCCTGCGTCTCGACGAGGCGATGCACGATCTCGCGATCCTCGCGACCGGACTATACGGCCGTGATCTGCCGGCGCAGAACGGCGCGCCCATTCGGTTGGTCGTGCCCTGGAAGTACGGCTTCAAGAGTATCAAGTCCATCGTCCGCATCGATCTGGTGGACGAGATGCCCAGCACGCTCTGGAACGATCAGGCGCCCAGCGAGTACGGCTTCTTCGCGAACGTGAACCCCGAAGTCGATCATCCGCGGTGGTCGCAGAAGTCCGAACGCCGGATCGAGGGCGGGCTTCGTCGCATTGATACATTGCCTTTCAACGGCTATGGCGACCAGGTCGCACAGCTTTATGCGGGTATGGATCTGACGAAGTGGTTTTAGCTCTCTGGCGGAGGCCTTCCCGGTCCGCCGAGCCCACTTCGACCTGGCTTACGACGGGCGGACTCGCGTGAAGCGGCGCATCCTCGTCGTTCGGATCATCACGTACACGGCGGCTGCCGCGCCGTTCGCTTGGTTGGCGCTGCGCTACCTCACCAACGACCTCGGCTTCAACCCCATCGAGACGCTGACCACCGTCACAGGACTAAGCGCCCTCACGCTGCTCGTCGCCAGCCTCGCATGCACTCCGATCGCCACGGTGACCGGATGGCGGTGGCCCAACACGGCGCGTCGGCCGCTCGGCCTTTGGGCCTTCGCCTATGCATTGGCGCACATGAGCGTGTTTATCGGCTTGGACTACGCCCTGGATCTACGCGCCGTTTTCGCGGAAGGACTGGCAGAGAAGCCGTACATTGTCGTCGGTTTCCTCGCATTGTTGATCCTGACGGCCTTAACCCTCACATCGACGCGCGCTTGGCAGCGCCGCCTTGGCAAGCGGTGGAAACTCCTGCACCGCGGCGCCTATATGGCCGGGCTATTGGCGGTCGTACATTTCCGTTGGGCCGGGGCGAAGGATGATCCCATCGCACCGCTGGTCTGGGGCGGGGTCGTTGGACTCCTGCTCGTGCTGCGGCTTCCAGCGGTGCGCAAGCGAATCGCCGCCACACGGAGTCGTTGGTCGGCCGCACGCCGCACTGCTGCGACAGGCGCGGAGGCAGGGGCGGGAGAGGGAACGGCCTAATGGGGCGTCCAATAACAACCGGACCAACTTGGATGCCGCTGCATCCGCACCCGCGCCCTGCTGTTTCTCAGCTACAGCTCCGTTGTTACCCCGACTCATCCGCACCCTTGTGCGGCGCTTCGGCACCCCTTGTTCCGTCATCGTAGGAGTGGGCGCCCCCCAAGGCTTCGTTTCGTCGCGACATGTGCGCCGCTGAATTGTTGGTAGCCGCCTGGCGGCTACCTATGATTGCCGGCTATGCGAAGAGACGACCTGCGAAACATCGCGATCATTGCCCATGTCGACCACGGGAAGACAACCCTGGTCGATGCCATGCTGCGTCAGAGCAACGTGTTCCGAGAGAACCAAGTCGTGCGCGAGCGCGTCATGGACTCCCACGACTTGGAACGCGAACGCGGCATCACCATTCTCGCCAAGAACACCGCGGTGCGACGGGGCGACCGTAAGTTCAACATTGTGGACACGCCCGGCCACGCCGACTTCGGCGGCGAGGTGGAACGAGTCCTGAACATGGTCGACGGTGTGCTGCTGCTGGTGGACGCCGTGGAAGGGCCGATGCCGCAGACGAGATTCGTCTTGCGCAAGGCGCTCGCGCTCGGCCACCAAGCGGTTGTGGTAGTCAACAAGATCGATCGCCCGAGTGCGGATGCGGCGCGCGTCGTGGACGAGACCTTCGACCTCTTTGTCGATCTGGGTGCAAGTGACAAACAGGCGGAGTTCCGCGTCGTGTACGCCAACGCGCTGGCCGGCAAGGCCGGTGCCACGCCCGACGACATTGCGGAGGACTTGGGACCGTTGTTCGACGCGGTCGAGTCGCTTCCCGCGCCCGAAGTGGAGCCGGACGGTCCGACGCAGTTGCAGGTGACCAACTTCGACTACGATGACTACAAGGGCCGGATTGCGCTTGGCCGCTTGCGACGCGGCGTGATGCGCCGTGGTCAACGAATCGGCATCGTCGACGCGGAAGGCAATGTACGCGACGGCAAGGTGGCCGAGCTGTTCATCTTCGAGAATCTTGGGCGCGAGCCTGTTGAGGAAGCACACGCGGGCGAGATCGTGGCCATCACCGGTCTGCCCGACGCCGCAATTGGCGAAACCATCGTCGATCCGGAGCATCCGGATGCGCTGCCGGCGATCACGGTGGAAGAACCGACCGTCCGAATGGCCTTCACGATCAACACGAGCCCTTTCGCCGGGCGCGAAGGCGATCATGTGACCAGCCGAGCGCTCTCCGAGCGTCTACAGCGCGAGCTCGAGCGCAACGTCGCATTGCGCGTCGATGCCACCGACTCGGCCGATACGCTGCTGGTCAGCGGTCGCGGAGAGCTACACCTGGCCGTCCTGATCGAGGAACTGCGACGCGAAGGCTACGAGTTCGCGGTGGGCCGCCCCCGGGTCATCTATCACGAGGTAGAGGGCGAGCGTCACGAGCCCGTGGAAGAAGTGTGGATCGAGGTCGCGGATGCCTATGTAGGGGCTGTCGTCGAGCTGCTTGGACGACGACGCGGTCTCATGCTCGATATGCAGGCGCCGGGCGACGGCGTGACGACAATGCGTTGGCACGTACCGACACGCGGGCTCCTCGGATTTCGAACACGCTTCCTTTCGGCCACGGCCGGCACGGGCATCTTGCATTCCTTGTTCCACGCCTACGTGCCCCATTCCGGCGAGATCGAGGTTCGCGACCGCGGTTCGCTCGTGGCGCACGAGACGGGCACGACCACGGGCTATGCGCTCGATACGGTGCAACAACGCGGCGAGATGTACGTGGGGCCCGGTGAAGAG
>JAJCYU010000227.1 GCA_029262755.1 Anaerolineae bacterium
ACGTCCGGCGCGCCGGCGACATCCTGATCAAGGATCTCGACCCCGACGTTATCGCTGTGCTGAAGGCGATTGAGGATCTCCAAGCCACGCCGGCCTCGATTGCGACGAAGCGCCTCGGGAGAGTCCGCGATGGCTTGCAACTCTCCCAGCACGAAACGGGGAACAAGCAGGCGTGTACCCAAGAATCCGGTTTCCGCTACGTCCGCCACGCGGCCGTCGATGATGACGCTGGTGTCTAGCAACACCGCTCCCTGGCTGGTATCGGCACGACCGCTCACTACGGAACTCACTACGCCCAGATAGGCGCCCGGATTGCTTCCGACCGTGGCCGTACCGAGATATCCGAACGCGATCGCTGCCAGGAACGGCAGAAAGGAGCCGAAGGGACTCGGCAGATGCGATAAGGGCAATGCAGCCAAGGTGGAGAGCAACAGGCCCAGCGCAAGCCCGATCACCGCCCCTGTGAGCTGAACAGGTGGAATGTCGCGCAACTCGCGAAATGCTACATCGACCGGGCGCAGCAGGACCGGCGTGATCAAGTAGCCAAGCGCGAAGCCGAACAACGACAAAGAAATCGCGATCAGCAGCGACACGACGACGACCGCCTGGCCGAGGTCGAATCCCTCGCCGGGCGGTGCCGGCGCCAACGTCACGCCCGCCTGATAGCCCACGACCGACAGCGCAATGCCGCCGGCAACACGGATGAATAAGTTCCAACGTCGGCTCATGGCCGCCTCCCCGTGCGAGCCGACCGTACCGCCACAGACGAAGCGAGCGCCGCGCAGGCGCTCGCGAACGGGCGTTTGGGTGCGCATCCTGCCCTGTCGCCCCGAATCGGGGAAAAGGACGTACCGGCGGTCAGCCTAGCGGACACGACCATCGCTGCAACGGTCGGAATAATCGAGGACGGATGGGTACATATGAAGGATGAATCGGGCCGCCTCGCACCGAGCGAGTGTACCACAGCAGGGGGTGTGCGGACAACGTCGAACGCGCGCCAACACCTGCCAAAGCCCCGGCGAATCGCGGTTTGTGACGCCTAGGAAACCGGTGCCAGCCCCGGCATGACATAGCGGGTCAACGACCACCAAGCCAGCACGTAGAGACCGATCGGCCAGAGCGCGGTGACACCCCAGCTCCAGTCGGGAAGAGCACGACGCCCCGCCGGTACGCCTATCTGTCGTTTCACGGACCACCTTCCAAGCACCAGAGCGACCCGATTGCTGCCGAGGGCTAGGAACGTGGCGACCACCGGCAACGCGGGAAGTAGATACCGGCCTTGGTGCTGCACGAAACCGAGGTTGTACCACACGAATCCCGCGAGCACGCCGGCCGCGAGGACTGCTCCGCAGAGCGCAGCCGTCCCGCTCCTTCGAGTCCGAGGAGCGCCGTTCCTCACGACCGCGAAGCCAAGGCCAGATGCGACGCATGCGCCTGCGAGCCCGACGTAGATCCAAGCCGGCAGAAACACGGACAACCATCCGAACACGCCCCAGAAACTGTCGAAGGTGAAGACGACGCCGCGTTCGAGCAGCTGCACGAGGCCGAACTCTTCGACGAAGGCCGCCGTCGTCAACTGGTCATTCACCAAGTCGGCGTGGACGCGTTGCGCTAGAGGATCACGCCAACCGTAGAGAGACACGTTGCGCAACCACCACGGAGCGGCGACCAACGCGCCGAGGGCAAGCGGCTCGAGCGCGGAACGTGTGGCGCTGCGCCGGCGCGCTCCGCGGCTGCGTGCCTGGAGGAACGCGGCCAGGGCCACAGGCAGGGCGGCGGCGTAGGCGCCGAGCTTGGTCAGAAACGCCAGGCCGACGAGGAGACCCGCCGAAGCCCGCATGCCGGGGGAATTCGTACGGGAGGTGGCCTCTCGGGTGGCCACGGCGAGCGCTGCGGCACAGACCGGGATCGCGAGCGCGTCGTTGTTGGCCGACGCGGTGATCGCGACGTGCATCGGGGTGAAGGCCACGATGCCGGCCGCGGCCAGGGCCACCCGGGGACGCCCGGGCCAACCCGTACGCACATAGACCCACGTGAAGCAGGTTGTTAGCAGCGCAAGGAGCACTCCGGTCAGCCGCAGCGCCGGCAGTGCGCGGGTCGGAGACATTCCTTGGGGGTACGACAAGGCGAGCAGAAGGTAGTACAGCGGTGGCTGGTGGTCCTCGTATGCAAATCCCGCCACGGATCGGCCCTCGGGCCAGCGTCGAGCCATGACCAACGCTACGGACCCGGCATCGTGGTCGCCGGCCTCGAGGATCGGGAACCGATGAGGCGGATCGGCCAACCGGGCGACGTACGTAGCATGCGCCGGTTCGTCCGGCGACTGCCACGCTGGTGTCTCGCGCGCATAGGTCGCGCCTAGGTGCACCTGCGCCAAAAGGATGAGCACGAGCAGCGATGTGTGGACGTAGCGCTCATGGCTTGACGAGCCCTTCGTGGCGGCGGCCCGGCCCCGGCGGGGCGACGTGCGGCCGACGGGGCTCACAGCAGACGTGCGAGCAGGATACCCAGCTCATAGAGCACGTACATAGGGCCCATCACCATGAACATCGTGAACGGATCGGGCGTCGGCGTGAGGATGGCGGCCGTCACCGCGATCACGAGCACCGCGTGTCGCCGGTATTGCGAGAGCGTCATTGGCGTGACGATGCGGAGCTTCGTCAGCAGGACAACCACGAGCGGAGTCTGGAATGCCAGGCCGATGACCAGAACCAAGTTGGTCAAAAACGAGACGTAGTCGTCGATCCGCGGCTGCACCGTCAAGTTCTCGGTATCGCCCAAGAACCCTACAAGGAAATTGACGGTCCGCGGGACGACGATCGTGAACCCGAAGGCCATGCCGAGGATGAACAACAGGCTGGCGCCGGGCAGGAAGAGCCAGAGGTAACGGCGCTCATAGCCGTGCAGCGCGGGCAGCACGAAGGCGACCGCCTGGAAGAGCACCATCGGCATCGCCAGCGCGAGGCCCACGATAAACGCCACCCGCAGCTTGGTGACCAAGGTCTCTAGGACGCGTACCGCGATCAAACCGTCTTCGCAGACGGTGCACATTTCGGTCAGCGAGGTGATGATCGGCTCGGCGACGAACCAGCCGGCGATCATACCAAGCAGCAGGGTGCCGACGCTCCACATCAAGCGTTTGCGCAACTCACGCAAGTGCTCCATCAAAGGCATCGTCAACAGCGAGCTTGCCGGCGAATTCTCCTCGATGTCCGTGCTCACGACGCGCTCTCCTCCTCAGATTCCATGTTCGCCAGCTCAGACAACGCGTCGTAGGGGGCCTGAGCCCCGTCTTCTGCGGCCGTGTCCGAACGTTGCACGGTGTCTTCGGCCGCCTTCCGGTCCGACTCGGCCTCAGGCGCAGGTCCGCCGATCCGATTGTCATCGTCGGGCAGGGTTTGCGGCCGGTCGTTCGCCGCCTTCGGCGATGCGAGGGACCGCGCGGGATCCGCGGCGTCCATCGCCCGCCGCGTTTCTCCTTCCACCATGGTAACCGCTGCTTTGGCCTCGAGCGTCAGCTGCTCGAACTCCTTGCGGGCCGCCTCTGCCTCGTGGGCGGCGATCTCAAGTTCCTTGCGAATCTCGGCCGTCGCTTGATCGGTCAACGCACGGAAGCGCCCGACCCACCGTGCGATCTGCATGACGACACCCGGGAGGCGTTCCGGACCGAACAGGATCACGAAGAGCAGCGCCAAGACGAGAATCTCGGGGCCGTTGACGTTGAACACTACACGCCGCCGGGGGTCGCCGTTTCCACGGCGCGCGCAAGGAGTAGAAACAGGAAGAACGAGGTCGCGAAGAACATGATGGCCTCCTGGCGCGGCGCTCCCTCCCTGCCGCGCGAGAAGGTGTAGACGAAGGGCCACATGAGCGCGGTCAGCACGCCGTACAGGCCGTGCAGCCACCAGGCTCCCGCGCCTCCGGGTGCGCCCCACAGTTGGACAATTCCGAGCAGCGCCTGCAAGACGAGCACGATCTCCCCGATGACCAACGCGCCGAGGTAGCCGCCGTCCAGACCGCGGCCGCGGACCGTCAGCCAGAGCGCCCAAACGCCCATCGCGAAGGTATAGAAGAGCGCGGTCGTGGCGAGGCGGGCGTGCAATAGCTCGAGTATGGCGCTCACGATGTGCCGTGCGCCTCGGCGAGGGCCGCATGGAAGGCGATGCAGGTGTCGATTCCCCCGAAAAACTGACCGAGCTCGAACTTTTCGTTGGGAGCATGCAGGTTGTCGTCGGGGAGGCCGAAACCCATCAACACCGTCGGCAAACCGAGGATCTCCGCCATATCCGCAACCACGGGGATCGAACCGCCCTCGCGGGTGAACACTGGCGCGCGCCCGAAGCCGACCTCATACGCGGACTCCGCGGCGCGCATCGCCGGAATGTCGCGCGGACAGACGGCAGGCCATGCGCCCGTCATGGAGCGCACCTCGATGGTGAGACCCTCGGGCGCGAGGGCCCGCACGTGCTGTTCGAACAGGCGGGCGATCTCGCCGGGGTCTTGGTCCGGCACGAGCCGCATGCTGATCTTGGCCGTTGCGCTGCTCGGCAAGACCGTCTTGGCGCCCTCGCCCGTCCAGCCCGACACGAGTCCGTTGACGTCCAGCGAAGGGCGAGCACCGATGCGCTCCTTGAGCGAGAACCCGGCCTCGCCCCATCCAGCGGCACGTCCGGCCGCCTTCGAGAACGACGTCGTGTCGAAGGGCACGGCGGCGAGCTCCGCCCGCTCATCGTCGTCGAGGGGGCGCACCCGGTCGTAGAAACCGGGAATCGTGACCCGACCGTCCTCGCCTTGCAGCCCGGCGATGATACGGGCCAGCGCACCCGCGGGGTTCAGTACCGCTCCACCGTACAGCCCGGAATGCAGATCCTGGTTCGGACCTCTCGCGATGACCTCCATATAGGCCAGACCGCGCAGACCGTACACGATGCTCGGTGTGCCACGCGCGATCATGGCCGAATCACTGATCACCGCAACGTCCGCCTGCAGCTCGGAAGCGTGGGTGCGTAGCCATGCGCCGAGGTTCGGGCTTCCGATCTCTTCTTCGCCTTCAAGAAACACTTTGACGTTGGTCGGCGTGCCGCCCACCGCATGCCAGGCGGCGATCGCCTCCAGATGCGCCGAAAGCTGCCCTTTATCGTCGGCCGCGCCGCGCGCGAACACGACATCGTCCACGACGCGCGGTTCGAAGGGCGGTGTGGTCCACAGGGCCAACGGGTCCGGTGGTTGGACGTCGTAGTGGCCGTAGATCAATACGGTGGGCCGACCGTCGTCCACCATGCGTTCGCCGTACACGACCGGATGTCCCTCCGTCTCGTCCACCCGGACGCCCGTGAGACCGGCCGTTCGCATTCGTTCCGCGAGCAACGACGCCGCGCTGCGAATGTCGTCGGCATGTTCGCTTTGGGTGCTCACACTCGGGATGGCCAACAACGCGAGGAGGCGCTCCACTGCCGCGTCACGGTCGCGGTGGGCGTGCTCGATCGCTGCGTGCATGGCGCATTCCTTGGGGGGCCTAGGGTGCCGCGGAGTATAGCATGCGCAGGTCTTCCAATCGCGGGGCCGATGGCAGCTGTTGGGCGACCCGAGGCCGGACGCTACTCTTGCCGCAATGTGCTTGATATCCGGTTGCACCCTGGTTGAAAACGGAAGCCATCATGAGCCAGCAGACCCCGCCACCGACCGCGCCTGGCGAAGCCGACGCATCCTCGAACGAAGCGCGTTTGCTCGCGCTGCTGACGTTGATCGCACTGATCACGCTCGTCGCTGCCCGATGGATCGAGCGCGGCGGCGGCGCGCCGATGGCTGCGCTCGTGCTCTACGTCGTGGCATACCTTAGCGGTGGCTACTCTGGTGCCGTGAACGGCTGGGCTGCGCTGCGCGAGCGTGAGCTGAACGTCGATGTCCTGATGCTCGTGGCTGCCGCAGGCGCGGCTTCGATCGGGGCCTGGTTGGAGGGCGGCGTATTGCTGTTTCTCTTCTCGCTCTCGGAGGCACTGCAGTCCTATGCGCTCGGCCGTACGGAAACCGCGATTCATGCGTTGATGGACTTGCGCCCGGACGTCGCTCGTCGGCGGGATCCGGACGCCGCCGAGGGCGACGCGCTCGAGATCGTTCCCGTCGAGGCACTGCTTCCGGGCGATATCGTCGTCGTCCTTCCCGGCGAGCGAATCCCGGTGGATGGTCACGTGGTGTCGGGTACGAGTGATGTCGAGCAGGCGGCGATCACCGGGGAGTCCGTGCCGGTGCTCAAGGAAATGGGCGACACCGTGTTCGCTGCGACCTTGAATGGTCCCGGAGCGCTTGACCTCCGTGTCTCGCGCGCCGCGGGTGAATCGACCGTCGCCCGGATCATCGCCATGGTGCGCGAGGCGCAGGCGGCGCGCGCTCCGACGCAGCGCCTGATCGACCGCTACGGCAACCGCTACGCCTGGGCGGTCATCGCGGCGTCGCTGCTGATGATGAGCGTTCCGACCCTCATTCTGGGCTGGCCATTTCGCGACGCGTTCTATCGGGCGATGACCTTGCTTGTGGTCGCCAGCCCGTGTGCCTTGGTCATCAGCACGCCGGCCTCGTATCTATCCGCGATTGCCGCTGCGGCGCGCAACGGGGTGCTGTTCAAGGGTGGTGCGCACCTCGAGGCCGCAGCGGCCGTGAACGCGATTGCAATCGACAAGACCGGCACCTTGACGCGTGGGCAGCCGCGCCTTACCGACGTCCTGCCGCTCGACGATCGGGGCGAAGACGACCTGCTCGCGTTGGCCGCGGCCGTCGAGGCGCGCAGCGAGCACCTGATCGCACGTGCGGTCGTGCAGGGCGCGCGGGCACGAGGGTTGGCGCTCGAAGAGGCAACGGCCGTGCGTGCGTTGCCGGGGCTCGGGATTCGAGCGCGCACCGCCGGCGTCGAGGTAACGATCGGGCGCGCCAAGCTCTTCGAAGAACGCGGCGAGCTCGATGCGCCGGCGCGCGACGCCGTCACAGCGCTCGAGGCAAGGGGGCGCACGACAATGGTCGTGGCGGTCGACGGTCGGCCGATCGGCGTGCTGGGCGTATCGGACGAAGCGCGTCCGAGCGCGGCCGCTACGATCGCCGCGCTACGCGCCATGGGCGTGCGGAAAATCGTCATGATGACCGGCGACAACGCGCAGGTTGCGGCGACGGTGGCCGCAGAAGTGGGGCTGGCCGAGGACGAAGTCCATGCCGCATTGATGCCGGCCGACAAGGTGCGGCTCGTGGAGTCGATGAGCCTGGAGGGCCCGGTCGCCTTCGTCGGCGACGGGGTGTACGATGCACCGGCGCTCGCCGCGGCAAGCCTCGGCGTGGCGATGGGTGGTGGCGGAAGCGACGTTGCTCTGGAGACGGCGGATGTGGTCCTCATGGGAGATCGCATCGCGCGTTTGGCCTACGTGTTCGGGCTGGGTCGCGCCGCGCGACGCATCGTCGCTCAGAACGTCGCCTTTTCGCTCGCCGTGATCGCGGTGCTTGCCGTGACCACCGTCGTGCGCGGGGTGCCCTTGCCGCTCGGCGTGCTGGGGCATGAAGGCAGCACGGTGCTCGTGGTGCTCAACGGTCTGCGTTTGCTTGGCTACCGGCCATCCGCCGCACTCGACGCGGCTGAATCGTCGGCCCAGCAAGCGGCCATCGCGGGGGCAGCCGCACACCCGTAGTCGCTCTAGCGCGCGCCTGAGGGCGGCAAACCGGGAGCGCGGTGCCGCTGCGTATGCACGCGAACGCACTCGACGACGGACGTACTTGTGTCGCCGGACGCGCTCATGTTGCCGGATGCGCTCGTGCTAAGGTGTCCGTGCCGAAGCGAGGTCTAGCCGGACTCACGGCCGCCGTGCCGCCGCGCCATCGTCATCAAACCGAGACTCAGGGTCCATGCCAAGGCGATCAGGGCCGAGCCGGCTACGACGGGCAGTGCTGCGGCCCATGGCGACGGATCCGCGATCGGCTGGCCGTCGGGTCCCATCAATTGGAAGGCGCCGAGGGCCGCGGTCAGGATGAGGCCGTTCCACAGCCCATGGCCGATCAGGGCCGCCCCGATCGCCAGCACGCCACGACCCCAGCGCATCTCCCGGCTCATCGCGTACCAGCCCAGCGCGGCAACCCCGCTGAACGTGGCGTGCATGACGGTCGTCACGGCACGCGCGAGCATGATGGTGGGCCACGCCAGTGCGGGCGCCATCGTGTCGACGGCGCCGGGCGTCAGGCTGACAGGCGACGCGCCTTGGAACACGGCTTCCGTGACCCCGAATCCTGCACCGATCGCGACGCCTCGCACCAGCGCGCCGCGCCGCGTGCGGGGTGCGGAGAGCACGGCACCGGCCAGCTTTGCCAACTCCTCGATCGCAGGGCCGAGCAGAGCCATCAACCCGTAGATCGCCAGCACGATGGGTGGCATCCCAAGCAGGGTCTTCAGCGCAGCGAGCATCTCGTCGGGATCGCTCTCGGCGGCGCTGAACAGGCGTTTCACGGCCTCGGCCGCCGGGTCTATGGTCGCCGGACCTCCGGCGTGGAGGGCCGCAAGCACGGCGAGCCCGAGCAGCAACGCGAAGCCGATCTCCGCGACCATCGCGATCACGGGGGCCGCCAGTCCGCCCCACGTGAGCGCCGTGAAGGCCGTGGCACGCCGCACGCCGCCTCCGTGGCGCGCCACGACGGCGATCACGGCCAACGCGGGCAGCAGCGCCGCGAGCACGTGCGCGACGGGTAGCCAGGCCAAAGTGGCGCCGCCGGCGAGCTGAATGGCACTTCCGGCCACGATCACCACCGGCAGCAGGAGCAGCGGCCAACGCGCCCCGCGCATGCCCAGACGTGGATGTACGGGACTTCGACCTCGTATTGCGCGTGCGAACAACGTGTGCCCAAACACCATCGCGAGGATGCCAAAGCCGCCGCCAAGAGCGAGGGCGCCGGGATCAGCCGTGCCGCCGAGGGCGGGTAGCAGCGAGATCGAGAGCAGACCGAGGCCGCCCCCCAAGAGCCAAACGCTCGCACAGCCCATGGAAACCCGAGCGCCGGCGGCTGGACGGCGCGAGTCCGCATCGTCGGGCATCGTTCGTCGTCCCGGCGGCGCAGCTGCTGCGGCGGCGGGAGGCAACGGCAGCGTGCTCACCTACCGCGGGACGGCGCGCCGGCCGTCACGTCGACCGGGTTGGAATCCGGCGAGGACCAGTGGCGGCTCTTCGTCGTCAAGACAAACCGAGGGTTGGTCGAGGTACTCCCAGCACACGCGATACATCTTCTCGTACTGCGCGCCGAGACCCCAGACATGAACCCAGTAGTTGCCGATCGCGAGTTCGCGCAGCACGACGATCTCGTCGGTGCCGCCGGTTGCCGCTGCAAACCAGCCCGGCACTTTTTCGCTGGCGTCACGGCCGGGAGGGTGGACGTATAGGTCGTAGTCCACCGTGCGATCGTCCGGAACATCGAGCACCACACGTATGCCGGCGGCACGGCGGACATTCAGGACGAAGACATCCACGAGGTCCGTTCGTCCCTCTTCGCTCCAAAGCCTTCCCTTGTAGCGTCTCTGCGCACAGAGGGTCCGGTTGTTGAGCGCCAGCGCGGACTGCAGGCTGCCGCGCTGATCGTTCGGCTCCGTTACGTCGTCGACGAACCAACGCGGCGAGCAGAGCGTCCACGCATCCCGCAGCAAGGACGGCATGTACGCCGGCATCGTGGGGGTCGGGGTCGGCGTCGGCGTGTTGGTCGGCGTCGGGGTATTGGTAGGCGTCGGTGTGTTCGTGGGGGTGTTCGTCGGGGTCGGTGTGTTGGTCGGTGTGCTCGTCGCCGTCGGCGTGATCGTCGCTGTTGCCGTCATCGTGACGGTAGGCGAGGCGACGATCGTCGCCGTGGGTTGTTGGAGCCGAACGCGCCGATTGGCGCCGAAACGCACCCTGCCGGCGGAAGGCGGCACGCGTAGCACATGGGATGCATGGCGTGGCGCCGAACGAGCGAAGGGGTCGCTCGGCGGCGGCGGCTTCTCGGTCGGTGGCGGTGGCTTGTCGGTCGGCTCCGGCTTCGGCTCCGCGGTGGGCGGAGGGGGAGGCGGTGCGTCCGTGGGCTTGGGATCGTCGCGCTTGCCATCGTCTCCGCCGCGATCGCCACCATCGTCCCCGCCGTTGTCAGGCGGGGGAGGCGGGGGCGGCGTTGCGGTCGGGCTGACGGCCACGGTGGGCGAAGGGGGCACGGCGGTGGGGATTACCCGCGTCGGCGGTGCGGGCCCGAGGCTAACGGCGAGCTGGACCGTGCCGCCAGGCTCAAGTTCCGAACCGGCGGCAGGCTCCTGGCTCTTGATGTAGCCGGGGGCTACATCGGTCGCGTACTGGCGGATTTCCTCGACGCTCAGACCGACGGTGCCCAACGCTTGACGCGCGTTGGCCAATGATTCGCCCACCACGTCGGGCACGCCCACCGGGGCCGGGCTCGGAACGGTCGTCGGCGAAGGGACGGTTGTGGGACTCGGCGGAAGCGGCGTCGCAGGCACCGCTGTGGGTGGCACCGCAGTGGCCGTAGCGGGAATGAGCCGTGCACCAAAGGCGGCAAGATCGCCGGCCATGCCCTGCCACGGTCGCCAGAGCATGAGCAGGCCGATCACGGTTATGGC
>JAJCYU010000228.1 GCA_029262755.1 Anaerolineae bacterium
CGGACTTCGGGTGACCTAACAGGCGCGCCCAGGAGATTGAGGACCGAACAAAGGCTGCCGAAGCGCAGCTCCAAGGGTCGGATGAGACAAGGTGATAACGGAGTGCAACCACATCGATCGTGCCGCGTGAGGCACGATCGATGTGGTTGAAAAACGGAGAGTCTTGTACGACCGTGGACCAGCAGGCACCAATGGCTCGGTCGCGTCGCATCCTGCGGAATCGCGCCGGACGTCGGAACGGCTCTCGGCTGAGACTTCGTTCGGCAACTACTCGATCAAACGCAAATCCGTCTACGTTCCGGAGGTCGCGTCGCAACGCCGCTCGCTCAGCAATCCGGGCAGCAGTACAGGCGCAAGCGGGCCGTCTGGATGCGCACCGCACCGTAGAAGGGGTCGTCCAGGTCGTAGCTGATACCCTCGGGAAGGTCCGCGAGCGGCCAACATTCGGAGATCGGCAGGATGTCGCCGTTTTCCTCGTCACCGTAGTCGGGCACCATGGCGCCCGACGCGAACGAGCCAGTGCCGCCGAGGCCGACAGACATCATTGGCTGGATCTTGCCGCCCGGCTCACCGTCACCGTCGCAGTCGGCCAAGAAGATCTGGTCGAGATAGAGCTTGACGTGGCTGCAGTCCATGTCCGCCGGCGGCGGCTCCATGACGATCGTCGGCGCCCATGGATCTTCCCGTTGCGGCGTGCCGCCTTGCGGGCAGCGACCCACGACCTGCGCAAACGCATAGCGCTCGCATTCGTCGAGCCACACGGGGTCCTCGACTTCCTCGCCCTCCTCGGCGTGCGCCGCCGGCACCGGGCCGGCCAGCGCGGTAAGCCAGCCGGCGCCGCAAGCCACGACAAGCGCGATCAAAAGGAGGAGGTGGCGACCGCGCACGAGGCGGCGCGGGCCGGATGCCGGCTGCGTATCACGAGCGTTTGCAACGGAGTGTCGAGTCCTGGACATGGGAATCTCCTTGCCGAAGTGGTATGGGACGACAGCCTACGGGCGCGGCGTCGCACTAACGTCGCACGGGCGCGCGACGTTCGTCCCAGCACCGCTGCTGGGCGCGCGGATGCACCCATGCGATCCAGTAAGCGGCGGCGTGTTGTTCGACCGCCGCGCGCGCCGAATCGCCGGCGACCACGGATCGACGGGCGAGCAGCGTTTCGGCAACCAAGTTTCGGGTTGGTCATTGCTCGCAGGGCGCCGAAATGGTCCCCGCAGCATCCCGTCGCGCGACTTCCGCGCTAGCCTTCGCGCAGGACGCGTGGCAGGAAAATCTCCGGACCATTCGGCGTCCCTTCGGTTGCCGTTGGCGTCGGCGTGGTAGGCGCGCCGTCCGGGGTTGGGGTCGTCGGCACACCATCCGGAGTGGGCGTCCCCGGAATCGTGCCCGGACCTTCGCGCTCGACGGCTCCGATGTCGCATACCGCGCTGCCATCCTCGTCGCCGTCCTGCGGCCGCACCGCGCCCCGTTGGTCGGTGGGCTGGCAACGGTTCGGGTGCCCGGCGTCGATGGCATCGCTCGAAGAGATCAGCGCGTGCGTGCGCAGCGGTCCGCCGTTGTCGTCCAGATCACGCAGACCGGCGTTGCCCGCGCTCACATCGCTGTTGCGTTCGAAGGCGCATGTGGCGTCCTCGTCCAGGTTGTGACCGTCCGAACGGATGGAGCCGTAGCAATCGCGGCCCGCGTCGTTGGCCACGATTGTTCCGGCCAGGCGCAGGATGTTGCCTTCGTTGGCGCTCAGGCCGGCTCCGGACTCCTCGTCGAAGCCCGTCGCGCGGTTCGCCGCTACCGTGCACTCGGTGAGCTCGAGCTTGTCCGCGGCGTCTGCGCGCGCCCCTCCGCCGTCTTGGGCCGTATTGCCGCTGATGGTGCACAGCGTGATCTCGACGTCCGCCTCGTTCTCGGCAAAGATCCCGCCACCGGCCTCCACGGCCGTGTTGTCGCTGAGCGTCGCGCGCGTCATGACCATCTCGCCCACCTGCGCGGGCGCAAACCCCTTCTGGACGGCAATGCCACCGCCGTTCAGGGCGCGGTTGCCGGAGGCGGCGAGCGTGTCCACGGTCAGGTTGCCCATGTTGAACACGCCGCCGCCGTTCTTGTCGGCGAGGTTGCGTTCAAACACGAGGCCCTCGAGGGTGACGCGCGCCGAGTTATACAAGCCGCCGCCCTCGCCGTGGGAGGTGTTGCTGATCACCGACGTATCGCGCACGGTCAGCCGGCCCATGCCGAAGCAATAGATACCACCGCCCCACGTTCCGGTGCGGTTGTTCTCGATGGTTGAGCCTTCGATCGTTGCCGTGTCACGCGTCACGATGCCACCGCCGGTTGCGAAGGTCTGATCTTCTTCCGGAAGGTCCGGCGGGTTCATCGCCACGTTGCCCGCGACGAGCGAGTCGATGAGGTTGAGCGTGCCGTCCGCGTCGTTGTAGATGCCGCCGCCGCTATTGCTTGCGCGATTGTTGGTGATGCGGCTGTTGCGCACGGTCAGCTTGCCGGCATCGTTGTAGATGCCGCCGCCGTCGAATTGCGAGACGTTGGCGTTGACCGTCACGTTGTCGAGCGTGACATCGGCGCCCTTGATGTACATCCCGGCGCCATAGCGGTCCACATCGATCCTATAGCCGCTCCCGCCCGTCAAGGTGAGGCCTTCGATCTGGACCTTGAAGTTGCGGTCCAACGGTCCGGCTGCAGCGTTGTGCACGAACAAGACGGGGCCGATCCGACCACCGCCGGCAATCGTCACACGCTCCGCCGACTCGCCGCGCAGCGTCAGATCCTTGGCGATCGTGACCCCGCCGACGTACTCGCCCGCACCGATCGCGAGGACATCGCCCGCCGCGGCCGCGGCCACGGCCGCGTCGAGGGTCGCGTGGTCGCAGCCCGAAGCACAGACCGTGATGGTCGCGGCCCGCGCAGGAAGAGAGAAGAGGACCAGCGCGAGCAGCGCGAACGACGACGCGATCCAGGAAGCGGTCGCACCAGGTGTGCGGAATGGGGCAGGAAGGTACGAGCGGGACATGAAAGCTCCTGGGCACGATTCGATGGGTCGATCAGTATATGCAAACCCCACCGACACGCAGAGGGTGCCCCGCAGTTTCATGACGTTGGGCATTAGATCAACGCTGCTTCGCGACCGGATCAGTCGTGGATGTCGACCGGCGTGCCGATCTCCGCCCATTCGTAGAGCAGCTGGGACTCGAAGGTGTCGACGACCACGCATCCGTAGCTGATCGGGGAGCCCAGATATCCGCCCCACAAGCGGGTGCCATTGATAATCGGCAACGCGTGGATACCGTTCTCGGAGCCGCCTGCCCAATAGATGCCGAGCCAATTGGGCATCCAGAGCTGCCAGGCGCTCGACCAGGCGTTGGGGATCTTGCTCTGAACGGCGAAAGAACCGCGCCGCGTGGGGTGGGTGGCGAGCCCGGTGGAGATCGTCCAGTTGTAGACGAGATGGTTGCCTTCCCACACGTACATGCGCTGGTCGCCGATGTCGACCTCGACGCGCTTGTCGCCGAAGCCTGGCGAATAGCCCGTTCCCTGACGCGGCACGATCAAGCGTTGGCCCGCGGTGATGAGATCGCCGGAAAGACCGTTCATGCGTTGCAGCGAGAGCGCGGTGGAGCCGTAGCGCGCCGCGATGGATGTGAGCGCTTCGCCCGGTTGGACGATGTGGGTTGTGGTCTTCACATTCGGTGCAGCTACGGGGGCGGCCGGCGGCTGGCCCGAGACCGGAGCTGGTGGAGCCGTATCGGGCGTTGCGGCACGGTCGCGTGCCGGCCCGTCACGCAGCACGAGCGTTTCGCCGGCGCGAATCGAGCCGTCGAGCGGCAGCCCGTTCTGCGTCTTCAGGCCCTCGATATCCAGTCCGTGGCGCGCGGCGATCGAAAACAGGGTATCGCCCGGTTGCACGAGATGGGTCGCAGCGTCGGCTTGGGTCGCGGTCAGGCTTGGTTCGCGTTCCGGTGCCACGGAATCGCCGGCCGCGGACGATTCCGTACCGACGGCGGACGACGCGCGCGCCGGAGCCGCCGGTTCGTCGGCACGAGCATTGATCGCGCGATCGAGGGGCACGCGCAGGCCGGCTCCGGGCAACAGGTACCCGGTAATCCGGATCCCGTTGAGCGTAGCAAGGTCCGGCACGCTCATGCCATAGCGCACCGCGAGACCGTATAAGGTGTCGCCCTCGCGCACGATATGGATACCGTAGTCGGTGCCTGTGGTTCCACCGAGCTGAAGCGGGGAACGCGCAAGCGGGTGGGCCGCCGCCGGCGATGGGTTCACCGCGCCGATGAGCGCAACCATAAGCGCGGCGAGCAGGGCTTGGAGCACACGAAGCGGCGAAATGGGGAAGCCCCGACCCGCTGACTGCGCGTTATGCGCACAGCCAGCGGTCGGGGCCGCACCCGAAGCTTGAAGGATTGACGGATGCCGGTTCACGCTCGGCGAAACGGTTTGCATGGAGCGGAAGCGCGACACCACGGTGATCATCTCCTACTTGTTGATCTGAAGGCGTACGTCGCAGGGGCGCTCGGTCTGGCCCGTGTTGAACACGGCGGTCAGGCGCAGCGTGTAATCGCCGGCGGGCATGTTGCCGACGTACCACACGCCGAGCGTGGAATCGACGACCTTGCGGTGCACGGTCTCGCCGATGCTGATCCACTGGCTATCGAGCGGTGCGTGGCCCGGGCCGTACTCCAGCTTGTAGAACTGGAAGTCGTCCACCGAAGCGGTGCCGACGATGTGCAACGTGCCGGAAACCTTCGCGCGGTCGTGCGGTGTCACGATCTGCACGGCGCGTGCGCAGGCAGCCGGGCGTGTCGTCGTTGCCGGGCGCGGCGTCGGCTTGACGTGCTTCGGGCCGCGATCCTTGACGGGGGCCGGCTTCGGGTGGTGGACGACAGGGCTACCCGTGCCGCAGGGAATATGCAGCGACTGTCCCGTGTAGATCATGTACGGATAGCCGAGCCCGTTCGCGGACGCGAGGGCATATACGGTCGTGCCGTTGTTCCATGCGATAGCGCTCAGCGTGTCACCGTAGCCGACCGTCAAGTAGCGACCGCAGGTCTTGGTCGGCGGCTTGCCGACGACGTGCCCGCCGCCGGGCATGCGCAAGGTCTGGCCTACATAGATGTAGTCGGGGTTGCTGATGCCGTTGGTAGCCAGCAGCGCCGATACGGTCGTGCCGTAGCGCCAGGCGATGCCGAAGAGCGTTTCGCCGGGAGCGACCATGTGGCTGCCACCGCCGGCGTGCTGCGCTTGCACGGGCGCAGGTGCCGGCTTGTGGTATGCGGTGGGAATCGACAACCGCTGGCCCGCCTGGAGGTAGTCCGGGTTGTAGATCCCGTTGGCCTTTGCCAATTCCTGGACCGTCATCCCGTAGTGGTAGGCGATGGAGTACAACGTCTCGCCCGGCTGAACGACGTGGCCCGAGCCCGTCGCTTCCACGCGGGTCGGCCCGCCCAGCGCGATCACGAGTGCGACGATCAGGGATAGCGACCCTGCTACGGCAATTTTGCGCATGGTGACGGTCTCCTTCACAACGAAGTGTGGATGGCGCCGCGGGCGCCGTCGGACGGGGGTGCGTCGCCGATGCGACGCGCGCGCAGGAATTCGGCGAGATCGTCGCGACCGACGCGATAGGATCCCTCCAACTTCACGGCACGCAATTTTCCGGCGCGAATATAGCGCCGAATTGTGTAGACGCTTACGCCGAGGCGGTCCGCGACCTCTTGCGGCGAGTAGTATTCAACCATGATTAGCCCCGGGCTACGGTTTGGGCGCTGATGGCACGTGTTGCTACATGGTGCTACGCGCTGCCACTTGGTGCTCAGAGTATCCGATGGGTCGGCGAAGGGTCAAGCGTGAAGCTTAAAGACGGTGGGCTGACCTTCCCGCCGGAAGCGCCGATCGGCTACAGTGTGCGCGCTTTCGATTCGCGTCCTGTCGGCCAGGAGACACTGCCGTGCGCCAAAAGTCCTTGCACCTGCTCGAGTTCGACAAGCTGCGCGCCCGCCTCGCCGACCAGACGGTATTCGGCGGCGGCCGCGAGCAGGCGCTTGCCCTCGTGCCGGCATGGTCGGCCGACGAGGTCGCCGCCGCACAATCGCTCACGCGCCAGGCGCGCGACTTCCTCGAGCGCCGCACGGGCCTCCTGCTCGACGGTGCGCACGACATGCGGTTGGAAGTGGAGTCTGCGGCTCGAGGCAAGATGTTGCTGCCGCGGGAGCTGCTTGAACTCCGTGATACCTTGGCTGCCGCCCGCCGCGTCAAGCGACCGATTCTGCGCGACGCGCCGCGCTGGCCGGACCTGGCGGTGCTGGCCGAACGGCTCGATCCCTGTTCAGCCGTGCACGATGCAATTCACGAAGCGCTTGACGACGAGGGCGAGGTTCAAGACTCGGCCTCCGCGGAGCTGCGCAGGGTGCGTCGCAAGAAGCGCGTGGTGCACGATCGGATCGTGCGCCAGATGGAGGGTCTGCTGCGCGGCTCCGCGGCCGGCCACTTGCAGGAGTCTTTGATCACCCTCCGTGACGGCCGCTACGTGCTGCCCGTCAAGTCGGATTTTCGTAGCCGCGTCCCCGGCGTCGTCCACGACGTTTCCGACAGCGGCCAGACGGTCTTCGTGGAGCCGATGGCCGTCGTCGAGCTCGGCAACGAGCACCGCCAGCTCGTGCTCGAGGAGCGCAAAGAGGTCGAGCGGATCTTGCGCGAGCTCTCCCGTCGCGTGGCCGACGCCGCTGTGGAGCTCGTGGCCACGATAGACCAGCTGGCGACCATCGATCTGACCTTCGCCAAGGCGCGCTTCGGGGCGTCCATGCGAGCCGTCACGCCCGACATCGACCCCGCCGGAACACGGCCCGGTCTGCGTTTCGATGCCGCCCGTCATCCCTTGCTCGATCCCGAGACCGTCGTGCCGGTGGACGTACGGGTCGGCTCCGGCGAGGACTACCACGTGCTGGTCATCACGGGCCCGAACACGGGCGGGAAGACGGTCACGCTGAAGACGATCGGGCTCTTCGTCGTCATGGCGCAATCGGGCCTGCAGATACCCGCCGCCGAGGGCGCACGGCTCGCGGTGTTTGACGGCGTCTTTGCGGACATCGGCGACGAGCAATCCATCGAGCAATCGCTCTCGACCTTCTCGGGCCATCTGACCAACATCATCGCCGTGCTGGAACAGGCCGGACCGACGTCGCTCGTCCTGCTCGACGAGCTCGGCGCGGGCACCGATCCGGCGGAGGGAGCCGCCCTGGCCGGTTCCATCCTGGACCGATTGCGGCTGGACGACATCACCACCGTCGCATCGACCCACTATACGGAGCTCAAGACCTTCGCCGACGCGACGCCCGGTGTGGCGAACGCGTCCGTGGAATTCGACGTCGCGTCGCTCGCACCGACCTACGAGCTCACCATCGGACTGCCGGGGCGGAGCAATGCGTTGGCCATCGCGGAGCGCCTTGGCCTACCGCTGTCCATCATCGAGGCCGCGCGGCAGGGTCTCGACCTCTCCGACGTGGAGATGGAGGATCTGCTCGCCGAGATCCGTGATGCAAGACGCAAAGCGACGGAGGATCGCGTGGTTGCCACGGAGCAGCGGCAGCGGGCCGATGCCTGGGCCGCCCGACTGGAGCGTGCGCTGCGCGACATCGAAGAACAGCGGGCGGAGCTGCTCAACACGGCGCGGAGGCAGGCGGAAGGTGAGCTCGATACGGCTCGGCGTGCGATCCGCAAGCTGATGGAGCGCGCCGAGCGAGCGGGCAGTGGGCGCGAGGCGCTCAAAGAGGCGCGGGCGCAGCTCGACGCGCAGGTGGAGACGTTGGAGGAGATCGTCGCCGAGCGTGAGGCCGCCGAACCCATCGTCGCGCCGCCGGAGCCGGGCGAGCTCGTGCCGGGGGCGCGGGTTCGGCTGCGTGCGCTCGGCGCAGAAGGCGAAGTGCTCGAGGCGGATGAGGACGAGGTCACGTTGCAGCTTGGCGCGATGCGTATGCAGGTGCCGTTGGCCGATGTGGAACTCGTCGCGGCCCCGGTTGCGGAGGCACCGCGCTCCGCGGGCCGCCACTTGGTTGGCGACGTACAGACCTCCCCGATGGAGTTGGACTTGCGGGGAATGCGGGTCGAAGAATCGCTGAGCCAACTCGAAGAGATGCTCGATCGGGCGCTGCTGTCCGGCACGCCCTTCGTGCGTGTCATCCACGGCCATGGAACCGGTGCGCTGAAGAAAGCGGTACGCGACACGTTGCGCCGGCATCCTTCCGTGACGCGTCATCGGGCGGGGGAACGGGGCGAAGGTGGCGACGGAGCAACCGTGATTTACTTCGACTAGCGTTGTCTTCGAATCATAACATGACTACTTACTCATGTTTTGATATGATACGCTCCCGTCGCTTGAGACGGGCCATGGCTCTTGCGGGAACGAATGCAGGGAGGACAGCGACGATGAAGGCACCTGGGGGACGTAGCTACCAATCAGCCCAAGCTCGCGCATCGGGCGACACCCGAACGCTGGGCGCGGAGTTCTTGCGGCGCGTAAAGCGGCATCCGCGTCGGATGGCCGTGAAAGACTTCGCGGGCGAGCTGAGCCGAATCAAGGTCGCGGGCGCGGCGCGCGCCGTGATTCCAGCCCTCGGGTTGGCCGCCGGCGAACGACGCGTCGGCGTCCTGCTGCCGCCCGGGCGAGGCGGCACCGTCATCAACGTCGCCCTCGCCCTCGCGGGGCGAACGTCGGTCAACCTCAACTACACGGCGGGCGACGCAGCGCTCGCGCGCATGTGTGAGCTCGCCGGACTGGATACGGTGGTATCGAGTTCCGTGTATCTAGAGCGCCTGCGCGAGAAGCTAGGTGGTCTGGAGCTACCGGATCGGGTGCGCGAGCTGCACGCGGAAGACCTCATCGGAAATATCGACAAAAAGAAGGTGTTGCTCGAGATGGCGCGGGTCTTGGTGATGCCGGTCGCGCGTCTGGATGCTTCGCGTCCGGAACACGTGGCCACGATCATCTATTCCTCGGGCACGACAGGCGATCCAAAGGGTATTCAGCTCACGCACCAACAGATTTTCGCCAACAGCGACTCGATCGTCGAGCATATGCCCATACCCCGCGACGAGGGCACGCTCCTTACCCCGCTGCCGCTCTTCCACAGTTTTGGGCTGGTCCCCGGACTTTGGATGGCCTTGGTTCAAGGCGTGGCGGTCGCCGGCCAGGCCGATCCTTTCGACGGCGCGGCGCTCGGAAAGCTGGCAGCCGCGAGCAAGGCACGCTACCTCATCGCGACGCCCACGTTTGCGCGCGGCTATATGCGGCGTGTCCGGCCCGAGCAATTCGCAACCCTCGAGTTTGCCATCGTTGGGGCCGAGAAGTGCCCCTCCGATCTCCATGCCGCCTTCCATGATAAGTACGCCACGCCGCTGCTGGAAGGCTACGGATGCACGGAGCTGGCGCCCGCCGTAGCGATCAACTCTTTGGCACACAACAAAGAGGGCAGTATCGGCCAGCCGCTGCCGGGCATCGAGATCCTGTTGATGGACCCGGAGACCTACAGGCTCTTGCCCGACGAGCCGGGGACGGATGGCCTGATCATCGTACGCTCGGCTGCTCGCATGCTCGGCTACCTCGGCCGACCCGACCTCACCGAGGCCGCCTTCGTGCACGGTGGCTACAACACGGGCGATATCGGCCACTACGATGCCGACGGCTATCTGCACATCACGGGCCGGCTCGCGCGCTTCGCGAAGATGGCGGGCGAGATGGTTCCGCTCGACACGATCGAGCGCGCCTTGCAGTCGTGGCTGGACGAGCGCGGTATCGACGCTCAGGTCGCCGTCGCCGCCGTCCCCGATCGGAAGCGCGGCGAACGCCTCATCGCGATGATCACCGGCGACGGGCCGGACGATCCGGAGGCTTGGATCGAATCGTCGATGCACGAACATCCGCCGCTGTGGCGGCCACGCGCCCAGGACCTGCACACGGTCGAATCGATCCCGATGCTTGGAACCGGCAAGCGTGATCTTGGGCGCATCCGTCTGCTCGCCGAGGAATTCGCGGGTACCGATACCAAGGGCCGCGGTCGGCGTGTGGCGGAATCGGCCAAGGAACAGGCCCGTGATGTGGCGGAGCAGGCGAAGCACGTCGCGGAGCAGGCCAAGGAAGGCGTCGAGCGCCTGGTTGATCGCGTGCGGCACCGGGATCAGGACGATGACGCCGCAGCGGCCGGGGCCGGTGACGGGGAGGCCGACGCCACTGTCGAAGGTGCGTAACGGTGCGTAGAGGAAGGGACCGCTACGACACCCGTTAGGGCGCGTCCAATAATAAGATGGCCGATCAAAGGGCGCCGAAGCGCCGCTCCAGGGGTCTGATGAGATGAGGGAAACGTGGAGCTATTGCTGAGGAACAGCAGGGCGCTGGTGCGGATGCAGCGGTACCCGACTTGGTCAGGTTATGGTTGGACGCGCCCTTAGCGGTTTTTTGACGGCGAAGTTCTGCCCGCGAGTCCGCAAGAACCTTGCTGTCTGCGCGCGGCCTCGGAATGCGCCGGCGGCGTTGAGCGCACCCGCTCGTGCTCAATCCGGCGTTGGGTGGAAACCGCTTCCCACGGCGTGTGGGTTGGCTACGAGCACTGTCCTTCGTGATCTCCATAGCACGCGTGGTCGATCAACGCACCCGAGGCGTCGCGTAGCTCCGCCTTGTCGCCCGCATTGCGCCACACCGCCGAGCGCGTGTAGCCCCAACGGAAGGCGCAGGGCAGCTCGTCGTGATCCTCATCGGTGTAGACGCGGCATCGTTGCCCGGCCTCGATCCGCGCATCAGCGGGGAACGCATACTCCTGGTCGTTGCCCCGGACCGAGATGAGACGCCAGCCGGCAAGCGCGATGGTTTCGTCGGTCACGTTCTCAAACTCGACGTACTCGTCCGACTCGACCATCGGCACGTCGCCGTCGTAGAAGAGCTCCGTGATCCGCAGCGGCGTGCGCGGTGCGCTGCCGCTCGACGATGGCGGCGTAGCCGTAGGCCGGCTGTCTTCGGTCGGCACCGCGCGATCCGGCGTCGCGGTTGCAACGCCCGGCAGCACGGTGTCGCCGCCCACGTCGTCGTCGTCGATCGCGAGCGGCAGCCAGATGCGGTGCATCGGCGCGCCCGGAAGCGGGATGCGCAGGATCAGCGGATCGTGGTCGCTAGCGCGTGGACTGGGGTGGTCCGCTTCGCCGGGCGGAGCCGCGCCGAAGTCCGTGTTTACATGGAGGGGCCCAAAATCGGTGGCGAGCGCGAAGAGTTCGGGCTCGACCAGGATGTAGTCCAGGATCTGCGAAACACCGTTGAAGATGTAGCTGTACTGTCGGTCTTCGAGCCGGTCGTACATGCTGACGAGCCGGCCGTCAGCCACGAGCGTTTCGATGGGTTCGCGGTCGGGAAACTCGTTCAGGTCGCCGAGTACGAGCACGGGAACGTCGGGGCGCAGGGCCTTCTCCGCGGCGAGCAGGTCCAGGGTGTGGCGCGCCATCGCCGTGCGTTCCGGCGTGGTTTCCATCTCGCCGCCGCCCTTGGACTTGAAGTGATTGCAGATCATCGTCAGCTGCGCGTCGCGGCCAACCAGCTCGAAGCGCGCCACCAACGGAGGCCGGCTATAGAGCATCCAACCGCTTCCACCGTCCGGCATCGTGCATTCCTCATCGGGACCGCCCGACCAAGGCTTCTCCGCCTGACACTTCTGACCGTCACGCGCCTCGACGAGGCGCAGTACGTCGCGTTTGAACAGGAAGCCGACGTCGATGCCGCGCACGTCGGGGCCCTCGATCAAGCGGCTGTCATAGCCCACATCGGCCAACAGCTCCTGCGCTGCGAGATCCGCGATCACGAGCTCGGACTCGACTTCCTGCAAGCACAGGACGTCCGGTGCGCCGAGGTAGTCTCGAATCGAGCCCGCCCGACGCGCCAGTTCAAGCGGATAGTCTTCTTCGGACGGCGTGTTGCCGCCGTCTTCCTTGCCCGGCGTGTTGACGGTGTCGAATAGGTTCTCCACGTTGTACGAGGCGATGGTCAGCTCGTCGGCGCCGGAGGGCTCCGCGTGGGGCGGCTGGAGGCCGGCTGCGCTGATCTGCACGTCCGCGCTGACGGAGAGCTTGTAGTTGCCGTAGGTGTAGTTCAGACCGCCGACAGCGCCCGTTACGATGTCGCCGTGGTCGAGCACCTGCCAGCCACGGGGGAAGAGGAGCCCAAGGCGTCGGCCGTCTTCTTCGCCCCGCCAAACGCGATCGGGACCGCCCTCTGCCGGCACAACGTAGGGCTCCCCGAAGTGGTTCGTTGCGCCCACGACCCGCGCCGGCGGCAACTCCACAACCATGCCTTCATGGGCTTCCAAGTAGACGAGCGCGTCCGCAACGGCTGCCGGCGGATCGAGTAGGGTCGGGCTGGGCGCGGCGCCCTCGGACAACAGCTCCACGCCGAGGCCCGCGGTGCGATCCACCCGTAGCTGCGTCATACCGAAGTATTCCTCGACCGTGCCCGTTACGACCACGGTTTGACCGACCGCTACCTCGACATCGGTCTCGCTGAACGTGAAGACCAGGATTCCGTTGCTCGTCTGCGCATCCTCGTCGCAGCCCGGATGCTCAAGGAAGAAGCCGCCGGTCGAGGTCTCGATCAGGTCCGCGGAGACGATACCCGTGACGACCGCGACCGTATCGAGCAATGGCGAAGGGCCGCCTGTGCCTTGGACCTGACAAACGGTGGTGCGCAGGGTCGTCTGTGCAGCAACCGGCTCTCGGGCGTTCAGCAGCAACGCAAAGAGAAGGGCCGGTGCGGTGATGATGGCCATTGCGATGAGCACGCGGCGCCGAGCGGCATCGCCGCGTGTTGCCGTGGGCGGCTGCGGGGAACGGACCATGGAGCGACTCCTTCGCGGCATCGACGACCGCGCCGGCCGCGGTCGCACTGCGCGGCGAGTATATCACCGCCGACGAGCAGACCACGGGCGTCGCGAACGAAGCGCGCGGACGCTGCGAGCCGGCACCTTGACTCTACGCTCGACAAAGCCGCGGGCCCGTCCACCAGGGGGAGGAAGACGGGCCCGCGTACCGGCGCTCCACGTGAGCGCGGAAGCTGTTGTGGTTTGCTAGATGATCGCCATTAGCGGCGGCCGGGCTTGTCGACGCGCGGCAGCCACATCTCGATCTTGCGCCAGCAGGTCGTCAGCTCGTGGCTGTCCTCGTTGCCGTGCGGGTCACGCACCACGAACTCGGCGCGCTCACAGCCTTCAAAACCGGGCCGCGGGCGCAGGCACAGCTGCTTACTGCCCTGACCGCTAACCTGGATGTTGGCCGCGTTGTAGTCGGACAGCCACCACGTTAGGCTGGCGATGGGATCGTCCGTGTCCGTGGCCTTGTCACGTAGCTCGTAGCATGCTTCCGGGCTCGGGCTTCCCGAGCCGACCGTCTTGCCGAAGAGCTTGTTACGCAGGATGATCGGCGCGGCGTTGGTGATCACCCACGTGACGGTGATGTCCGCCGTGGCACGCAAGCCGTCCGTGTCGGCAACCTCGAGCTGCACCGGATAGCTGCCGAGCGTGGTTGAGAAGGGCACGAAATCGAAGGTTTGGGGAGTGACCTTCAAGGTGGAGAAGGGATTGCTGCCCGGCTGGAGCACGAACCACTCGAGCGGGTCCGGTCCGTCCTCGTCGTCGTTGGCTACGTTGGTCAGATCGACGCGGATCGTAACGCCCTTGGGCGCTGTGTATTCGCGGATCAGACGTTCCGCGATGATGAACGGCGGGAAGTTCGGACGTCGGCGCCAGTTGAGCATGACCGATTGCTTGGTCTCGCAACCGTCCAGATCGCGCAGGACGACCAGCGCTCGTGCGTTGTAGTCGCTAATGATGGTCTGGGCGGGCGTGAACGTGATGACATCCGTTCCGAGACCGCTTACCGTGATGTCATTCCGCTGCTGCGGGTCCAGCTCGACATCCCACGTCAGCGCACCGATGGGGTCCTCCACGTCGGCTGCAAGGCCCTTGACCGAGATCGTGATCGGATCGCCGTAGCGCACGGCGCCGGGATCGGCGATGCGTGGACGGATCGTCGGGCAGTCGTTGACGGAGCGAACCAGCACGAGCACGTTCTCGATCACGACAATGGCGCCGTCAGAGATATGTAACCGGATCGTCGTTTGGCCGAACCAGTTCGCCTGCGGCTCCACGATCAACATGGAGCCTTCCAGCCGCACGCCCGCTTCGGGAGCACCGGCGTCGTCGAGCAACACGATCAGCTTGTCGCGCCCGCATTCCGCGTCGGTGACGTGATCGAGCACGTCCATGGTGAAAACCTCGTCCTCGTCCATCGCGATGTCGGGGATGGGCGTTACAACGGGGCCGCTGTTGTAGTCAATCGAATTCTGGTAAAGGCTGCCCGATGCGCCGCAGGTCTCCTTGCCGAGCTTCTTCCAGCCTGCCCACCACTCTTCCATCGTCGTGGGATTCTCCCGGTCGAAGACCTCCCAGATGTCGGCGAACGTAGCGTTGAAGGAGTCTGCCTCTTCCACGGTCTGGTCGTGCTCGTAGAGGTCCCAAAACGCGCCGGCGATACGACCCGGCACGCGGTCTCCGTTTGCCCAGCCCGGCGAAACAGGCTTCGGTGCGTCCATGTCCAGGGCGCGAACGGTCTGGCTTTCGAATACGGGATCCTGGTACACCGCGAGCGGCAGGAAGGTCGCGAAACCTTGAATGAGCGCGCACGCTTCGTCGATGCGCGAGCGAACCTCGGCGCCGGGGCCTTCCGTGCATCCGGCCCAGGCCTCCGGCAGATCGCCGTAGATATTGTGGAGCAACGCGTAGGCCGTGTGTTGACCGATAACGTCGCTATAGCCGGCATTATCGTCCCGGAAGTGCAGGGTGCGATCGGCCGTGTCGTAGCGTGGCCCGTCGCGGCTGTCGATGGACCAGAAGCCGGTTACGGAGCCCGGCTCTTTGCCGGTCTCTTGGCGCATGTACAACCACGCCTCGGCCATGCCCACAAACGTCCAGAGCGCCTCGATGTTGGGGGTGTTCTCCATGATTACGAGACGGGGTAGCGATACCGCGCCGTCAGGAACGTTGTTCTTAATCCCGTTGCGCTCGTCGATCTCGTAGCTCTGCCAGACGAACTCATTGGGTGTTCCGGTCTTGAGCAGCTTTACGTCGCCGTTGTTGGTGAAGATCTTGAGGAAGATGTCCTGACCCGTCACTCCAGGCTCACCGCCGGGGCCATCGCGGTCTTCGTTCAAGATGACCGGACTCTCAAAGAAGCCGGCCAAGTCCGTGCGCGACTCGCCGAGTTTTTGGCTGGTGCCGGGGAATCCCCGATCCAGATCCCAGATCTCGACGCGTACGCCCGCGGCGGGATGATTGCGATCGCTGTTGGAATCGACGTACACAATCTGTCCCCGGACCTTGATATGGCCCGCGGGAATATCTTCTTGGAGTGCTTCGTGCGCCTCGACCGGCGCGGGTCCGCGTTGCGGAAGTGCGGTCCATTGGGGCGATATCTGCCACGCCAACGGGCCGGCGAGTACCAACGCCAATGAGGTCGCGGCCATTGCGGCCGCGATTAAACGCCGCTGCGTACGATTCATGTATGGGCCTCCTAATACTCAGGCTGGGGGACGTCCGTATCGGTCTGATTCGTCGGGCGTCCGGGCAGGGGGGGTAGCCAGGTTGTAAGACGTTGCGGGGCTAGCGGCGTTACGCCCGGAATGCAGCACACGAAACGATTCGCTCCTGTCCCAGGCGTGGCGGGGAACGGGCCACCATCCAGCTTGACCACGCCGATGCGAGCGGCGATGATAGCCGAGCAATTCGAAGACACGAGGATGACGGCCAGGCATGCGGATCCTCATCACAGGCGCCGACGGCCAACTCGGCCGCGCGATCGCGCGACGTGCCGAAGACCATACGATCATCGGCCTCGGTCGACGCGAGCTCGACATCTCCGACCCCGCCTGCTGCGACGCGATCGCCGCGGCGCGGCCGGACGTGGTCGTGAACGCCGCGGCCAAGACCAACGTCGACGGCTGCGAACACGATCGCGACGACGCCTTCCGCATCAACGCGCTCGGCGCGCGCAACGTGGCCCTCGGTGCGGAGCGCGTGGGTGCTGCATTGGTCCAGATCTCCACAGACTACGTCTTCGGGGGCGAGCCCGAGCGCAAGGTGCCGCACTGGGAATTCGATTCACCGTCGCCGCTGAGCGTCTACGGGGCATCGAAGTTGGCCGGGGAAGAAATGGCGCGTCATGCCTGCCGTCGGACCTTCGTCGTGCGCACCGCTTGGCTCTACGGGCTGGGAGGACGTGGCTTCGTGCCCCGCATGCTGGACTTTGCCGACCGTGGCGAGCCGCTCTCCGTGGTGGACAACGAATACGGCAACCCGACGTTTTGCGATGATCTGGCCGACGGCGTGCTCGCGTTGGTGCAACACGATGCATGGGGAACGTACCACTTGGTCAACGAAGGTTGGTGCTCTCGCTACGACTTCGCACGGGCCATCCTTGACCTCGGCGGATTTCCCGAACACCCGATCGTGGCTGTCGACCATTTTCCGCGCGCCGCGCAACCACCGAGCTTCGGTGCGCTGCGCAACTTCGCCGCCGCGGAGCTTGGCGTGACGCTACCGCCTTGGCGCGACGGCCTCGCTGCGTACTTCGCGCGGTGCGCCGTGCACGCTGATGCCGCGGCGCCCGCTTCGGCTAAGCCGAGCACCCGGTGAGCGACGCACGACTGTGAGCGACGAACGACGTCCGGCGATGGGCGATGAACGCGACGAGGGGCTCGGCGGCGCGAGGAACGCATCGTCCGAAGCCGTGTCCGATCCTGAATCTGCGACTCGACGTCGCATGGGAACTTCAAACGAAGACCCAGACGCGCCGGAGGGGCGACCGAAGCGCGGTGCTCCCCAGCCCGACGACCAAGGCGGGCGGCGAACCGCCATGCCGGCCGGTCCTCCGGCCGGCCGCGAGCTCATCGACATGGCGTTGTTCGGCGTCGCGCCGGAGTTCGTGCGCGCGAGCCTGCGCCTTACCGGCGTGGACGGCGGGCGCTCGGCCGCGACCGCAGCGCGCCTGTTGGCTAAGGCTTCGCGGGATGTAGCCGACGTCGGGGCGGACGCATGGCGCAGAGCCTACGATGATCTCGGCATTGCATCGGAGGCCGTTGCGCCCGCCACCGCGCTCGCCGCGTGGGCGGCTGTGCCCGGCGGCGTCCCGTCGCAAGGCCCCATCACCGACATTGTTCATGCAACGGCGCTACGGGTCGGCTGCCCAGCTGCCGCCTACGATCTGGCCGCGATCCATGGCGATCTTTGGCTTCGGCCCGCGCGGGGGGTCGAGGTCTTCGAGGGGCTGACCGGGCGGCCGGATACGGTGCCCATCAACGAGCCCGTCTTGGTCGACAGCGCGGATCACTGCCTCGCCCGTGCCTGGCACGGCGCCCAGTCGGCGGTGAGCCGCTGTACGACGGCCACGACGGATGCCATCGTGCATCTGGATTGGCTCGCGCTGGATCCCGCCGACGCGCACGAGCAGGGTCGCGCGCTCGCACGGCTCCTGACCGGCTTCCTCGGCGGCTCGGTGTCGATGCGGCTGCTACACCGCGACGCGGCCGTCGCGGACTGGCGGTCGTGAACGCGGAGCATCCAGGGGGCTCGTCTCGCAGCGTCGCGGAACGCGCCGTCGTATCCGCCGCGCGAGCGCCCCTGCGCGCCAGCATCGTGATCCCAACGTGGAACGGCGCACATCATCTTCCGACCTGCCTGGAAGCGCTCGTCAAGCAAGACCTGCGAGATGTCGAAATCATCGTCGTGGACAACGGCTCTTCCGATGACACGGCCGATGTGCTGGCCGCGTTCGACGGCGTGACGTGCCTTGTTCTGCCGCGCAACGTCGGCTTCGCGCGGGCGGTGAATGCGGGGATTCGCGCGTCGACGGGGCGCGTGGTCGTCCTGCTCAACAATGACACGGAGGTGGCGCAAGGGTGGCTGAGCGCGTTGCTTGCGCCGCTCGAGGCCGATGCGAGCCTCGGCATGTGCACGTCCAAGCTCCGTCTGTTCGACCGGCGCGAACACCTGCACACGACAGGCGACCTCGTCACGCTCGACGGCTTGGCGGCCAATCGGGGCTTCGGCGAGCGCGACGTCGGCCAATACGACGATCGGCTGGACGTGTTCGGCGCGAATGCGGCCGCCGGCGCGTATCGCCGATCCATGCTGGACGCCATCGGGCTCTTCGAGCCGGCCTTCGAGAGCTACTTTGAGGATGTCGACCTGGCTTGGCGCGCGCGCCTCGCGGGCTGGGGGTGTCGCTTCGTGCCGGAGGCCGTCGTGTTCCATCACGTCAGCGCGACGGGCGGCGGTTCCTACGCCAGCTACCGGGTCGCGCGCAACCGGCTTTGGACGCTCGCGCGCAATTACCCGACAGCCCTCGCGCGCCGGCACGGCGCGTCGATCCTGCGGACGCAGTTTCGTATCGCGATCGATGCGCTCCGGCATGTCCGTGGTGCCGCGGCCCGCGCGACGCTCCGCGGGCAGTTGGTGGGTGCGCTGACGGCAGGCCGATGGTGGACGGCGCGCAAGCGAATCGCCGCGACGCGTGTGCTCGACGAAGCGGCGCTCGTGTCGTTGATGCGCGAAGCCGAAGGTCGGGACCCCGTCGTCACGCAATCCGCCGAAGCCAGCTAACGACCGATGGCGCAGGGATGACGGTGGCGCAAGGACGACGGTAGCGCGCGCCGTGGTGTCCGGCCGCCATGGGCTCGTTCGCGCATCCAACGTGGCGCTACGTCATTCCGTCCCAAGACGCACAGCGAGGATGAGAGGGATCCGCAAATCCCTGTCATCCTCGTGTGCTGTGTTGCGCGGCCATCGTGGGGCGAGGCCGCATGTTGCCGTAGTACGTAGGGGCTTTGCTTAGGCTCCGACTCTGCGCAGCTGGGCGCCGCCGGCGATCAACGCGAAGGCCACGGCGACCAGCACGAGCAGGTCGCGCATCAAAGTGCCCGT
>JAJCYU010000229.1 GCA_029262755.1 Anaerolineae bacterium
CGAGCACGAGGCCGAAGGCGAGCCGTCCGGCCAGGCTCTGGAGCGAGAGATAGGTCGCGCGTTGGGCCGAAGGGATTCGCGGCGAGACCGCGGCGTTGAGCGGCGCCTGCACGAGGCCGCGCGAGGCCCCGCGCAGCAGGACGAGCGTGATCACGATCGGGCTCAGCCATAGGCCCATCAAGGCGATCATGGCCACCTGGATGCCCAGCGCCAGCAGCAACGTTCGGCCCGTGCCGACGGCGTCCCGCACGCGGATGCTGCGCCCCGCGATCCAGGCACCGATGGCCATCGTCACGGCCGCGTGCAGGCCCGCGGCGAGCGGCGCGGCGTTCGTCGCGGCGCCGGGCGCGAGCCACGCGGCGATCCGGTCGAGCGCGCCGAGCGCGCCGCGATCGCCGAGCAGCCCGAGGTAGGGTTGGTAGAGTTCGTAGGGGATGTGGACGATGGCGATCATCGCCACGGCGAAGGCGAACAGCCAGGCGAGGGCAGGGTCGCGTAGCTGCGCCACGGTTGCACGCAATTGTGGGAGGAAGCCGAGGGCGCTCGGTGGAGGGTCATCGCCTTCGCGCGCATCGGCTTCGCGCGCATCGGCAGGGCCGCCGAACGACGCCACCAGCGCCAGCAGACCCGCCGCGCCCGCCAACGAGAGCAGGTAGGCCAGGCGCATGTCGATGGTAGCCGCCGCGCCGCCCACGATCGCGGCCGCGGCACCGGCGGCGAACATCGCGCGTGCCGCGACGGCCTCGCGGTTCGCGTACTCGTGCTCGCGGCCCAGCGTCTGCAAGGCGTCGTAGTGGAGCGCGGTGTCGGTCCCGGAGTTGAAGCTGATGCCCGTGGCCAGCAGCACCTGCGCAAACGCGAAGGGCAGGAAGCTACTCGTTGTCGCGAACACGGTATAGGCGGCCATCAAGCTGAGCGCGGAGATCGCCAGCGTCACCCGCCGCCCCACGCGGTCTGAGAAATAGCCGGACGGCACCTCGAGAATCACAACGGCGAAGTAGTAGACGGCCTCGAGCAGAAAGACGTGGTCCAACGACAGGTGCGCGCTGAAGTAGAGGAAGAAGACCGGCATCCAGAAGAGCGCGTTGAACAGCGCCACGTACCAGGGGTAGAGGCGGACGGTGCGCGCGATGGGGCCGGGTTTCGGGCGTGGGGTGGAGACCATGTAGGGGAGTGTATCCTTCCGCGCGCTATCTAAACCACATCGGCCATCCCGATCCTTAGGGCGACGGCCGAATTGGTGAGATTGTTGACGGACGAGCCCTAAGCTGCGAAGCCCTCGCCGCGCCACCAACAGCGGAGCGCCCAGCCATGTCCTTGACCCTGATTCGCACTATGTTCGAATACAACTGGTGGACCCATCGCCGCGTCTGGGACGTGGCCATGACCGTGACCGACGCGGACTACGAGCGCGATCTCGGCTACAGCGTTGGTTCGATCGGCGCGCAACTGCGCCACGTCGTCGCCGTGGAGTACTGGTGGCTGCACTTTCTGCGCACCGGTGCGGTGCAACGTCTCGACACGAATGCGGTTATCGACCGGCAGATCCTACGCACAACCTGGGACGCCGTGGAGCACGACGGCCGCGCGTGGCTCACGTCGCTGTCGGGCGGCGACCAGGGCCCGCGCGGCCCCCCCCCGGTCGGGGACGAGGACGAGCCCGCGGTCACGGTCGCCGAAGCGCTCCTGCAAGTGGCCAATCACGGCACCGACCACCGCGCGCAAATCCTGGTCGGGCTCCACCACCTCGGCGCGGAGACGATGGGTCAAGACTTGCTGGAGTTCTTGCATCGGTGAGAGGGCCTCCTCTTCGCGCGACATCAGTTTGGCTGGCGCGAGCTGAGGTGCGATCTAGCCTTTTGGCGGCGTAGAATGGCTGTATTCTCGGCCAGAGGCGCCCCGAGCGAGACGCCGTGTGGGAGGGGTCTGCGCGACGCTGTCCTTGGTTTTTCGTGGCCGACGGTCTGTGGCCCATCTACGGGCTGATGCAGGCAACGCCTCCAGGATGGGTCGATCCCAGGCCTCTCACATGGCGCGGTGAGGAGCTGCTCACGCGCTGTTCCATGACCATCGACGCGGTAACCGGCTTCGTATCCGAGGCGTCGTCGATGGGCTCCTCGGTGACTACGACGCCACCGCCCGGTTGGCCTTCTCCCACGAGCGCACCTCTGCCCGCATCCGCAGTTCGCACGCCTACCATCGTTGCCGATCCGTGGCCTAGTGGAACACACTCCGCATCGGCCGTTCCCACTCCGCCTGCAGGGTCGCGAGCGGCACCTCGAAGATCAGCTCCCCTTCGTTTGCTACGCGTAGAACCTCGTCGTCCAGCGTTCGGCCGACGTCGACCCACGGGACGTGGGTGGCGATCTTCTGGTCGTCGCCTTCACCGACGGAGTGGTCGCCGACCGCGTGATCGCCGACCGCGTCATTCGTAACGTCGCCACGGTCGTGGACGGCCACGCTGCTCGCATCGCCATCATCGGCGATCGCACCACCCGCGCCACCCGCGCCACCCGCGCCACCCGCGCCGAACAACGCCGTGGGATCCACGTCCGCCGCCAGCTCCACGAGGAACACGCCCGCGGTCTCCGCGAAGAGGGCTTGCTCCGTGGTCTCGCCCTTCGCCGTGAGCGGCCCGAGGTCCAGGGCTACGCCGAAGTCACCGCCGATGCCCATCTCTGTTGCGCAGGCGAGTAGGCCGCCCTCGCTGATGTCGTGGCAGCTGAGGACGTGGCCGTCGCGGATCGCCGCGTGCATCCGGTCGAGCGTCAGGGGTAGCAGCGCGAGGTCGACGCGCGGGACGCGGCCGGCGCCCTCGTCCGCGCCTAGGACGTCGAGGTAGGCGGAGCCGCCGAGGCCGGCTGCGTCGCGCGCGCCGACCAGGATCAGGCGGGAGCCGGCGGCGCGCAGGGCGCTCGACACGGTCTTGCGCACGTCCGGTATGCGGCCGAAGACCGAGACGCACAGGACGGGCGGGATGTGCAGGATGCGGCCGTCCGGGTAGCGGTAGGTGCTGGAGAGCGAGTCCTTGCCGCTGATGAAGGGGCGCTTCACCGCATGCATGACGTCCACACAGGCGTCGACGGCCAGGCTCAGGCTCGCCAGCTGCTCGTCTTCGGGCACCGGCCAGATGAAGTTGTCGATCAAGCTGGCTTCGCGCACGTTGCCGCCGACCGCGACGAGGTTGGCCAGCGCCTCCGCGGCCGCCCACACGCTGCCCCAATAGGGATCCAGTAGGTTGAGGGCGGGGTGCAGGCCGTGGGAGATGACCAGGCCGTATGGTCGGCCGTGCAGGGGCGTCATGATCGCCGCGTCGCCGGGCGCGTCGCCCTCTTCGCCGCCGTAGGGCGGCAGGACACTGCTTCCTTGGACCGTGTGGTCATACTGGCGAACGATCGGCTCTTTGGAGCACACGTTCGGGTGGGCCATGACCGCCGCTGCGACGGCCGCCCACGCCGCGCCTTCCGTGGGCGGCTCCGGTTCGGCTACGGCTTCGCGTGGCTGGGGCGACGTCGCCTGGAGGATGCGCTCCGGCAGGCCGTCGTGCAGGAAGTGCATCGTCAGGTCGGCGATCGTCTCGCCGTGCCACGCGACGTGTAGCCGGCCGGTCGGCTCGAAGTAGCCGATGTCGGTCGCCTCGACGTTGTACGTGGCGCACACGGTGAGCACGGCCTGCACGTCTTCCGGCGCGACGGCCAGCACCATGCGCTCCTGCGATTCGGAGAGGAAAACCTCCCACGGTGTGAGGCCGGCGTACTTGCGCGGTGCACGCTCCAGCTCGACGTAGCAGCCGATGCGCTCGGCCATCTCGCCCACGGCCGAGGAGAAGCCGCCGGCGCCGCAGTCGGTGATCGCGCGGATCAGGCCGGCGTCGCGGCAGGCGAGCACGGCGTCGAGCAGGCGCTTCTCCTCGACGGCGTTGCCGATCTGCACCGCCTGGCTGTTCACGGCCTTCGTATCGGCCGTCATCTGCACGCTGGAGAAGGTCGCGCCGTGGATGCCATCGCGGCCCGTACGGCCGCCGAGCGCGAGGATCCGGTCGCCGTCGCGCGGCTCGCCCATCGCGGCAAGCGCGGAGGGCAGCAGGCCGTAAGCGCCCACGATGACCGTGGGCTTGGCGCGAAAGTCCGGATGGAAGTGGACGGAGCCGTTGTTGGTCGGAATACCCATGCGGTTGCCGTAGTCACGCACGCCGGCCACGACCTGCCGCAACAGGTAGTCGGGCGGTAGCGCACCGGGCGGGATCTCTTCGGCCGGCAAATCGGGCGGCGCGAAGCAGAACATGTCGGTGCTGGCCACCACCTTGGCGCCGCGGCCCGTTCCCAGGATGTCGCGGAAGACGCCGCCGGAGCCGGTCATGGCGCCGCCGTAGGGCTCGATGGCCGAAGGGCTGTTGTGGGTTTCCACCTTGCCGCACACCGCCCAGCCGTCGTAGAAATCCATGACCCCGCTGTTGTCGACGAAGGCCGATAGGATCAGGTCGTCGTATTGCTCGGAGGTGCGCTTGAGCCGGCGCATCATCGGCGCGAGCTTGCGTCCGTCCACGCGCAATTCGCGCTTGAAGGTCTTGTGGACGCAGTGCTCGCTCCACGTTTGCGCCAGGGCCTCGAGTTCCAGGTCCGTCGGCTCGCGGTCGATCTCGACGAAGTACTCCTGGATCGCGGCCATCTCGTCGTCGTCCAAGTACAGGCCTTCGGCCGAAAGGGCGCGCAGGCCGTCCGCGTCCATGGACCGGATCGCGATACGCTGGGTGGCGCCGGTCTCGCCCGCGATGCGCAGCGTATCCGGCTCGCGCGTAACGACCTGCTCGACCGAGGGGTTGAGCAACAGGCGCGCGAGGACTTCTTCGACGGCCGCGGCGTCGATCTCGGCGCCGTCGCGTGGATAGAAGGCGTACTCGTAGCTAGCGTCCACGGCTGCCGGGTGCACGTCCAGGTCGCCCGCTGCCTTGAGTATGGACGCGGCCTCCGGGTTCATGACGCCGGGCAGATAGGCCACCTCGACTACGCGCGCCGCGTCGGTGATGACGGGCGCGTCGAGCGTCCAGCGCTGGTCGACGGTTTCGGCCAGCAGCCGCTCGGCGAGCTGTTCCGCCTCGGCGCGCGAAACGCCCTCGAGACGGTACACGCGGGCGGTGCGCACACGGTCGATCGCGGGCAGGTCCAGCGTGCGGCGGATCTCCGCCAACACGTCCTCGCCGGCGGGGTCGCGCTCGGTCCTGGAAGTAACGCGGACGACGTGGATCACGGGGCGCTCCGACGGGATGTTGTACAACGAAAATGTGCGAAGGATTCGGCGTTTGCGGCCGCGCGGAAGGGTACCACATGGCGGCGTCGAGCGGGTGCTCCGGGCGACGACGCGGGGCGTGGTTCGGTTTTGCGTTTGCGTCGCTTCCATTTCTGCGGATACTGGCCGCAGGCCCGCGTTCTTCGGGCCGTCATGAGGAGGAATGTGCATGAACCTGAGTGCCCCGAAGCAAGCTACGTTCTACGTCGCAGCCGTTCTGTGGCTCCTAGGCCTGCTCGGCCCGTTCGTCGCGGCCATCGGTAGCCTGCCGCTCGGAATTGCCGGTCAGTCGGCCTCGTGGACGCTCGCCATCCTCGGCGGATTGGTCCTTATCATCGGCAACGCGATGGACGGCATCTAGAGACTTCCGCGCGGCTTGCCAAGCCTCGTCGCGCGCAAACGCTGCCTTCTTCCTGGGCCCGGCCCCACCCCGCCCGCCCCGCGGTGGCCGGGCCCTCTTTCTGCTACGTGAGCGTGGGGATCGTGGTGAGCGGTGGTCGCGCGAAGGCGGTCGAGAGGTTCAGATCGCTGCGCCGGTATCGCGATCGAGGTCGAGGGCCGTGGGCTGAAGGTCGATGCTTCCAGGCCGGCTCCGCCTTCGATTGCGTCCCCGTGTTCCGTATCGTTCTAGGTCCCGGATCCATGATCTGGTATTCGTTCGCCGTCGATCCGGACGGCCGCCCCCTGGACGCGCCTGTGACTCCCGAGGAAGTAACCGCTCTTCGCGCGGACGTATGCTTCGACGCGGAACTACGCGGTTCCAACTATCGGCTGTGCACCACGTGGGGCTTGTTCTCGCCGAAGCAGGTGGATCCCGGCACTCGCCTGCTTGTAGACCACCTTCCGGTCCAAGCCGGCGACGACTGCCTGGACCTCGGCTGCGGCTACGGGCCGGTCGGCCTCGTGATGGCGCGCAACGCGCCGGGCGGTCGCACGCTGATGGTCGACAAGGACTTCGTCGCGGTGCGCTACGCCGCGGACAACGCGGCGCGCAACAACGTGGGCAACGCCGTGGCGGTGCTTTCCAACGGTCTGGCCGATCTGCCGGCCGACATGCGCTTCGACCTGATCGCGAGCAACCTTCCGGCCAAGGTTGGGCGCGAGTTGTTGACGCTCTTGGTCGTGGACGCGCATGCGCGCCTTCGTTCTGAGGGCCGGCTGTGCGTTGTGACGATCAACGCGCTTCGGCCGCTCATGAAGCGTCTCTTCACAGAGGTCTTCGGCAACTACGAGAAGGCCAAACAGGGCGCCACGCACACCGTCTCGATGGCCGTTCGCCCAAGCTATACTCTGCCCACCGGCGCGCCGCAGCCTAGCACGAGCCCCTGATCGCGGCCTGCGCCCCGAGGACCACGGAGCCCACGACCATGACCATGTCCGCGACCCCTGCCCCGACCGCAAGCACCAACGGCGCGGCCAAGAGCCGCGTGCGCTTCCAGTGGGAGGACCCGTTCTTCCTCGAGGAGCAGTTGCACGACGAAGAGCGGATGATCCGCGACATGGCGCGCGACTACGCGCAGGACAAGCTCCTGCCGCGCGTGCTGGAAGCCAACCGCAACGAGACCTTCGATATCGAGATCGTGCAGGAGATGGGCGCGCTCGGCCTGCTCGGGCCGACGCTGCCGGAGAAGTACGGCTGCGCGGGCGCCGGGTACGTGAGCTACGGTCTCGTTTCGCGCGAGATCGAGCGCGTGGACTCCGCCTATCGTTCGACGGCCAGCGTGCAGTCGAGCCTGGTGATGTGGCCGATCTACGCCTACGGAACGGAAGAGCAGCGGATGCGCTACCTACCCAAGCTCGCCAGCGGCGAGTGGATCGGCTGCTTCGGCCTCACCGAGCCCGACCACGGCTCCGATCCGGGCAGCATGATCACGCGCGCGCGCACCGTCGACGGCGGGTGGCACATCTCCGGCGCCAAGAACTGGATCACGAACTCGCCTGTGGCCGAGGTCTTCGTCGTGTGGGCCAAGACCGACGACGGCGTCATCCGCGGCTTCGTGCTCGAGAAGGGCATGGAAGGCCTGAGCGCACCCAAGATCGAGGGCAAGTTCAGCCTGCGCGCCTCGCCGACGGGCATGATCGTCATGGACGAGGTCTTCGTGACGGAGGAGCATCTGCTGCCGAACGTGGAGGGCCTCAAGGGCCCCTTCGGATGCTTGAACAACGCCCGCTACGGGATCAGCTGGGGCGCGCTCGGGGCCGCGGAGTTCTGCTGGCACGCCGCGCGCCAGTACACGCTCGACCGCCTGCAATTCGGGCGACCGCTCGCTGCCACCCAGCTCATTCAAAAGAAGCTGGCCGACATGCAGACCGAGATCTCGCTCGGCCTGCAAGCGTGCCTGCGGGCGGGCCGACTGAAGGACGAAGGCCGCTGTCCGGCGGAGCTGATCTCGCTCATCAAGCGCAACAACTGCGGCAAGGCGCTTGCGATCGCTCGCGAGTCGCGCGACATGCACGGCGGCAACGGCATCAGCGACGAATACCACGTCATCCGGCACGTCATGAACCTCGAGGCCGTCAACACCTACGAGGGGACGCACGATATCCATGCGTTGATCCTCGGGCGGGCGCAGACGGGCATCCAAGCGTTTATGTAGGGTTGGTGCACGAGAGGATGCTCGTTGGCCTAGGGTGTGGAATCTCTTGGGGTGTGCAGAGAGCGTGGATTGGCGAGGTCGGGCGAGGGCGGCGGGCGGCGGGCGGCGGGCGGCGGGTGCCTTCCGAAAATTGCCAATGTGCCCCCGCGGGGCTGGTGCATGGCGTG
>JAJCYU010000230.1 GCA_029262755.1 Anaerolineae bacterium
CGCTCGCGCGCCAGGCCATGCACCTCGAAGCCGAGCAGCTGCACGTTGCCGTGTGGCCGACCGTCCACGAGCGCCACCAGATCGCGAGCCGCCACTACGCCTTCGAGGGCCGCTGCTTCGTCTTGGCCGCGGGTGGCATCCTCCGTACGTCCGACCTCCCGTCCGAGCTCGAAACTACACCTGAGCTGGCCGCCGACCCTGCCGCGCTCGTCCTCTCCGGCGGCAGCGCGATCATCGGTCCCGACGGCCACTACGTCGCGGGCCCCGTCTTCGACGAGGAGACCGTGCTCGTCGCTGACCTCGACCTGGCTTCGATCGACCGCGAGGTCATGGCCCTGGACGTCACGGGACACTACGCGCGCGACGACGTGTTTCGCTTCGGCGTGGAGCGAGGAGGACGAACGGCCGAGCACGGTCTCGGCAGTCTCGAATGATCGATCGGTCGCGATGTACTGTCCGCGACCGATGTCTCGCGCGTTGATCCACCCGGCATCGCTCGGCCGAATCATTCCAGGGAGAACCGAATGCGCCACCTACTGCTCGCGTTCATCGCGCTCGCCATCGCTGTGCCGGCGATGGCCCGCACGCCCAGCCTTGCCCTCGCCCAAGAAGGGGTACCGCGCCCAGACGCAATGCAACAGGGCGTGAGCCCCTGCGTGATCGAGGGCCGCAAGAGCGTCGATCCCGGCGCGGTACTCGTCGGCGAGCGCGTGACCGTCACGCTGCACGCCAGGGCGACGTGCACGGGACTTGGGGTTCCGCTGCACATCGTCATGGTGTTGGACGCGTCGCTGTCCATGAGCGGCTTCTGACACCCACACGGCGGCTCGGGCAGCCGCTCCATCATGGACGATACGACGTCGGCGGCGACCCAGCTTGTGCGCCGCTTGAAGATGGGGGACAACCCGCACATTCAGGTAGGCGTTGTGGAGTTCAACGACACCGCGCGCACGCGCACGCCGCTGACCAATATCCAGTCGCGCGTGATCGGCGGCATCAACGGCATCGCGGCCAACGGTGGCACGGCCATCGACCGCGGCATCGATCAGGGCGTGCGGGTGCTGGCTGCCGGCAGGGATAACGCGGGGGAGGGCCCGATCGAGGAATTCATGATCGTGCTCTCCGACGGTGAGAACAACCGGGGCTGTAGCCCGGTCTCGGCGTCAGCGAACCGCGCGAAGGGGCAGGGGATCGTGCTGGCCAGCGTGTGCGTCGGCCCCGAATGCGATCACCAATGCATGCGCCGCGTGGCCACGACACCCGCATTGTTCTACGAGGCCGAGCATTCCGACCAGTTGGACGGCGTGTTTCAGCGGATTCGGAGGGACATCGTCAAGCCCACCCAACTACGGCGACTCCGGATCGAGGAGGAGCTGGACAGCGCGGTTCGCTATGTGCCGGATTCCAGCTCGCCCGCTCCGGTGGATCGAGGCGAGGCGGACGCAACGCTCGCGTGGGAGCGGCGCAGTCCTCCCGAAGAAGGCATCACCGTTACCTACGCGGTCGAAGTGCTCGTTCCCGGTTTCCGACCCGCCAGCCTGACGAGCAGGGCGCGAATCTGGGACAGCGAGCAGCGACAAGCCGAGCACGCGCTACCCGTGCCCTTTCTCCTTGCCCTCGAGCCCCGTCACCTCGCCACGGTAACGCCCCCTCCGACGGCGACCCCCATCCCCACGCCGACCTCGCCGCCGCCGCCGACGGCCACCGTCGCGCCGACGGCCACGGCCGTGCCATCGGCTACCCCTGTCATCGTCCGCGTGCCGATCTACTTGCCCTTCTTGGCCCACGAGGCCTGCGATCCGCTCCGCCAACGTGCCGACATCGTGCTCGTGCTCGACACCTCCAGCAGCATGGCGGGGGCCAAGCTTGAAGACGCCAAGACGGCCGCCATCGGCTTTGTGTCGCTGTTGGATCTCGAGCCCGGCCGCGACCGCGTCGCGGTCGTCCGCTTCGATGGCACGGCGCAGCTCATTCAGCGGTTGACGCGCGACCGGGAGGCGATCGAGGCAGGCCTACGCTCCGTGGGCGCACGCTCCGGCACGCACATCGACACGGGGTTGGCCTACGCGCTGGATGAACTCACCGGAGCCCGCGGCGCCTCTGCCAATGTTCCGGTCGCGGTGCTGCTCACCGACGGCATCCACAACGGCGCTCCCGGCGCCGACCTTGAAACGGCCGAACGTGTGCGGGACGCCGACATTGCCCTGTACGTCATCGGCCTGGGCACGGACGTCGACGAGGGGGCGCTCGTAGCCATGGCGGGAGGCACCGACCGCTACGTTCACGCGCCGGACTCCAGCCACCTGGCCCGGATTTATCGGGACATGGCGCGCGACCTGGAATGTCCGTAGGCCCCCCTGTTTCAGAGTAGATGCTGCTTTCGAGAACCCTCATGGCCGGGCTGGCGGTACGAGCGCCAGGCTCACCGCCTCGAAGCGCCCGAGGCGCCCGCGCGCGCCCACCATCAGGCGGTGAAGGTCGTAGCCGGCCACGTTCTTGTGGACGGCGCGGCCGCAGCGGATCACGCGACCGTCCGGCAGCGTGATCGTCGCGGAAAGGAGAAGGTCGCGGGGAGCACCGTCTTCAAGCGTGTCCGCCCCCCCGCGGTAGCCATCCAGCAGCGCGCGCAGGGTTGTCGTAGGGCTCGTAGCAGAGAGCGGCAGCCGTCGGCCGGCCGCAGCCGCCGCGGCGCATGCATCGGCCACGGTGGCGTCGGCCGGCGCGTGCAGGACGAAGTTGGCCGCCTCGACGACGATCGTGGAAGGCATGCCGGCCCGGCCATGGACGAGCTGAGATGGATGGTTCGGATCCGCCACCGACTCCGCAGCAGACTCCGCGCCCTCCACCGCCACCGTCATCGACACCGAGCGGTTGCCCTTGGCTTGGCCGATCTCGCCCTCCGTCCCGGCAATCGCCCCATTCCCTGGTCCGATCCCAGCCCCAGTCTCAGTTCCGGCCCCAGCTCTAGCTCCAGCCCCCAGCGCTGCTTCTGCTCCTGCCTCAGTCCCAGCTCCGACCGTGTCGCCACTCCCTTCTTCCGGTGGCAGCATCGCGCCCGGGTTCAGCAGACCGCGCGGATCGAAGGCTGCGCGCAGCTCGCGCATCGCCGCCAGCGTGGTGGCATCGAGTTGGCGGGCCAGCAGTGCGCGCTTCTCCCGACCGATGCCGTGCTCGCCGGTGATCGTGCCGCCGCGCCGGAGCGCGGCCTCCGCGATGTCGTGCGCCACGCGCTCGACACGCGCGCGGTCGGCGGGATCGGCCGGGTTGAGCGGGAGCATCGGATGCAGGTTGCCGTCGCCGACGTGGGCGATGGCGCCGGCGGGCAGCTCCGCCGCCTCCAGGATCGTCTCGATCTCGCGCAGGGCGGCCGCCAGCTCGCCGCGCGGCACGACGACGTCGACGGAGTAGTACGCGGGCGCAAGTCGGCTCATGGCGCCGCCGACGCTCTTGCGACCGCGCCACAATGCCGCGCTCTGCGCGTCGTCTTGGGCTCGACGAACCTCAATCGCGCCACTCGCCGACAACGCCGCTGCGATGTCCACAAGCAACGCATCCAACGATTCCGGCCTACCCTCCACGGAGAGCAACAGCGCGGCACCGGACTCGACGGGCAAGCCCGGCGCGATCCAGTCCTCCACGATGCGCATGATGCGCTGGTCCATCAGCTCCACCGCGGCCGGGCGCAGACCGGCCGAAAGCAAGGCCGTGACGGCCGCACCCGCGCTCGCGACGTCCGGGAAGGCGGCCAACAAGGCCCGCGCGGCCTCGGGCCGCGGCGCGAGCCGCAGCGTGACCTCCGTGACGAGCCCGAGCGTGCCCTCGCTGCCGACGAAGAGCGCTGTCCAGTCCGCGGTCGGGGCTTCGCGCATGGGGAGCGGCAGGTCGTGGAACCGACCGCTGTCACGATCGCGAGGGCTCGTCGGCAGCGGTAGGTCGTCGGGATCTCGCGCCTCGCCCGTCTCGAGATCGCCGCTGGGCGGCAGCACAGCGCTCGGTTCGCGACTCACGCTCTGGTCCGACAATCCACCCGGCGCGTGAATCTCGTTCGGCTCCGGTGCGTTGCCGGGAGCCTTCCCCGTGTTCGATTCCACCTCGTCGCGCCGCTCCGACACCACCCGCGGCGGCGTGTGCGCGCCGAGGCGGACGCGTAGGCCGGAGGCGAGCACGACCTCCATGCCGAGCACCCAGCGCTGCGTGACGCCGCGCGAGAGGCAGTGGGGCCCGCCGGCGTTGCAGGCCACGTTACCGCCGATGGTCGACGCAACGCCGCTGGAGGGGTCGGGCGGGTAGGCCAGACCGTGGGCCGCCGCTGCCTCGTCGACGGCATCGCGGGTCACGCCGGGGCCGACGACGGCGGTGCGCGTCGCGGGATCGATGCGCAGCGTGCGCAGCCGCGCCATGGAGACCACCACCGCGTCGCGTGCGACCGCTCCGCCCGCCAGACCCGTGCCCGCGCCGCGCGCCACGAGCGCGACATCGTGCGCGTTCGCCCAACGCACGATCGCCGCGACCTCGCCCGCGTCGACCGGCAGCGCGACGAGCAGCGGCGTGCCGCGCTCCTGGCTGGCGTCGCGGCCGTACACCGCGCGTGCGTTGGCATCCGAAAGGACCTGGCCCGGCGTGAGCACCGCTGCGAGGGACGCGGCGAGCGTCGTCACGCGGTCCGTGGATTCAGCATCGGTGGTCGCGCGGTCGGAGATCACGGCGTCGCCCGATAGGCGCGGGCCAGCCACTGCGCCAGGTGCAGCACCTCGATGTCCAATCCCGCCTCGCGTACCCCGCGCAGAAGCTGCAGCTGGCAGCCGGGGTTCGCCACGACGATGATCTCAGGGTCGGCGGCGACGACATCCTTCATCCGTCGGGCAAGCACGCCATCGGCCAGCGCTGGTTGCATCAGGCTGTAGCTCCCTGCGCTGCCGCAACAGCGATCGGGATGGGGAAGCTCGACGGGGATCGTGCCCGGCAGGGCGGCAAGCAAGGCGCGCGGCTCGGCTGCAACGCCCAACCCGTGGCGCAGGTGGCAGGAATCGAGGTAGGCGACCCGTTTCGCACGCGTGGCGGACGTGTCCGTGGATCTGGTGCCGGTGCCGGTGCCGGTGCCGGTGCTGGTGATGGTGCCGGTGCTGGTGATGGTGCTGGTTCCCATACTGTGGACGGTGCCGGTGCCGGCGCTCGGACAGGGGCGCAGGCCGACGCGGTCGAGGAACACGGCCAGATCCACGTAGCGCGACATAAGCGCGGGCGCAGTGCCGGGCGCCGCACCATGTTCCGCGACCAGCGTGGTCGCGCAGCCGCCGGCGTTCACGATGATCGGCAGGCCGGCTGCCGCGCCCGTGTCGAAGACGGCGCGGTTCACGGCCGCCTGCTCGTCGGCGATCCGTGACTCGCCGGCGTGGCGGGCGAGGGCGCCGCAACAGGTTTGGCCCTCGGCAAGCACGACGTCGTAGCCGTTGTGGCGCAGCACCTCTCCCGTGGCGACGTTTACCGCCGCGAGGGACGCGTCCTGGATGCAACCGCGGAAGAGCGCCACGGCGCCGCGGCGCGTGCCGTAGGCCGCGAGCGTGCCGGCCGCCGGCAAGCGCGGCTTGCGCAGGGCGGGCGGCGGGGCGATGGCGGCCGCAGCGGCGAGGACGGCCGGCCGGCCGACGCGAAGGGCGAGGGCGACGAGGCCGACGCGCTGCGCGACGGCCGTCGCGCCGGCAAGCGCACGCAGCAGGCGGGGGCGACGCAGGGCGCGCAGCAACGTGCGGCGCGCCAGGGCTCTCGCGGATCGCGTGGCTGCTCGCGATCGCCGCCCGTGGGCAACCTGGCTCGCCCTCGCCCGTTCCAGCAGCGCGCCGTATTGCACGCCGCTCGGGCAGGCGCTCTCGCAGGCACGGCAGCCTAGGCAGCGGTCCAGGGGAGCGGCCGTAGTGGGATCGAGGGTGAGCGCACCCTGCGCGGCGGCGCTCATCAGGACGATGCGCCCGCGGGGGCCGTCCGTCTCCGCGCCGAGGAGGTCGAAGGTCGGGCAAGCGGGCAGGCACAGGCCGCAGTGGATGCAGGCGTCGAGCAAGGCCGCGGTGTCGGGCGCGGCGAGACCGTGCGTGGGGGTCACGGTGAGCATCGCCCGCGTGGCGCGAGCGGGCGCCGGTGGATTACCATGGCCGAACCATAGGCCAGCCACCGAGGAGGCGCCATGCCAACCGAGCCCATCTCGAGCCGCCGCAACGCGCGTATCGTGGAGGCGCGCAAGCTCGGCCAGCGCAAGCATCGGCAACGGCAGGGGCGCTTCCTTGTAGAGGGGCTTCAGTTGTTGCACATGGCGGTCGAAGGCGGCGCGCCGCCCGACGAGATCTTCGTCGTCGAGGCCGTGGAATCGCGCGACAAGCCCGTGGCGACCGCCGTGGCGCGCATGGAGGCGGCGGGCGGTCGGCGCGTCGCGGTCACGCCACACGTGCTGGCGACCCTCACCGAGCGCGATGATCCACAAGGCGTGGTGGCGACCTTCGCGTTGCTACCGATGGATGTGGACGCCCTGGCGCTTGGAATGCCCGACGATGGGCCGTCCCTCGTGCTCGTGCTCGACCGCCTGCAGGATCCGGGCAACCTGGGCACCTTGATCCGCACCGCCGATGCCGTCGGCGCGTCGGCGGTGGTCCTCGTCGAGCCGTGCGCGGACCCCTTCGACCTCAAGACCGTGCGCGGCACGATGGGCTCGCTGTTCAACGTGCCGCTCGCATCGGTCGCGGAGCTCGCGCCGCTGTTGGCCGGGCTAGCCGAGAGCGGCCACGCGCTTGTGAGCGCCGAAGCGCACGGGGGTGAGCGGTGGGGCGACGAGGCGCTCACAGGGAGGGTGGCGCTCGTTCTCGGCAACGAAGCACGTGGGGTCAGCGACGACCTGGCAACGGCCGTCCAAGCCCGCGTTACGCTGCCGGTTCCTGGCTCCGCGGAGTCGCTGAACGTCGCCGTGGCGGGTGGCGTGCTGATGTACGCCTGGCTACGACGCGCGGAGGAATTTGCACCCGGATGAGGGCTCGCCTAGGGTGAATCCAACACGGTAGCGATGCATTCCACCGATCCCGCTCAGGAGGCTTCTGCCGCATGTACGATGTCTGTGTATTGGTTGCCGATTCCGCCCGCGCCCGCTACTTCGTCGATCGTCACGAAGCCCCGCCGGCGCGCCTTGGTGGCAAGGCGACGGATTCCCCATCGTGGGCCGGACAGCGGCTCCAGGAGGTGCGCGATCTCGTTCATCCCGAGGCGCGCCTGACCGACGCTGAGCAGTACAGTGAGACGAAACCCGGTACGGCGCGTGGCCCGGGCGCACAGGCCCACGCCTACAACGATCACCGCGAGGCGCAGCAGGATCAGCACGACCGTCGCTTCGCCGCCGACATCGTCGCCGCGGCGGAGGAGGCGTGCCGAGAAACGGACGCACGTCGCCTGATCCTCGTCGCCGACCCCCGCATGCTCGGCATCTTGCGCCCCCTTGCGCAGAAGCTGGCGCACGCGGGTATCGAGGTGCGCGACCTGGCGAAGGATCTATCGCGCATGCGACCCGACGAGATCCGCTCCGTGCTTGAGAAAAACGATATGCTGCCCTGGGAGGAACGATGATCCAGCGGATCCTCGTTCCACTGGACGGTTCCGCGATCGCCGAGCAGGCTCTGCCCCACGCGGCCACCTTGGCGCGGGCCTTCGATGCATCGCTCGTGCTCGCGCGCGTACCGGAGCCGCTGCTTGTGCCGGTGATGAGCGCCGGCGTATGGATCACCCGATCGGTGGAGAGCGAAGAGGCGCATGAGGACGCCGCGGCGTATCTGAACGAGGTGCGTGGGCGCGACGAGCTCGCCGGCATCGCGATCGAGACCATGCATCCTACCCATCCGGTTGTGCACGGCTTGCTGGACGCTATCGCCGTTCAGCGAGCCGACATGCTGGTTATGACCTCGCACGGACACACCGGGCCGGATCGCTGGATCTTCGGCAGCGTGGCGGACAAGCTGGTGCACGTCGCGCCCGTGCCCGCGTACGTCGTGCGCGCACGACGACCATCCGACGCGGGCGAGACCGCCGCCGATGCGGACGCGGGCGCGCCGGCGGCACCGATCTCGGCCGTGGGGGGCATCGCTATTCGCAAGATCATCGTGCCGCTCGATGGCTCCGCCCTTGCAGAACAGGCGCTGCCGGCGGCCGAGACTCTCGGCCGCCGCACGGGCGCGACGCTGGTACTGGTGCGCATTCCTGTCGTCCCCGGATACCTGACGGTTGTGCCGGAGACGGCAGGCTGGATCCCCGAGCAACTGGCGGAGTCCGCGCACGAAGCGGAGACCTATCTGGAATCACGCGCTGCCGAGATCCGCGAACGAGGGCTCGACGTAGACGTCGAGGTGCGGGTGGTCATGGGTGGGACGGTGGCCGACGGGATCCTGGCCGAAGCCGAGCAGGAAGAGGCCGAAGTCATCGTCATCTCCAGCCACGGCCGATCCGGCCTCGGCCGCTGGCTCTTCGGCAGCGTCGCCAACCGCGTCCTTCGCGGTGCCCGCTGCGCCGTCTGGGTCATCCGCGAAGGTACGAGCTCCGTATAGGATGCTGTGGGGCGCGGGTCAACCGGCGTCGGACGTGCTCTCGTCGGCGGTTCGTGGCTCCGCTGGGAGGGAGGGCGAGCTTTCCGGTTGCGGGCTGCGTAGCGCTTCGACCGCGGGCAACGATTCTCGGGAGACGAGGCCGAGCAACACGTCGCCCGGACGCGAGCGGGGCGACTCGCCGGCGACGATGGGTGTGACCACGCTGCCGTCGCGGACGACGAAGAGCGGGAGAAGCTGGCCGTCGAAGCGCTCGGTGAGTGATGCTAGGGAGTCTGCTTCGGATAGGGTCAGGGTCTTGACCTTGGCACCGGCAGCGAGGCGTTCCCGTAGTTGATCGTAGCTAGCCTCCTCGGCGAAGAGGAAGCGCCCATGAAGCGTGCGTGCGAAGGCCTCTTCCTGGGGCGCCGTCAGCGAGCGCGGTGCTAGCTGATACACGGCTTCGGCACCGAGGCTACTTGCGAAGCGCAAGGTGGCCAGGCTGTTGACCTCATCGTTGGCGGTGAACGCGATCAAGTGCCCGATCTCGTCGAGGTCGAAGGTGTTGAGCCCGCCCTCGGCCAGCAGGTTGGCGTGGTGCGCGCTGAGGCCGACCACGTGGGCCCGCCACACATGGTCGCGGTTCGTGTCGGCCATGCGCACGTCGACGCCCTCGTCGGCCAATGCGCGCGCGAGTACGCGCGCGACCCGATCGGCGCCGATGAACAGCACGCCTGTCGGCTGGGGTCGCGTGACGCCGAGCAGTCGAGCCAATGGTTTCGCGGTGATGCCATAGAGCATCACGGTGGTGATGATCACGAAGAAGACCTCGCTCACCAGCACGCCTGCGTCCGCGAATCCCGCATGCTCCAATTCCAAGGCGAAGATCGACGCGACGGCAGCCGCGACGATACCGCGCGGAGCCATCCAGGCCACGAAGGTCCGTTCACGCCAGGTCAGCGAAGAGCCGATGGTCGAAAGGAAGACCGATAGCGGTCGTGCGACGAGCACCAGGATCGCGACGAAGACCAGACGCTCCGGCCGGATGGGCAGCAGGTCGGTCAAGGCAAGGCGTGCGGCGAGCAGGACGAACAAGCTGGAGATCAGCAGCTCGCGCAGATTCTCCTTGAACTCCGCGATGTGTTCTACATCGACGATGACCTGATTGGCCAGCAGGATGCCCATCACGGTCACGGTGGCCAGTCCGGACTCGGCCTGTACGAGGTTGGAGGCGGCGAACACGCCGACGACCGTACTCAGCGTAAGCGGACTGTGAAGGCGGTCGGGAATCAGGTTGCGCGCCATGACCCCCACGAGCATCGCCGCCCCCGCGGCGCCGAGGACGACCGCGACGAGCGTGGTGCGCAGCAGCACCATCGCAACAACCTCGGTGGCCTCGCCCGGCCCCGTCGCAACGATGGCCTCGAAGACGAGGACCGCGAGGATGGCGCCCACCGGATCGATGACGATGCCTTCCCACTTGAGGACGGCGCCCACCGCCCGCGACGGACGCGTGTGCCGGATCAGGGGCAGCACGACCGTCGGTCCCGTTACGGTTAGGATGGCGCCCAAAAGGGCCGCAAGCTGGACGTTCAGCCCGAGCACGTAATACGCGGCCGTCCCGCTGATCACCGCGGTGATCGCGGCGCCGAGGGTGACCAGGCGCGTGACATCGCGGCTCGTCTGGTCGATCTCCGAACGCTGCAGGGTGAGGCCGCCTTCGAAGAGGATGATGGCTACGGCCACGGAGACGAACGGAAACAGCAGCCCGCCCATCAAGGCATCCGGATCCAGTACGCCGGTTACCGGCCCGGCAATGAATCCGGCGGCGAGCAACAGGAGGATCGATGGCCAACGCAGACGGTCCGCGACCCATTGGGCCGCCGTGCCCAGGACGAGGACGATGGCAATTCCAAGAACGCTGGGCTCCATGAGACCTCAATTTGCGGGGACGGGAACGGAAACGGGGCGCGCAATCTGTACGGCGTCATCGTGACAGCCAGATGCCGAGCAGGGAATAATAGCCGGGCGAACAATACTCGAATGAATTTTTGTCGCGGGCGTGATGGGGCCGCATCGCGGCCCGTAAGAGGCAGTCTACTCGTAGCTGAGCACCTCGCGAACGCTCACCCGCGACGCATTCCATGCCGGCAGGGTGCTTGCCAAGAGGGAGAGGATCACGACGGCGACGAGCCAGCCGATCGCACCCGTCGCAGAGAAGGTCCACACGAGCGGCACTTGGAGCAGCGTCATGCCGATCGCCTTGCCCAGGACCCAAGCCAAGGGAACCGCGAAAGCAAGCCCGAGAATCCAACTCGTGAGCCCGATGGCGAGGCCTTCCACGAGGACAATACGCAACACGGCGCTCGTCGAGGCTCCGATCGAGCGCATGACCCCGATCTCCCGCGTGCGTTCCAGCACGTTGAGGCTCATCGTGCCGGCTAGCCCCAGACCGCCGATCACGGCAAGCAAGCCGCTCACCGCAAGCATCAGGGCGATGATGCCGCTAAAGAGCGCCGTGGCTTCGCGCCGCTCCGTGGCGATCACCGAGACCATCATGACGCGCGAGCCCGTGGACTGCAGTTGGTCCTCCACGGCTCGAGCCATGCGGCTTTGGGCCTCCTCGTCGGCCGGTTCGGTGACGATCATCACGGAGGCGGAGCGCCCGGCGTTGCGCGTTACGCGCGTGAAATGCGGATAGTTGACGTACACCATCGCGCTCGGAATCGGCGATTGGGTGACCCCGACGATCGTCCAATCCGAGTCGCGGCCCCACATGCGCAGCGTAATCGAGCCCCCTAGGTCCAGACCCGGGCGGTTCTTGAGCACCTCCGTGGTCACAACCGCCGCCGCCTCGTCCTCTGCAAGGAGCCAGCGTCCCCGGACGATCGTGGGCTCGAGCAGCTCCGTCTCGGCCGGGGGTGCAAAGACCATGGTCGGCAGGATGAAGCCGAACAACGAATCGCCAAGCCCCTGCTCGCCTTGGTCGATGATGCGCGCCGAGACGAATCCCCAGCCCTCCGCCCCCGTGACTCCGGGCACCTGGTTGACCGCCGCCAACATCTGGTCGGTGCGGCTTGGCTCCTCCAACATCGCCCAGAGATCGTAATTCCACAGGGCGAGCAGGCTGTCCATGCTCTCCTCGAGCCCCTCCCGGACGCTCATGATCGCCATGAAGATGCCGCCGGCGAGGGTGAGGGTGGTCAGCGTGAGGGCCAGGCGCATCTTGCGTCGGATCGTGTTGCGCAGCGCAAGCCGGATGGGGCGACCGAGCCAGGGAAAAACCCGCTCGATGATCCATTCCGCCAGCCGATCCAGCCGTCCGGCGCCGTAGCGCCCCGTGCCGAGCCCGTAGCTGGCCACGGCGCGGTGCACCGTGAGGCGCGTCGCGCGCATGAGCGGTCCGGCGGCCGCAATCAGGGGGACGATGAGGGCGACGCCTGTCTCCATGCCGAGCACCCAGCCCGGAGGTCGTGCGCTGGCGAGGTCGATGTTCAAGAAGCCGGCGATCACACCGGTAAACACCCGCGTGCCGAGCAACCCGAGCGGCAGCGCAATGGCCAGCGCCAAGACGCCGTAGGCCAAGACGAGGGCGAAGTAGATGCCGGCCACCTGCCCGCCGCGTGCTCCGATGGACTTCATGATGCCGATCTGGCGGACCTCTTGCGTGATGATCGCCGAGACGGTGTTCGTGACGAGCAGTCCGGACAGCAGCAACGCCAACACTCCGATCGCGCCGAGCAGTAGGAGGATCGCCTGGATCGAGGAATCGAGCGGATGGGTGCCCGGCCGCGGCACCTGCATGAAGAAGATCGAGCGGCCACCGTCCTCGACGCGTTGTCGCACGTCGGCGGCTACCTGCTCGACATGGGCCAGGTCGTCCGCGTCTTCCGCGGTGACCACGCGCAGCTCGTTGTAGGTGCGCGGCAGACCAAGCCACGAGAGGGTCTCATAGGTCACGTAGCCGTAGGCGACGCCGTCCAGCGCGTAGAGCAGGGCGTATTGGTCGTGGGCGGTGCCCGAAAAACGGAGCGTGCGCCGGCGCCCATCCGGCGCCTTGACCACGATCTCGTCACCGATTGCGAGGTCACCGAGCAACAGGCGTAGGCCGGAGCGTTCGATGAGCAACTCGCGCTCGGCCGGCGGCCAAGCCCCCTCTTGCGGAAAGACGCGGTCGATCCGCATATCGTCGAAATCGGGAATCGCGATCAGCTGCAGGTCGCGCCACTCGTCCTCGCCCAGCTGCAGCCGCACCAACACGCTGCGCCGACCTTCCGCCTCACCGACCGCGGGCATCTTGCCGATCGCACGCACGAGCTCGTCGTCGAAGGGCTCGGTGACCGTGATCGTCACGCTCGCGGGACGAATGGCCGCGAAGCCCGCGGAGAGCTCGCGGGAGATCACCTGACGGGTGCCGGCGATCACGCCGACGCCGAACACCCCGACCGCGATCGACAGGGCCACCAGCACTGTGCGGGTGCGGTAGACCGACAGGTCGCGCACGACCTTGCGCAGCCGCAGCGGCACCAGGGAGAGCGGGCCACGGAGCACCCGGCGCTCTCCGCGACGGGCGGTCGCGGGAAGTGGGGCGGGACCGCGCTCCGGTTTTGCCGTCATAGGCTGAGCATAGCACGGTGATCCGCGCCATTACGGGCTTTCGGGCGCCCGGACCCCGTGCTCAACGCGCGGCGGAGGGCCACTTGATTTGGCGTGGATTCGCAACCGCGGTTCAGGGGTCGCATAGGAAGCCGGTTCGCGGTCGAGTTCACGGTCGAGACTGCGGTCGCATGGCAGCGCTGCAGAGTCGGTCGCGCCCTACGGTCGGGCTCTTGGACAGAGCGCGATGCCGTCGAGCGATCGACCGGCCAGGAGCTCGAAGTGCTCGCCGTAGCGCTTCCCGGGGCCGGTGGGTTTGCCGCACGTTGCGTCCACGACCGCCACGGTGCGACCGTTGATCTTCAACGAGATCAGCGCTCCGAGCCGCCCGCCGTGCTCCGCCGCCAACACGAAGTCTGCTCCAGGCTCAAGCCACCCGTCGAAGAGTTGCCGAGCGTGCCACGTGCCCTTGTCGGCGACGGCGGACACCCGTGTCGAACGCGGTCCGAGATAGCGCAGGCGCAGCTGGATCAGCCCACCTCGGCACGGTGCGCACGGTTCGGCGGTGGCGGTCGCGATGGGTGTTGCGTTCCCGCCACGTGGCGTTGCGGTGGCCGTCGGCCCCGCACCGGGTGTACCCGCGCCTGGTGTGCCGACGCCTGGTGTGCCGACGCCCGGTGTGCCTGGCCCAGGCGTTCCCGGCTCTGGTGTACCTGCGCCCGGTGTTCCGGGACCGGGAGTCCCAGGCGTCCCAGAACCAGGCGTCCCTGCTCCCGGCGTCGCCGCACGTGCTGTGGCGGTCGCGTCCGACCCTGGATCGACGACGAAGCCGACGTCGGAGTCGAGGTCGATTCGGCCCGGCACGGCACGCAGCACATCCGTGGCGAGCGTCACCGGATCCGCGTCGGAGTCGATCGAGTCACGCGCGTTCTCGTCCGCATCCTGCAGCGTCACGCGCAGCCCGTCGAGCGGGCGTCCAAGGCGCATCTCGTTTGGGTCGACCCGAATGTGGTAGGTGCCCGTGCATAGGTTCGTGAACGCAAACCCGCCGTCCGGCAGCGTCACGCGCAACGCGAGCGGCCCATCGTCGCCATCCGGCTCGAAGACGTCGTCGCCATCGGAGGTGTGGAGCAACACGCGAACGCCCCGTATGTACGGCTCGCCCTCTTCCTGCAGCCCGTCCTCATCCAAATCGCGCCACAGATTCCCCCCCAACGCCGCGCTACACGGCGAAGGCTCCGCCGTGGGCGTAGGCGTATGGCCGCCGGGCACGCCGGTGCCGTCGCCGGGCGTTGGCGTTAGCGTATCACCGCCAGGCACGCCGGTACCGTCGCCGGGCGTGGGTGTCGGCGTTTCACCCCCGGGAACGCTGGTGCCGTCACCGGGCGTTGGCGTTGGCGTATCTCCGCAGGGCACGCCGGTGACG
>JAJCYU010000231.1 GCA_029262755.1 Anaerolineae bacterium
CTCGTTGATCACGAGGTCGCCCGTCTCGCCCACCGGCAGCGTGATACCCGCCACCTTGTAGGTCCAGGCTTGGGTCTGGTTGTAGGCCGGGTGGAAGACCGTACGGCCGTCCAACAGGGTGACGTGCGCGTAGTACGTGACGTCGTCGTTGCGCTCCGCGGCCGGGATGACGGCCGACCATAGGCCGCCGGCTTCGGTCATCGGCAACCGCGTCAACGGCCCGCGCTCCACGCGCACGACCAGCTCGACCGACGCCACGGCGTCGCTGCCCTCGAATTGCAGCGTGATCGGCACGTCGTCCGCGCTGGTGATCGGCGAAGGACCGGTGCCGTGCTCGACCAGCCGGTGGTCCGGCACGGCGAAGTCGGCGCGCGCGCCCAGCCACGCATGGCGCCGCTCGGCCACCTTCAGGATGCCGGGCGCGGCGCGCCCGCCCCGGCCGCCACCGCCGAGTCGCAGGTCCTCGCGCACCCCGCGGGTGAAGTCTTCAAACGTGTAGATCTTGTTGGGGTCGTCGCGCACCGCGTCGGCGATCAGGCTCTGGTAGTCGGTGATGGCCGCCTCCATTGCTTCCGGCGCGAAGACCTCCTCGAGCAGCGCGCGGTAGTGCGCCACGTAGTCGGCGCGGAATTCCGGCACGGCCAACAGTCGGCGGATCAAGGGGCGTTCACCGGCCTGGCCGCCCGTGGCCATCAAGAAGGGGTCCGTCGTGGCCACGGCCTCGCTGTCCTCGGGCCGGATGCCGGCGCCGGGGAAGAGGCCGAAGCTCTCGTTGACGTCCCAGCTGAGGATTCGGAAGCGCCCATCGTCGTCCGGGCGATAGAGGAAGAAGTTGTGGCCCGCGTAGTAGCTGTCGTAGTTGGTAAAGAGGTTGACGGAGGCCAGATACCACAGCGCGCTGTCGACATCGAGCACGTCGGCAACGGCCGCCGCAAAGTCCGCGTCGCTCACACCGCCCTCCGATTCCGGCGCGTCCAGCACACGCGCCAGCTCCCGTAGGGCCGTCCATGCCTCGTCCTCGTCGTCGGCGGACTTGAGCTCGTAGGAACTCTGGTAGCCCGCCAGGTCTTCGCCCTGCCAGCCCAGATTGGAGCGGAAGCTGCCCGGCCGACCGCCGCCCGACGGGGCGTCGCCCTTGAAGAGCATGCCGCTCCCGCCCCCGAACCACTCGTCCACGAAGGTGCCCTCGATCTGCTGAACCAAGGTATAGAGCCCGAACAGCTCGCCGTTCGCGAAGACCCGCACGTAGGAAGCCTGCGGCATCGGCTGCACGGCGCTCAGTCGGGAGAGGGTCATGATCTCGCGCGTGAAGGTGGGGTTCATAAAGCCGCTGTTGAGGTTGAGCGTGTCGTAGCCCCAGAGATCCTGCCCCTTCACCTCGGCATCCATGGTCACGTTGAGCGGCACCTTGCGCCCGGAGCCCTGCGCCGAGCTGTTGCCCTTGATGCTCAGGCCAACGTCGGCGTAGGTCTCGCCCTCGAACTCCAGTTCGGCCAGCACGTACTCCCCGTCGGCGATGCGCTGTAACCGCGTCTCCCAATCTGCGTCGGCAAAGGTGAAGTTCAGATCGCGCAGCACGGTCTCGTCGAAGAGGGCCGGCTCGTCCTGTAGGGCCGGCGCGGCGAAAGCAGCATCGGCGGAGGCGATCGGGCCGCGAGCGCCGCCCGCGTGAAGCGGACCTAGCGCTAGGGCGAGCGCCAAGACGAGCACCCATGCACGTCCTGACGTGTGGAATTCGATTCGCTGGGGGCTTGCTGCCATGTTGATTTCTCCGCGTGTCGATAGTCGTTGCCACAGCTTCGGGACCAGGTGCTAGCAAAGTACGGTCAGATTGTAAGGGGGCGTCCAATAATAAGATGGCCGAACAAAGGGTGCCGAAGCGCCGCTCCAGGGTTCTGATGAGACGAGGTAATAGCGGAGCTATTGCTGAGGAACAGCAGGGCGCTGGTGCGGATGCAGCGGTTCCCGACTTGGTCAGGTTATTGTTGGACGCCCCCTAAGAGCCCTGCCACCGTTGCGAAGACCTCATGGCGCCGCCGGTCCGTGAGGTCCCTTGGCCACTCATTGTGGTGCGCGATATGCTCCGGCGCCCGCCCGTTTCTACGCGTGCGGGTCACACCAACCTTTTGGAGGAACACACCATGGAACGTCAGATTGCGAATCCCTGGAGTTGGGGCGACGCATGGAGCTTGAATCAGGGCGAGGTCGTCTCCGGCCTCTCCCGCACGCTCCATTGTTCGGGCCAGGTAGCCCTTGTGGAGGATCCGTCCAGCGAGATGGGCCTCGCCGTGGCCCACGAAGGGGATATGGCCGGACAGATGAAGGTCGCCTTGGCCGGCATCGACGCCATCCTTGAGAAGGCTGGGATGACCCGGGCCAACCTGCTCCACCTGCGATTCTTCACCACCGACGTCGATGCCTTCTTGGCCGCCTACGGCGTCTACGCCGAGTGGATAGGCGAGGCCGGCATCCAGCCGCCGCAGTCGCTGCTTGGAATCAGCCGCCTCGTCATGCCCGAGTTGATGGTCGAGATCGAAGCGGTGGCGGGCGACTGAGGCCGGCCGGTCATCGAGCGTCCACCCGTCGTCGGACGGCGTTGGGCCAGGTCGCGCGGGCGCCTAGGGCTCGCCGTGCTCCTCACGAGCGCGTGCGGCGCGCTGCTCAGCGCCTGCGGGGCCGGCGAGCCTCCGCCCGATCCCGCGGACATCGCGACGGGGCCCGCCGCGCCGCGCTTCATCACGGCGCCCGTGCACGACCCAAGCGCGTTTGCGCGCATCTCGCGCTTCCGGTCCGGCGTGGGCCACAGCTATTCCGATGACGCGGAAGACTGCCGCAGCATGAAGCACTACTTCGAACCGCCGATGGACACCGACTGGGCGATGGTCGACCTTCGTGCGCCCTTCGATGGGCGCATCACGAAGGTCGCGCCGGAGTGGGCGGGCGACAAGGTCGAGCTGGTGCCCGACGCAGCACCGGACTACATCGTGGTCATCTTCCACGTCGCCGACGCGCCGACGCGCATCCGCGAGGGCGCCACGGTCCGCGCCGGCGAACCGCTGGGCCATCACATCGGGCCGCAGACGATGCTCGACGTGGCCGTGTGGCACCGCCCGAGCGAGGGACCGCGCCGCCTCATCTCCTACTTCGACGTGCTGGATGACGCCGCGTTCGCCGGCTTCGAGGCCGCGGGCGTTCCATCGCGGGCGGCGATGGTGATCACGCAGGCGGAACGCGACGCTGCGCCGCTGCGCTGCGAGGTCGATGGGCGCTTCACCAAGGACCCTCGGCCGCCGGGATCGCCGGCGGACTGGCTCGTGCTGCGCGGGTCGCCGTAGCGCGCCGATCGCAAGCGGCGGCGCAAGCGCATCGCGACGTCCGCGGCGCGTCGACAACATTGCATGTCCCCTTCCGTGCCCCTCGTGACTCTCCGGAGTGATTCATGGCAGCAGCGAAGCAGCACCTCACACCGGAGGTCGCCCTATCGACGCTCTCACGAAGGCAACCGCGCGGACCATCACGCGGATGAGCCCGGCCCGGCGCGATCCATCGCCCACGGCCGACACGCTCGGCGCGGCGGAGCGATCGGCCCGCTACGACGCGCTCGTCGCAGACCATGCGCCGGCCGTCCTTCGCTACCTCTACGGCGTCGTCGGCTCCCGGCAGGCCGCCGAGGACTTGGCCCAAGAGACCTACCTGCGGGCATGGGAAAACTTAGATCGGCTGCGTGATCCATCACGAGCCCGCAGCTGGCTCTTCGCGATCGCGGCCAACACGGCGCGGCGGCACCTCCGGCGGCGCGGCCGCTTCGGCTGGTTGCCGGTCGACGCGCTCCTGCGCAGCGGATCGCACGCACTGCAGGTGGACGGTCTCGACGCCCCGGCCATCCCTTTGGAGCACGCGCTCGGCACGTTGAGCGCTGCGGACCGGCAGCTCGTGCTCCTGGTTGGACTCGAGGGCTTCACGATCCGAGAAGCGGCCGACGTCCTCAGCATCTCGCCCGCGGCGGCCAAGAAACGCTGGCAGCGCGCCTGCGTGCGCCTGCGACCGCTGATCGACGCCGCACGTGCGGACCAGAACTCGGAGACAGGACGATGACGGACCTGCGACGCAGCGAAGACACGAGCAAGGACGAACAGCGCCTACGCGGCGCCTTGGAATCTCATCCCTGGCCGGAGGTGGGCGAAGGGCTGATGGCCCGCTTGCGCGCGATCCCGCGGGAAGCGGAACATGCGGCGAGCGAATCGCGACAAGGCGCGCCCGTCCCGACGCCGAGCCGAGCGGAATCGGACGTGCGCTCGGAGCGCCGCGGCTTCGGCGGCCTGCGACGCGGTTGGCTCGAGGCCGCCGGTGCCCTGGTCATCGTCGCCGCGGTGGCGTTCAGCCTGATACGGGCCGGCGGGCTGGGGATCGCGCCGGCCAACGCACCGGCGGACGCGACCCGCACACCGTCGCCATCCGGCGAGGCCGATGCGCCTCTGCCGCCCGACGGCACGCGGCTCTACGGATCGGTTGCCGAGCTGCTGGCCGACCCGCCGCCCGACGGCGTGACGGTGTGGCTGGACGCGTACCACGGCGAGATCATCATGAGCTACCCCGGTTGGGGACGTACCGAGAGTTTCGCGGGATGCCCTAGCAGCGGCACGTCACCGCTGCTCGATCGCCCCTTCCTACTACAGCTTGCCAGCTTCTACATGACCGCTGGGACGTCGATGGATTCCACGGAGGAGCCGGTGCTCATTGCGGCCGGCGTCGACGAGGTCGGCGAGATCGATCTCTTCCCGCCTCTGCCACGGCACGGAAGGCTGGTAATCCAGCTGGGCCACCCGGCGATGGCCGACTGCGAGGAGGTAGAGCGAATCGCGGTGGTGGAACGCGTGGCCTATGTCTTCGAGGAAAAGGCAGACTGGTCGGCCGTGCGCACACAGATCCGAGACGCAGGCACGAATGGGGAGGCGTCGGGATCCACGCTCGTGACCGACCCGAAGGGTGGCACCGACCTCGAGGTCGGTGCGTACTGGCTCGACATCCCGCAGGGCCTCCACTCCGTCGAGCTCGAGGACGAAGCAGCAGTCGGCCGGGCCGTCGCTCATGCGCTCGCGCAGCCGGAACTACCGGCCCATCCGATTACCCTGCGCCGCTACTTTCCCGGCCACCTGGAGCACGCCGACATGCTCTCCAGAGCCGCCGACACCGAGGTGGCCGCCACGAGCTACACGCAGGCCACCGCGAACGACACGCGCGATCCGAACGCGTTGACGTTCGCCATCGACCGCGTCCCGGAGGAGGGAGGGCCGCTGGAAAGCATCGAGGCGCTCACCGCCGTCGACGACGTTGTCTACCGCCTAGCCGTGACGCTCCCCCCGGACGCCATTCTAGCCCAGCCGCTGATCTGGTGGTTCGAGGAGGTCGTCGATCGCTTCCGTGTCGGGCCAACACCGGAGGGCGGGACGGCAGCGCTGGCCGCTGGGGCAACGCAGGCCGCCAACTACTACGCGACAGCCACCGCCCTCGTCGCGGCGGCGACGCTCAACGTCCCCACTGCCACACCCGAAGCTCGCACAGGGCCAGATGCACCCGGTGCGCCCTTCGAGCCCGATACGCCCAGTGCCTATGTGTTCGAGTTGGCAGCGTTGTCCTCGCTTGACGCCGGCCACCCGGTCGACGTCGTCGCTGCCCGCGGTGACTGGGCCGTAGGCGGAGGCCCGGGTGGGCTCTCGGCGCTACGCGTTGCACAGGGCGAGTTCTTCGTCTCGACCTCGGTCCTACCCCTCACGCCACCGTCCCCGACCGAGCTCGGGCTCGTGCGCGACGGCGACGCGGAGTTCGCCGCCGGTCAGCTCGGTGCGGATCTCGACACGGCCCGCGCTCGCCTGGCGGGCGATAGCGCCGACGGCGACTGGACCGTCCAGTCCGTGGAGATCCGCGCGCCGCATGTCTACGCCGCCATCGAGTGGCCGGCCAAGAGCGGCCTCGCCTGGCTCTACGTCTTCGACGTCGAGGCGGAGGACGGTCCGACGCTGCGCGGCGCGGCTCGACTCGATCCGGCCGCGGGCAACGACTTTCGGCTCGTCAACGTCCACGACCTGGCTCTCTACGGCGACCGCCTGCTAGGCGCATCGACGGTCGGCCTCTTCGACGTGGACGTCGCGGATCCGGCCTCGCCCGAAGTCACGTCGCCGCCGGAGGGTTTGCAAACCTTCCTCTACAGCATCGCCGTCGACGAGGCGCAGGCGCAGGCCTGGGCCACGATTCCCTTGATCGACCAGGGCGCGCTCCAGGGCATAGACCTGCGCGACCTGGCCGGCCCCAGCCCGGCGACGCGCCTCGAGCTCGACTTTTCCCTATTGGATCTGGTCTCGGACGGCGAGACGGCCTACGCGACGCACGGCAGCAAGAGTGGCGGCGTCCTCGTCTACGACGTGCGGCAACGCGGCATCGGCCCCACCGGCTCGCTACTGATCTCCGCGGGCGCCCAACACGGCTTGGCCCTGACGGACGACCGCCTCTTCGTCATGACGACCGACATCGGCATGGCGGATAGCCTGGTTGGCGCGGGCGACGGCTATCCCGGTCCCGGAGATCGCTCGGCGCCAGGCATCCTGGTCTACGATCGCTCGGAACCGGGCCTGCCCATACTACTCGGCGCGCTGACGATGCCGACGGTACCCAAGGCGCTCGCGGCGACGGACGGCTTGCTGCTCGCGGCGGCCGGAGAGGGCGAGCTGCGCATCTACGACCTGGGCGGAGAATAGCAATCCGACGCGGTCCGGGCGCCGGCCCAATGCCGGTATGGCGTCCGGACCTGCGTCTCGTAGCCCGCCGCCAAGGCCCGGCGACCACCCCGAGGACTCCGTCGTGGACGCCGGACGTAGCCTCTATGTCGCGGCCATGAAGCCTTCGCATGCGCCGGATGTAGCCTTCGTCATCGCACCCTGAAGGCTACGTGTTCGGGAGTCGAAGCCTACGCCGGGGGAGGAGGTAGCCTTCAAGGGCCGCGTGCCGCCTTCGGGAACCGCCGGGCGCAGTGCGTCGTTGGGAGCCCAACTTCACCTCGACCGCCCTGCTCGTCGAGGTCCCGCCGCGCGACACCGCGGTCGCGGGCCCTCGCACTTGGAGCTTGACCATGGCCTCCCAGATTGCCGCCGTCGCATCACTCCGCCCGCGCGTCCTCCGCAAGTCGACCCTCAACCTCGACATTATCGCCCTACGCCTCGCCCGGGGCGGGCTGGCCTCGCGCAGCATCGTCCGCATGGTCCTGGACGACCTGGTCGAGCAGATCGCGATCGCGCTGCGCGAGGGGGACGCGGTCCATCTCGAAGGGCTCGGCCGCTTCGGGCTCGACATCCGCATGGACGGCCGACTGCGCCCCTCCATGCGCTTCGACCCGCAGCTGCGTCACGCGGTCCACTCCCTCGACGTCTTCGAAGGCACCATCACCAACCGCGAGAACCTCGGCCTTTCGACGGCTGAGATCGTTGAGAAGTGGAACGAACTCCACCCGGACAACCCGGTGGAACGATGACGCTGCGCCGGACGTGCGCGGCGTGACGTCCGAAGAACGGGGGGCGTCCTGCTACGATTTGGTCATTATCGCGGGCGGTGCTGTCCAGGAGGATCATCGGCCATGTGCGAGCCCAAACTGTCGCCGGGCGCCCGCAGTCCGGACGCGCCGACGCCGAAGTACGCTCTGCCCGAGATCGAGCGACGCTGGCTCGCCGATCTAGATGCCGCACCGGCGCTGAGCGGGTTGCCGGCCTGGATCATCGAGGACCTCTATCTCGAAGGCTCGCGCCTCCGCGTGCGCGCCATGATCGACTCGGAAGGCCGCGGCCCCACCCTCTTCAAGCTGGCCAAGAAGTACGGCAGCCGCGGCTCTTACACCGAGCCGATGACCAACCTATACCTCGACG
>JAJCYU010000232.1 GCA_029262755.1 Anaerolineae bacterium
TCTGGTCGATCGGCGGCGTGGCCGAGAACGGGGTGCCGGTGAGGTCCGGTCGCGCCGTGCCTGGCGGCGGCGTCATCGAGCCCGGCGTTGCTGACCCGGGTTCGCCCGTCGCTGTGACCATCGGCATAGGCGAAGCGGTCGTTGCGGTATCGCGCGTTGCATCGGCGGTCGGCGAGTCAGGGGGAGTCGGCGTTGGGGGCGGCGACGGGGACGGCGTTGGCGAGGGGCCGAACGTCGGGATCGCCGTCGGGACCGGGGTCCGGGAAGTCGGCGTGGCCGTCGGCGCGAGCGTTGGGGCGGCTCGGTTCTCGACACGCACGAGCGGGATCGGGAAATCCCAGCGCGTCGGCTCGGAAGCCATTGGGTTGTCGGGGCGGTTCGCTCGTAGCACCGCATCGGACGTGGCAGGCCACAGACCCTCGGTCAACGCGACGAGCGGCAGCGACGCACGCCAGCCGGCGTGCTCGAGAGCGCCGGGCGTCCACGGAGGCGGTGAACCGGGTACCACGCTGCGGTCGATCGGCAACGCTTCCTGCGCAACCATGACGATCGTCGCCTCCACCAGCAGCGCGCCCGGCACGATCGTGCGGGCCACGGCGGCGAGCGCGTGGCGTAGCGCGGCGCGCGTCGGCGCGGCGACTGCAAGGCCGCCGGGACCGGACGCGGTCAGGCGGGCGAGGTTGGCGTCGGACTCAGTCCTTCGCGCCACATCGTCCGCGGTCACGTTCACGACGTGCACGGTCATTCCGTCCGCCGTGATGCCGGCGAGGGCCTCGTCGAACGCGGCGTCCTCGCCGTCGTGCGCGCCCGTGGCGACGAGCACGATGTGGCGCGGATGGGCGGCTGCACGCGCGATCGCACCGCGGGCGGCCTCGAGGCCGGAGGCGAGGTTCGTCGGACCGCTTGCTTCGCGCGCGGCGAGGCTCGCTGCGATCGGGCTGAGATCTTCCTCCCACGGTAACAGGCGCGCGGCGCGATCCGCGTACGTCACGACCGCAACGCCGGCGCCGCCGTCCGCCACGTCCGCCAGGAAGCGGGCCGCCTCGTCGCGCACACCGTCCCACGTGGCCGCCGCGGCGTCACCGTGGGCGAGCAGGAGCACGACGGCGGGCGTACTGGGGTCCGACCCTCCGGCAGGCGGGTCGGCGGCGAGGCAGCGTCCGGCGATCGCGAGCGTCAGGGTGACGGGGTCGCCGGTCGAAACGATCGGCGGCGACGCGTCGGCTAACAGGGTGGGGCCGCACGCCACGTCCGAGGGAGTTGGCGACTGCGGCGGTGGTTGGAACGCGCCCTGGGCGTCGACGGGATCGAGCACGCGGACCGCGCCCGTCGCATCGGCGACGTAGAGCGTGCCCGCCGCATCGGCCGCGATATCGCGCGCGGCGTCGCCGGCGGTGGCACCCGCGACGACGTCGAGCGAATCGCGCGCCGCCCCGGCGTGGAAGGAGGTTTGGAGGCCCGTTTCGTCGCCGACCGCGATCCAGCCGGAGGCCAAGAGCACGGCGAAGCGCGAGCCGGGTAGCGCAGCAAGCGCCCAGGGAACATCGGGCAGCGCGAGCGTCGCGACGATCGCGCCTGCGCCGTCGAGGACAACCAACCGGCGTCGGATTGACTCCGCGAGGAGCAGGCCGGGCTGACCGTTGGGGCGCGTGATGACCGCCAAATCGACAATCGCCGGCGCCCGCAGCTCGTCCGGTAGGTCGATTACACCGACCGGACCGAGGTCGCGGTCGAGCCAGCGCACAGTCGCGAGCCCCGTATCGAGCACGGCCACCGCGGCACTGGGCGGCGCGACGCGGCTGCCGGCCGGCACAGCGGCCAGGCGCGTCGGCCAGGCGGCGCCGCTGGGGCGGGGCGCGAAGGCGGACCAGGTCTCGTCGCGCAAGCGTGCGAGACCGCGATTGGTGGTCAGCGCGAAGACGTCGTCGCCGCGGACCGCGACGTCCTCGATGTCGCCGACTTCCGCGGCAAGCGTGAGGTCGATGCCGGCAGCGGCGCGCGAACCCGCCGCCGCCTCCGGCTGCCACACGTGCCCTCGCCAGCGAATCTGGGGCCACGCGGGATCATCCGCGATCACGACTCCCGCGAGGCCGGCGGCGATGCGGCGAGGGGCGTGCAGCCAGCCGCGTTCCGTGCGGCTGCCGGTGATCGCGCGCTCGAGGTCGGGCAGGTGGACGGGGCCGTTGCTCGTGGCGGCCCAGGCGCCGTCGCCGCCGTCGTGGGCCAGGTCGCCCACGGAGCCGAGCGGGAAGTGCAGGCGGTCGTCGCCGCGATCGTGGACGCCGAGCAGGCCGGTGGCCGTGCCCGCCAGAGTCCAGAGACCGCGGCGGAGGATTGTGCGGGCTCCGGGCACGCCGGGCGCGAAGAGGACGCGGCCGCTGCCTTCTTCGATCTCGAGCACCCGCCCAGAGCCGGGGAGCGGGAGGCGGAAGCGAGCGCGCGGAGGGTCCGTGCCGGGTACGTCGCCGAGCCAGAACAGGGTCTCAGCGTCGGCCGCGATCTCGGGTAGAAGGATGATGCCGATGGGCGCGCCGAAGGCGTCGAACGCGAGGATGGCGCGATCACGGCCGGCCAGCACGTACAACCGGTCGCCCACGACGACGATGCCGCGCGGGCCGCCGACCTTCCACGAAACGATCGCCTCTCCGGTCGGCTCGACGACCTGGACCCGGTCGTTGCCCGTGTCGCTGACGGCAAGACGCCCGTCGGCGAGCACGGCGACGTCGCGCGGCTGGTTGAATTGCAGCGGGCCGGAGCCGGACTGGCCCACGGAGCCCTCGAATAGGCCGTCGGGGCCGTACGCACGGACCGCGTCCGCGGTGCGGTCCGTAACGAAGACGCGGCCCGTCGCGGGATCGCGCCCGATGCCGCCCGCCTCGTGGCCTGCGGGCCAATCGAGGGCCGTCCAAAGCGGAGGTGGGGTCGAGCGCCAGGAGGCGGTATGGTGCCAAACGGGGAGGTCGGTTGCCGGCGTGGATTGGGCTGCGGCCGGCACGGATGCGAGCGGCGCGGCGGCTAGGGAGGTGAGGAATAGCGCGACCATCGCGGCGCGCGAGAGGTGTTTCGAGCGGTCCCGTGCGCCACCGAGCATCATCGCGTTGCTCGGCAAGGCCTGGCGGCGACGAACGCATGATTTATGGCTGGCGCCCGTAACGCGAGGAACTGTGCACCATGCAGTGGGACCGCGACCGCCAAAGGATTCGGGATCACACATCGATCGCGCAATGCACCCAGGTCGAGCGTGAAGAAACGCTCGATTCCCCGCTCAATCGGTGCGACCACCAACTCCACCTCACCGCGTCGTTTCAAGACGTTGCCGGCTCAGGTGTTCAAGTAGATGGAGTTACCGTCCGGATCACGCAGCCACGCCCCGGTCGTGCCGTCCTCTTCGACGTGCGCCTCGACTTCCAACGCAATGCCCCGTGCCTTGATCGCCTCTGCGGCAAGCGCGACGTCCGCGTCGCGGAAGTTCAGCACGGTACTAGTGATATGGCCTTGAAAGATGTGGAGCTCCAGCGTGTCGCGGCGGAGCATGCACCAGCCGTCGGAAGGGTCGCCGCCGATCTCGTCGAAGCCGAGGCGGCCGTAGAAATCGCGCGAGGCCGACAAATCGGTCACGTTGAGGCAGAGGACGAAGTTACCTAGGTCGGGTGGCGGTGCATCCGGATTCGGCGGAAGGCTCGGCTCGGTCATGGCGCACCCCTCGTCGGCGGCGTCGGAAGCGGTCGTGCGCCCATCGTAGCCCAACGCGTCCCACGGCTCCAGAGACTAGCCCAGTGCCACTCGGCTTCGGACGGGCTCGAGCACCGCGGCATCTGCCACAGCGGCGCAGCGGCCGGCCGCGCCCCGGCCGTCGTGCTGCGATGCGCTCGGCTCGACGAACTAGAGCAGCGCCGCAGCGGCATTCTCGATTCCATCCGCTCTTGAGCGGCACTGCGTACATACGCGGACCGGTCGCCATCCGTACGGGAACCGGCCAAGTGCCGAGCGTTGACAGAGCGTGATTCCGATCGCCAACGCTAGCCGCTGATCACTGACGGTCACCGGCCATCGCCGGACTTCTCCAAGGCTCGTGACCGAATCGCTCCCTACCGCCGCCCCCAGTACGCCTCGCTCGGACAGGGCACCTGGCTGACCAACGTTTGATACACGGCGCGCAGGCCGTCCGGGTTCGGCGCGGCGATGAAGTGGGAGGTCTCGCCTGCGACGCGGCGCAACATGGCCGCGTCCATCGCAGGGCCGACGCCCACGACCCACGTGGCCATGCCGGCGCCGCGCGCTCGTGCGGCGGCCGATACGACGCGGCCGCTGGAGCCCGCGTCCACGAGGCCGTCCGAGAGCACGACGATGGCCGGACGCGCATCGCGGCGGCGGGAGCCGGCGAGCAGCGTGACGGCGCGGTCGATGCCGAGGTCGATGCGCGTGCCTTCGGCGAGCGTGACCCGGCGGAGCGATACGACGAGGCGCGCGCGCTCGTGCGACATGCCGTGCAGGACGGTCGCCTGGTTGTTGAACGTGACGATGGCCGCGCGGTCGGCGCCGGCGCGCAGGCGCAGGCCGTCGAGGAATGTCCACACCCCGTCGATAGCGGCATCGATCTTCAACAGGCCGGACGGGGTGCGTGAGGCCATGCTGCGCGAGGCGTCCACGACCAGGACGACGTCGGTGAAGCGGTCGCGTGGGGGGCATTGCTCGTTCAGCGCGAGCGGCAGGAAGATGCGACGCGCACCGGAGGGCGGCGAGGAGGCGCCGGCCGTTCGCGTTGCGCTGGCGCGGGGCGGCGCGATCGTCGCCGACGCAGGCGGGATCGTCGTCGCGCTTGGCGCGGCCGGCACGTCGGTCGCGCTGCCGGTGGCCGCTGCGGTCGCGCTGACGCTGGGAGCTGGCGTGTGCGTCGACGTGACCTCGGTAGTCGCGGTCGGCGACGGTGGATCGGTGGCGAACGGCGTGACGAGGGTCGCGGTAGGCGTCACGGTCGGAGTTGCCGTAGACGGGGCGGTCGGGGGCAGCGCGGGCGTGCCGAGCGTTGGGGCCGGCGTGGGGGTGACGGTAGGTGGCGCGGTCGGGCTGGGCGGCGGGGTCAGCGTCGGCGTGAAGGTCGGGAGCGGCGCGACGTTGGCGGACGCGACGAGCAGGCCCGCCTCCCAATGGCCGACGAGAACGCGTCCCTGCTGCACGGCGATGCCGTTGCGCGCTTCGGCCCACGAAGCCGGCCACGGGAGCGTCGCCGCCACGCGCGGGGAGCGGGGCACGAGGGCGTCGATGATCGATAGATCCGCCGCGGCCGTGTACACATAGCCCGCCGCGGCTGCGAGGCCGACGCCGAAGCCGGGCAGCGGCACACGGCCGCGCTCGACGATCGCTTCGGGGTTCGTCGCGTCGAAGACGATCACGCCCCCGTCCGCCGTGACGTACACGCGCTCGCCCTCTGCTGCCAGGCCGACGAGGCCACCGGGACCGCGGGCCACCGCGAGCGACGCAGCGCCAAGCGAGATCGGGGGCGTTGCGCCCATGTCGATCACGGTGAGATGCGGCGCTTGGCCGGCAAGCGCGGACGCCACGTAGAGCTTCGCGCCCACGGCGGACAGGTCCAACACGCGACCGGGCACAGGGACGGAACCGACCAGGACGGGCGCGCGCGGATCGGCCAGGTCGAACACGGCGACGCGCTGCAGCTCGAGCCCGACCGCCAATCGGCCGGCGGAGACCTCGACCGCCGCGGCCAAGGCGCCGGGCGAATCGATGGCGAGCAGCTCGCGGGGCAGGATCGGCTCCGCGACGTCCACGACGCGGAACGCACTACGCGAGCTGCCGTCGGCGAGGTAGGCGACACTACCGTGCAGGGCGACGTCGACGAACACGCCCTCGGCCTCGTAGCGACCGACCGTGCGCGGAGCGCTGGGGTCAGAGAGGTCGACGATGCGCATCCCGGCGCGCCCGGCCGCCACGTAGGCCAGATCGTCCTTCGCCGCCACGCCGTACGCATGCCACGCGTCGCGCAGCGCGCCGACCGATCGCGCATCGGCGGGGGCCGCAATGTTGAAGATCTCGAGACCGTGATAGGCGCGGCGCGCACCGACGAGATCGCCGAGACAGGCGATCAGCAGCTGGTCGGCACCGCGAAGCGAGAGGCCGGAAATGGAGCCTTGGGCCTCGATCAAGCCCAGAGGACGCGGCGCCCCGGGGTTGGTCATATCGATTTCGGCCACGGCGGATGCGCTGCTGACCCACACCCGGGTGGTGCCTGCGATCAGGGCGCGCGGACCCGTGCTGGCCGCGCCGAGCGGAACGAGCACCCGCGAACGCTCGCGCGCACGAGCCGGGTCGGTGACGTCGAGCGCGATCAGCTCGCCGGCGGAGGTCACGACAAACGCGTCCGCGCCGCGCACGTCCATGCCCAGCGGACGATCGGCGTTGAAGCGCGCGGTAGAGGCCAGCGTGGGGCGCGCCGGATCGCTCACATCGAGGCGATGCAGTTGGAGGCCGGCGCCGATGGTGCGCGCATCTTCGAGCAACCAACTTGCGTCGCCGTCCAACGCGATATGTGCCGCGCGGCCGGGCAGCCGCAACAAGCCGATAAGGCGCGGCGCGCTGGGCACGGAAAGGTCGACCAGCGAGAGCGATGATCCGCGCAGCGCAAAGAGGAGGTCGCCCCGTTGGGCGATGGCGTCCGCTTCGACCGGGAGACGCGCCGCGACGGTGGGTGATGCTCGGTTGCCGCCGTCGAGCACGATCAGGCCATCGGAGCCCATGGCGGCCACCACGATGCCCTCACGCACCACGATATCGAGGGCGGGGGAAGGCAGGAGCTCGCTACGCCCGATCGCGCGCGGCGCGCTGGCGACGGAGAGGTCCACGGCCCACACGCTGTAGCCGACGCCCAACCAGGCCGTGTCGCCCTCGTGTGCATGCGAGAATACGCCGCCGCCTGCGGCACCGAGCCGCTGCAGGGGCGCGCCATCGGCGAGGACGGCGCGGGGCGCGGCGGCGAGGAATCCTGGCTCATCGCCCGGATGGGCCCCTCCGCGATCGAGGGATGGCACAGTCGCGCCCGCGAATGCGAGGGCGAGGGCGAGGGCGAGGGCCAACGCGAATGCCAAGGGGAGGGCGGGGCCGCTTCGTAGCCCAAAGCGGGGTGGTGCCGCGAGTGCGATTAATGGGCGGGGCATGGCCCGATCCGGCCCGGGGGCGGGGCGGTGGGCAGGTCGGGCAGCGAACATGGCAGGGTCCTCCACGATGTGGAGGGCAGAGGCACCATGCCATTACGCAGCCGGCTGGCGGATGTTATGGGCAGTCCGAACAGGCCCTACGTGGATCAGTCGTCGAACGCGAGGGTGAACCGAACCGTGGCAACGGGCGCCGGTCGCAAGCACGGTGGCCGGCGTGCGCATGGCGAGCGGGCCGGGCCGTTCGAGGATCGTCATCCCGAAAGGCCCAACCCGCTCGCACTAGGGGTAGGTACGCTTCTTGTCACGCGACACCGGACGGTGCCCTTCCCGGGTGCACGGCGAACCGCGCCGACGAACGCACAACGCGAAGCAGATACAGGCTACGCCGGATGCGTTGCACGTGCGTCCCACCGGGTGGGGGCGGGCAGCGAGGGTGGGCGTCGGGTGTACGACCGGGCGCGCAGCGGATCCGCGGGGGGCAAGGGCGCACGCTCAAGCATTCGACTTGAAATGGCGTAGGAGGTCGTTCGCGAAGGGGACCGCGCACAGGATGACGCTTCATACTGCGCCCCATTGCTGCGCTCCCTGTGGCGCACACGACCGCGCACACGACCGCGCTACGTATCGAGTACGGAATCGCGCTACGGATCGCGGAGGACATCGCGATTCGGATCACACGGTGCCGACAACTCGGGCGCTCGCGCGCGAGCGCACCCAGCTCAGCCCGGCCATCACTCCGGCGCTCGCGCCTGCGCTCCCCTGCTCTCTCCTGGCTCAGCCCGGCCATGGCTGCGTGCCGCGGCAGCGGGCGAGGCGCATCAGCGAACGGACCGCGCGTTCAAGGCTGCGGCGATCCGTGGCGGAGAGGACGGCCCGCGGATCGGCGGTCATGGAGGTGAGCGTGGCTACGTCGGCATCGGCGCCGAGCGCGACGGCGAATACGGCTACGTCGAGCGCGCGTAGTGCGTTTACGGCGGCGATGGCCTCCGGCGGCGGCACGGGGCTCACGCGGCCGTCGCCGATCAGGAGAACGACGCGGGCGGCGGTGCTGCGGGGCGGCGAGGCGGCGAAGACGTCGGCTGCGACCTGCAGGCCGCGGTCGAGGCGAGACCAACGGCCTGCCGGGGGCAGAACGAGTGCCTCGCGTACGGCGCTGCGTTGCAACGTCAACGGGCCGGCGGACTCCGCGTCGTCCCCGTAGCGTACGAGGGCGACACGGTCGCCGCCGGGCGACGGGCCGCCCGGTAGCCGCTCAACGAGGGCGCCCACGGTGCCGGCAACGGCGGCTGCGCTCGCGGAGCCATCCGCCAGCCGTGCGCGCATGCTCGCCGATGCGTCGATCAGCAGGACAAGGTCGAGATCGACCGAACCAGGGTCGCCGCACGCGCCAGCCAGCGCCAAGGGCAGGTGGAGTGTAGTAAGGCGCGGCGGGGACGTGGATGGGGTTGGTGTGGGCCGAGAGGTTCCGGTCGTCGGGGTCGCGCTGGGGGTGGCGGGGCCGATCC
>JAJCYU010000233.1 GCA_029262755.1 Anaerolineae bacterium
AGACGATACGGTAGACGTTGACATTCAAATTAAGAAATTTATTGCGTCAAGAGCTATAGCGCTAGCCATTCAAGGTGTTCCGGGAATATATCTCCATGGTTTTTTTGGTACAAAAAATGATCTGAGTCTGATGATTAATGCTGACGTAAAACGCAATATTAATCGTACTGTTGTAAACTATACTTCTCTTGTTGATGAGTTAGATAATCCAGACACTTTAATAGCAAAAATCAGCGACAACATGAAAGATATTATTTCAATAAGAACAGTACAGAAAGCTTTTCACCCTACTGGAGCACAGAGCATTTTCAGAATTAAACCGGAAGTATTTACTCTCTTAAGAACGTCCCCTCAAAAAGACCAGCAAATACTATCTCTGATCAATGTAACGGTTGATCAATGTCACATATCTATTCCCATGGAAACAATTAATATATTCAAGCAGGAGTGGTACAATTTAATTGATCAAAAAAAGTATACATTTATAGAAGGAATTATAAGTCTTACATTAGAACCCTACGAAGTAATGTGGCTTGAGCCGCAATAACAGATACTTCCAACCGCAAATCCTGATTACACTATTTTTTGTCAGTTCTGCACTCTCATTATAAAGCCTATAGAGTATCGAGTCTTTGGGTCGAAAGGTTGCATTAGGGCCTTCTTTACGTGTTGGTTTATTATACCAGGAGAGTTACCTACTCAGTCATCATATGCAATAGATTTGCAATATAGTTTCTACTCTGAACGACCGTATTTTTAAGTGGTGGGAAATAGTACCACGCTATTAAGAACACAACTACTATCACAATATAAATAAAAGTTTTTCTGTTCATCAGCGTTTACCACCTTTGGGAACTACAGAGTTGCTAGAATCACATCTTGATTTGGAATCTAACAGAATACCCGTAAACAGTCAAGTCAAAAGCCTTTATCTGTCGACATTAACGGCCTGGCAAAAAGTCCCTTAAGTCTTTCTGCAGACAAGTGTTGAAAATTAATTGACAAAAGAGTGACAAAGTATAAGATTGCGTTAATCAATATAATGGTGGCGTTATACAGTACCTAGTTAATAACTTATTATCTGAATAATATGAAACTTGAAGATGTAACTAAATTATTAATCGAATTTTTAAGAAATCCTGATTACGGTTCATTTGGAAGCTTTGGTTACGAAATTTACCTTCCCCCTTTAATTAGAACTTACTTTAAAAAACAAGGAATACAAAATACCGAAGGAAAAGTGAAGGAACTATCTCCTGCTTTTTATGATGCCTGTTGGGAGCTTTGTAGAAGAGGAATATTACGCCCTGGTATCAAACATTCTGAAGCGCAAGCCACTCCCGACGGTGCATCCGGAAACGGTTATACCATCACATCATTTGGCCGCAGTTGGCTTAATGAAGGAGGACAAGATGACTTTGTTCCAACTGAACCGGAAAGATTCGCAGAAATATTAGAAAAATATAAATCAAAATTTGGTCCAGGATTCCATGAACGTGCACAACAAGCTATTCGTTGTTATGGCGCCCATGCTTATTTAGCATGCTGCGTTATGTGTGGCGCTTCTGCAGAATCTATAATCCTTGCGGTAGCGATTGCAAAAGCAAAGGATGAAGAAAAAATATTGAAAATATATTCTTCTGCAAATGGTCGGAGCAAGATTGAAAATATTCTTATTGGCAAGATCCGCAAACAACTACACGATGATTACAAAGCTAACTCAACGTTGTTAAAATATTGGAGAGACGAAGCTGCACATGGAAGAGTATCAAAAATTGTTGATAACGAAGCATATACATCATTAATTCTTTTGTTAAGACTGTCTATGTTTATTAATGATAATTGGAAGGAATTAATAACCACGTAACAATCGAATTCAGCAGATCCGCAAATCACAATACTTGCCTCTGGCTTCAATCTACAATCATCAATAATCATCCTACACCCTAACCATCTTATATGCAGTCCTGAAGATCACCAACAGCATTCCAGACCCAAAACAGCCGATTGCAATCAGTGTGAGTGGTATGCTCGGGTTCTTTTTTGTAGTTACGACTACAGCCGGTGTGGATTTTATGTCTTCGAAAACGACATCTACTCCATTAATATTTTGAACATTCTGACTGCCGATGCGAACGTAGGTTTGATTGTATTTATTATCGTTACCCTTTGAGACTAGCTGAATAACAGGGAGAGGGAACTGTGGCGGCATGTAAAGGTTAGCCAGTAGCACTCTCAATCCATTCAGCTCTATAACATCCTTTATATTTAAAGATCTTGTTTCTCCGTCAATATTCAGTACTACAGAGTTTGGCATGTTCCCATAATTTCGTAAAAGAAACTGTTTGGTCCCACTGTCCACAAGCACAGGGTTGTTGTAACCGAGTGTATCATCATACTCTTTCCCGTCCTTCCTTATCTTCATCTGAGCAGTTATCTTCCTGGGCATACCATTGGGATATGAAGTAGAGTCAAGACCTGTCACCTTTAACTCATATTCACCGGATTGGACCCACGTATCGGCAATCGTTATTGGTCTGCCTGACTCCGACCAAATACCGCCAACAAGATGTGCTACCAACGTAACCAGGAAACCAATATGCACAATTGATGCACCGTACAAAGCAACCTTTTTGGAACGCGCCTTTACTTTTCTGAGGATAGAGTCCAGCGTACAGATGAAAATACATATCCCATACATGGCAAAGGCAATAAACATCAGGTAGAACCAGGTGTGTATCAGTTTAGGTTCATTAAAGAAAAAGGTAATATCTTCACCCGAAAGACCTTCATAAGAT
>JAJCYU010000234.1 GCA_029262755.1 Anaerolineae bacterium
GACCTTTCAATTCTGTCCCCGCCCACACCTTTTCTTTTTGACCCGCAGACTCAAACGTCGCAACGTGATTCGTGATATCGGTGATCTTCACCAGGTTGCGCGGGCCGAGTTCACTGCCGCCGTCAGGAATCCATCCGCAGAGACCAATATCTCGACGCGGTTCACCCGGCTCTAACGGCTCAATGTCCGCGTTGGTCAACCACACCGGCACTCCTCGGCGAACGGCCTTGCCAATCGCAAGACGGTATTGCGTCTCAAAGTAATGATGATGCACCGGAGTGGCCGCCCACTGTTTCGTGAAAGGAATCGACCACATATATCGGAGGGTGACGGGATCGCTTGGATATGATCCAAGTGGCCCGATGTGCAACGCCCCAATCGGCGTCAACGGCTGCCAGCGCGTGGCCGGTGTGTCACCCACAATGCCCGCCTGCACGCAGGTCACGAACTTCGACTCCGTGCAACTCGTCATCAAGCGCCACAGGGTTACCGTTATCTGCTGGAAAAACACTTCAATCATCATCGTTCCTTTCGCTGTTTTCTCTCGCCATCTCGTTCGCAACTTCAGATATCAGCCGAACGGAATTCCACGCTTCAGCAGCAGCCTTCCGCGTTCGGTGCGTCATAGTCATATCTGGACGGACACAGCACTCCCCATTGGTGCACCTTAGCCCGTGCCCCCTTCTCGCCCATTTCCATGTTTGCATTGTCTTGTTACACCAGGGGCACTGTGGTATCGGCAGTCGCTTCGCCATCCCTTACTCCTCCCTGCCCGCAGGGGGCTGAAAATCGTCGTCGTCATCGGGGCACTCGGGACATTCGTAGCACTCAGCCTCATCCAAGCCACAACCACGAAAAACAAGGCCACTATGCCTATAACTCTTAATATCATCCACTCCCTTACTCAGACAACAACAACTGCACGTCGCGGATCAATACGACCCGCGACGTGCAACCAGGCGCTAGAAGAACTTGGCGGGTATCTGATCGATGAAGTCGAACAGAGGGCCAAGCTGTACCATCACCTTCAAAAGGAACACAACCATAGCAATCCTCCACAAAAAACCCGGCTGGTCCATCAAGAACAAACACATCCTTGACTTTGAGCCAGTGGTGAAAATCATTACTGCTCATGCCACTATCGCCTTCGCCACCACCTTCTCGGCGATAAAGCGGTCAAGCTGTTCATCGGTCATGTCTTCAGGTTTCATCGGAATCTCGCTTTCGGATTGCTTTAGCCGCTGCCGGTCGTTCATCGCTCATCACTCACCTCTACCAATTCTGTCGTAGCACGACAAACACAGCCCCGCGCCGCTTTTGCGTTTCTTTACGCGAGCGCCGCACTTCCAACACGTTAGTTTGATGTTTTCGATCACGATCAGGACGGCAGCGACCGCTCCCGCGCCAATCAAGATTGTAATCAAGTCATTCATCCCCCACCGCCTTCGCCGCCGCCTCGCAGATTGCGCGGCTTTCTCGACCGCTCGCGTTAGAAGCATCGAACCGCACAAACGATCCATGCACAAACTCGCATTTCACATGGTTGGTAAAAGAATGCTCCATCTCAAACTCCCAGCCGCTTTCCATCATCTTCTTCGCGACCTCGTCCATGGCCTGAACGATAACACGAGTTGGATGCCAATCATGCAACGAACAAGTACGGCGGTAGGCGCGATCATGGAGGCGTTCCACCCATACCTGCGTACCCAGTTCATCGCGTTCTTCCCATCCCATCACCTTCTCGGCGATAAAGCGGTCAAGCTGCTCGTCGGTCATGTCTTCAGGTTTCATCGGAACCTCGCTTTCGGACAAATTTCAAACACGTTTCCATCGCACGATGCCATCCAATCGCACAGGAGGCAGAATGGTGCTCTGGGTGTGCTATTAGGCTGTGCTCTCTGATCCATTTTGAAAACGCCTCCCGCTCCCCGGTGACGGCCTCGCGTATGTGTTGGATTACGTATTGTGTACAGTCAGCGTACGTCTCACGCCCCCCAAACCCACCGTTTGTCGCCTGCCCAACAAGCCTGTCGTAGATATTTTCAGCCCGTTCTTCAGGTTTCATCGGAACCTCGCTTTCGGATTGCTTTAGCCGCTGTTTGAGCAGACATGGGTGCGATATTGTGGTGCGACCACGACGCTGCCACCGCATCGCACACTTTCGCACACGCCTCCCGTTCCTCGGCCACAGCTTTACGGAGGTGGCCTAGAATATTACTCTCAACTGCATTCCAAGCCGTGTGGTCATCAGAAAGCGGACTTACCGAAGCACAATAAGCATGAATGCGAGCCAATCTCGCTCGTTCTTCAATCGTCATCATAACATTACTCGCTCTTCCGCCCCAGGGACATCCGCCTGTCACAATTACTGCACCCCGCCACCAAAGCAGGAGCACATGGATATTCCGCCACCATCCTGCGCAGCACTCCACAATCAGAATCGATTGTCTCTACTTCATACAATCCATTGGGCAGCTTACGATAATCACATGCTCCAGCCGGTGCAAAATCACGATGTTGAATGGCCTTGAAATAGTCTTCGATGCCGACGGACACAGTACATGCGTCTGGACGGCAACAGCAATCATCAGGACAGAACGCAGCACCATCCTTCTTGAAAACATGCGGAGCCCACCACAACCAAAAGCCATCAGCATATTCACTGCACGCCCACATCGTACCATCAAGAGAATCAAATGAACCAGGCAATGCGTCCACTGGCCGATGATCAAAGTCCTCGAAGCACAACCGATTCGGGTCAAGTCCAATCACAAAACGCACATCCCATTCACCATTATTCGTCCATGTATGCTGATAAGAACCGAAGTTGCCTGTGGACGTGCAATAATCCGTGTCCTGCCATCCCCGCTGATACCAATGCTCGACAAAAGATGTCAACGGTTGCGTACCGGCAAACATGCCCCGGTGTATGGGAGCATCACCATCTGCGTTAATCAATCCAAACCTCAGACCTCCTGCAGCGATCTTAATCCGCCTCGCAAGCTGCTCAGCTATCACTCGCTGATAAGGTGTCCGCTTGCAGTACTCACAGTAGCACGCGGACTTGTACTTCACCGCCCGTGTCTTACCATTACACTTGTTGTCCAAATACAACTCCATGTCAATGGCAATACCCTTAATGTTGTGGAAGGGCCGTGCCAGTCTCGCCAGCCCCTCCACACGCTGGCGCTGAAATTCCCACCACGTATTCCAAGTCGGGCATGGTACAGCATCGTGTTCAACACCCGCCGCATCCACCCACGGCCTGAAGCTGGAGGAACCTCGCCACTGCATCATGCTTCGTATAGTACCAGCATACAAATCGTGTGATAGATGCTCACACTGATTCAATCCACAGTTACAACCGGCACACCACGGAATCACCAACCAAATCCCTGCTCGTGATCCAACAGCGCGTGACATTTGCGAAACTTTAAGCAGCGTAGCAGCATCTGGTCGGGCGGGCACATTGTCCAACACCGCCAACACATCTGTCACACCATAGTCAAGTGGATTGTGGTGGGCAGGATCAATAAACTGCTCAACTTGAGTAGCATTGCAATACCACGCTGCCATAGGTTCCGACTGACCAACAACTAACATCATCAGAATTACGAAAATCATTCTTTGCCTTTCCATACATTGTCCAGATACTCAATGTCGCTTGGATGTGGGGTGCTGCCTAGCAAATGTCCTTTGTGGTCCCACCACCAATAAAACCGCATGGACTTCCACAACCACCGCAAATGCCTAATCGCAAACCAGCGTTTCATCCACACACCTTCTTCCAAATTCTCTCGATGACATCTCTCTGCTTTTCCGTGAATTTGACAAGAGTATCCACACTCTCGATGAAGTCCATTTCCCAAGATGTTAGTCCGACATCCTTTGCTAACACCTCCTCAATCATCTTCTTGTATTCATGATCATCCATGTATCATGTTCCTCCAACCTCTCCCACCACCAACTTAACAACTTCATCTATCTTCATTGCACAATCGGAACACATATCGATCCGCCTTCCCTGACTAACAGAATATCTGATTACTCCGTCCTGACAGTTTTTGAATGTCAAACAAGGCAACGTCACTTCTATAATGAAACATGGATTAACTCTCCGTGATTCCGCACACGCCCGTCCTTCCACCTTCTCAGTTGCACCACAAGCATCACATGTGTAAACCACATGCTGATGATGATCAATACTCATTTCTTCGCTCCTTCACTTCTAGAATCCACAACCCCTTATCACAATTTGGGCGGTCGCAAATACTCAATGACACTTTCATCCTTATAAACAAATGTGAATGATTCTCTGTTCTCTACTTCAACATCCAACACCGCTTGACGAACCAAGAAGTGGTCATTCAATACGCAGCGTTCAAACCACTTCCTTATTTCAGCCACGTCATCATAATCACGAAGATCACCCCACAAAGATACAGTGTATGCGTACACAGCGGACCTGTCTGGGTTTTCGTCCAGTTTCCAATGAACACTGCCCTCCGATCCGTGAGGGACATCACATGCTTTCCATGATTCGTGAGGATCGTCCCAATCCACAGTCTTGCCCAGCGCAGCTTCATACTGCTCCCGAAGGGCCACGTCCGCCATTCTCATGTCATCATATCTGATAAGCCCACAAACATGCGTCCATTGAGACATTTCAGTTTCCTTTCATCCCCCTAAAGCCGCACAGCACTCGGTTTCACTCCTGCCTTCGCACACATTATATATCCTGCCGCTTCCCAGTAATTCTCCACCACAACAGCTTTCCTCTGACTCACACCCGGTACACGATTCTCTTCTACTAATAGTGCATGTACACCTGTCTCACCGCCCGTCACTATTCGTACAATACCATCTTCCTCTTGTTCAGCCCAAAACTTCATCGCTCTTCCTTTCACATTCCTTGCACAGCCGTGCTTCTCCAGGAGCATCACCATCTACGACGGCGTTACACTCTACACAAATAACACCGTTAATTATCAATTCAGCTTTCGCTTTTTCGTTTTTGTTCATCACGTATCTTCTCCCTTTTCAATTTCTTTTTCTTTCCGCAACTCCTTACCAATTACCATCAATGACTTCGCCGCCTGCAGTAGCTTCTTGTCCTGCGCCATCGCTGCAGATTTCTCCCTATACAAAGAGGGATCGAGCATCGGCCCGACGGCTTCGGCCTTTTCAATACCCAACAGCAGCTCATCAATCGGCATTTCTGTAAGCAACACGGCTGTCTGTGCTAGATACTTCAGAAGACTTTGGTACTCTAATGTTTTCACCCTCTTTTCTCCTCGCTACTTCCTGGCTTCCTCAGTTATAGCAATATACTCCCTCTTACTGACATCCACAGCTACGTAGCTCTCGCATACATAGGCATGCACCCTCTTAAGTACAAAAATAGAATCAATTGCAGAGTTTGCATTCGTCTCCGCTTCTTTATTAAACTCTGCCACTCTCTCCACCACGTCCCAATCCGCCAACATCGCACGAACCCTGGCAACCGCCATATCAAACTGTCTCAAATAAAGAGACATCGCCTCATCAAATGTCATCATCGCACATGCTCCTTTTTAATTTCCGTCGCGTCACCCAACACAGCACCTATGAACCAAAGCCAACTCATTACAACTCCCTTCTCATTTAATGAAAAACTGCCATGCCGTCCATCCAATCGACAGTACTGTTATGCCCATCCCACAAAATGCAAGGCACTCTGCATCGAAGAAACGACTTACCGCTTCCTCCACCTTCTCCGCAGGCTGTTGCTGCTCCACCTTCTCCGCAGGCTGTTGCTGCCCTGATTTACTGATATAAATATCCCCCGCAAGACATGATAAATCTGGCTTGCCACTAACCTCCACAGTCAACGTCGCCTGTGATAGCCCATCCAAACTTTGCTCAACGTCCACCCTCCTCACAATTCCCTTCATTCCTTCACCAGAAGGAATGTCTAATTCTTCTAGATGTCCTAATACTGCACTCATGTCGGCCACCACCTTCGAACGGTTCTGGTGTTCCTCCCGCTTCGATCCTCGCGACTCTCAATCACTCCCTCCTTCTCAAGCATGTTCAATGTGCGTCGTAAAGTCATTGGACTTCGCAACAGTACAATCGCCAACTCTTCCGCTGTCGATCCGGGATTCTCCTGCACCACCGACAAAAGAGCATCATATGTACGCTCTTCACAACAGGAGCGACCTCCCCGCGAACCGGGTGGATGTAATACGCTCAGCTCTCCCGGATACTTCTCTGGCCAAGCTGGAGTGGACGAACCGTTATCCGTCCGCGAGATTCGTTTACTTGCCAACTTGTACTCTTCACTCCTTCTCATACTACTTTTTCTTGTAGCCATACAACATCCTCCTGTGCACTGTATACTAGTATATACACACCGTCCCGCGCCCACAACCCCTCCCCCAGGACGCCCACAACCCCCTAAAAACGCCCACAAACCCGCCCACAACGAACGATAGGGATAGGGGTAGCCGTTCCGATACCCGCGCGGGACGAACGCCCCGTACGCGGGACGTGTACGTGTTCTCGGACGTTCGTGTGTTGCTGGAAAAATTGTCGGTGACACACAACACCGCCCTACTCCTTCAACTTCCACCGTCCTGATGCTGTCAACGCAAATCTCGACTTCTCCCCGAGTCTCCGCATCTCCCCATGTAATGAAGCATACACCTTTGTTGTTGGGGACGCTGCTGTCTCACGGAAGAAGTACATCTCATCTCGAACCATGCACTTCATAATAGCACCCGCGCTCATGGGCTTCCCCTTCTCTTTCAAAACAGTAAACGCACAGTCCACTACCGATTGCCATTCTTTTCCCATAATCAAATCCTCACAACCCTTCCCACACAAAACTCGTCCGCATGGGTGATCATTAGAATCTGAACACCCATGTCCTTCGCTAACGTCTCCAACAAAACAGCCACCTTAGAACGATGTTCCGCTGACAAAAACTTAAAGGGCTCATCCAACACCAAGAAGCGACGGCCCTTACTATGCTTCAAAAAGATTACTGACATCCTCAGCGCAAAGGCTACCACATCCACAACCCCTCCACCAGACGCCTCCATCAAATCCACAAACTCGCCGCCCTTCGACAACTGAAAGCTGACAAGCGACTTACCCCCTACCTTCTTCACTTCCACAACAAAGGCATACTCCTCTCCAAACACCACACGAAGACATCGCGTTACCACAGACGCAATAGAATCATACGCATGGGATTGCACCTCCAACGCAACCTCCCGAATAACAGCTTGCGCCCTCGAAACCACCTGAAGCCTGCGATGCGCTCGCTCTAACTGCTCACGTATATCTCCCAACCTCCTTTTATTATCAGCACGCCGTTTGCATGCTTCCTTACCATACTTCTCTATGATCGTTGTGTTAATCACCTAACAACTCCAATTGTGACCTCCATCGCTTCTCAAACTTTGCAACAGCCTCCGCAAGCTGCCGCTTGTACTTTCTCTCCTTATGGACCAGCCGACTAAGCCGCTCCTTGGCACTCATCAAACTGTCACATCCATGCTTCTCTCGTAACTCCCTTTTAAGATGCTGTAGCATGCCCTCCGCTTTGTTGCGTTCTGCCCGCAACACTTCCACACGCTCCTTCAGTCCCACCAAATCTGTCTTACCTTTCCGCGTCATGCAAAATTCCTCCTACCGCTCTATACACAGCGGGATGTTCCTCCTTCGCCGCTTGCATCAGTCTTCCTCGAAAATCCAAAGGATCATTCACCAAGCGGGACAGACGATTCACAAACGAAGACCAATCCACTTCACGCTCTTCATCATGCCTTTCAGATTCTCCCTCGGAAATCACATCCTCCGACGTGTCCAAAAGATGAGCCTTTATATGACCCGATGACATTAACAACCCCACCATCGGTCTGTGCCCCAAATCCCTCCGGCTTCGTCGCATGAGGCTCCCACAGTTAATAATATTGCTGCCGCAAATAAACCCAGAATGATTGTCACCGAATACACAAAAGTCATACCCCTCCAACTTTCGCAACACCCGATGAACATATTCACTATCCTTCGCCTTAACATGCTTGTTGTCTTTTCCCATCCACACGTACTTATGCACCACCGCCACTGATACATCACTAAGACCACACTCGTCATCATCAAAAGG
>JAJCYU010000235.1 GCA_029262755.1 Anaerolineae bacterium
CGTGCTCGATCCCGAGAACGCGGTCGCCGAGCGCAGTGAGGCCAACAACGCGCTCGTGATCGCAAGCGATGCGCTTTCGCTCGGGATCTGGGTGGAGCAAGGCTTCCACGACTTTGCAGCGCAGGCTGTGAGCAGCGGCACCTGGGGCGGCTCTTCGTTCGAAGACTGGCTCCAGCGCCAGGTCGCGCTGTGGAACAGCATGCTCGCCGAAGCCGTGCACCCACTCACGCCGGAGGGCATCTACGATCGCATCCGCTTGGACCGCGTCGTGATCGTGCCGGACGGCGCGTTGGGCTGCCGCGTCGAGCAGCCTGAGCGCGACACGGAGCAGGACCTGATCTGGGGCTTCCCTGCCGCACTGACCGGCAGCCCCGACCCCAGCTGCGACCTGCCGCCGACCTACGCCCAAAACCGCACCCTCTGGGACCGCGACCTCACGCTGCTGCACGAGCTCTCGCACGCGCGCTACCTGGCCGACAGCTACGGCCTGAACGTACGCGCGATCGAGTTGGCGCTCGTCGGCGATATCAGCGCAGACGCGCGCGAGTTGCCCGTGGCGCTGCTGCCCGGCATGCCGGCGCTTTCGCCGCCCGTTGAGCTCGTGCTCGGCGGCGAGATCGTTCGCTGCGACGATGTGGAGCGCGGCGCGTTCATCGATTGCGCGCGCGGTCAGGCAAACACGGTCGCCCGTGCGCACCGCTCCGGCACCGCGCTCTATGGCGGTGGCGTCCTGATCACGGACGGCATCGGCAACGCCCTTGCGGGCAGCGCGGCGCTGCCGGCGCGCAGCGATCACTTTCACCTCGGCCCGGACTTCGGCGCTGATTTGATGAACTACGGCGAAGCCTACGGCGAGCACTCGGCCTGGGCCTGGAACCGCATGCGCGGCCAGCGTCCGGTCTGCGGAAACTTCAACGCGCCCTGCAACCTGGGGTCCTACCTCTCCGAGCTGCCCGAGCGCACGACAATCACCCTCCGTTGGGCGGACGGCCGCCCCGCGGCCGGCGCCGCGGTGGCACTGTATCGCCCGACACCGCGCTTCGGTTGGTATGGCCGCCGCTACGGCGACGAGCCGGACGCCGTGCTGCGCGCCGATTCGCGTGGCCGGATCACCTTGGACAGCGCCCCCTTCGGCCCACTCGGCCTCACGCACGACGAAGGCTTCAGCAACGCGGTCCTCGCGCTACGCGTCATGGATAGCCGCCGGCTTGCCGTGACCTTCGTCGATGCCGCGGACTTCAACCTGGCCCGCGCACGCGACGGCCGCGCCGCCGCCGCGATCGACGTCACGATCGCCGACTGGGCGGAACGCGCCTTGCTGGCGGCACCGCAGCAGCGGGCGCTACCCGTGACGGTGAAGGACGCAGGCTAGCTCGCACGAGCAAAAGCCCTGTAGCGGCCTGGATGGCCGAAGCGGCGGGCTTCGCCGCACGACCGCACGACCGCATCACCAATCGACTATCTTCTCGGGGCATTGGGCGGGACCGCGTGGGGCGGTCCCGCCCCCTTCTGTTGACGTGGGTGTATCGGGTCGCGAGCGATCGACACCCGGCGAATCGCTTCTCGTGGAAGGGCACCGAGGGACGTTGGTGCAACGACCGTCGCATACGCTTCGATCATGGTCGCGATGAGGCGGCCGGTGGAAAGAACGAGAGGGGTGCGTGCATGAACACAGCGACTCGCAAGCCACGACCGGACGGACGCTATCTCGCGAGCAGTCATCTCACTGCTGCTGCGACGTGCAACGTGAACGTTGCGCGACGCCCGCAGCAACCACGAAACGGCGCGTGGGCGCCCATCGGCGATACGATCGACTGACGTCGGCGAGATCGTTGGGGGCTCCGCGCGGCATGGTGGTCAGGCGGGTCGCGATGATCGTTCGGACCTGGATGCAACCCTGTGCCGGCCCAGCGCAAGATTCGGGGCAGCCGCTCGTTTCGCCGTCCAGCAACATGTATACTCCCATGTAGACATAGGAGTAGACATGCCAGAGTACACAACAGTGCGCGTACGCATAGAAACGCGCGAGAGCCTTCGCAGCTTGGCGGAGGCCTCCGGCCAGTCGATGGCGGCCGTGCTCGAGGAAGCCGTCGAGCGGTTGCGTCGAGATCGCTTCCTGCGCGAGGTAGCCGCAGCCTACAGCGTCGAGCGTTCCGCTCCCGACACCGCATCGTCGCTCGATGCGGAGATTCACGCTTGGGACGCCACCTTGCTGGACGGCCTCGCGCCCGAGCCGATCGCCGACGGCGAGGCGGAGGCGGAGGCGGGGGCACGTCCAGCGGCTCCGACCAGCGATGAGCACACGTATCCGCCACCGCAGGACGAGCAAGATCGCAGCCGCTCGTGAGCGAAGAGCGCATCGCCCACTTCCCTCGTCGCGGCGAGATCTGGCTCGCCTCCCTCGACCCGACGCGCGGACGCGAGCAGGCCGTAACCCGACCGGTGCTGGTCCTGTCCGAGGACCTGTTCAACGCCAGCGCTGCCGATCTGGTGATCGCCTTGCCCATCACGTCCGTGCTACGCCCCATACCCAGTCATCTTCGCATCGACCCGCCCGAAGGCGGGTTGCGCCGACCATCGGCGATCATGGTCGAAGCGG
>JAJCYU010000236.1 GCA_029262755.1 Anaerolineae bacterium
CGGCGTGCCGGTTGTGATTGACCGCCTCGATGCCCGAGGACCGCTCACCGGCTTGCACGCCGGTTTGAAAGCCTCGCTGACGGACCTCGTGCTGGTCTGCGCGTGCGATATGCCGCTGGTCCGGCCCGACTTGCTCGTGCACATGGCGCGCGCCATCGGGCCCCGGCATGCGGCCGTGCCCTACGTCGGGGAGGGGAAGCCGCCCCTGCCGGGCGAACACAGCACCGCTCGCGAGGCCGGCCTCCAGCCGCTCTTGGCCGCCTACCGCCGCCGTTGCATCGATCCGCTTGAGAAGTTGCTCGTGCGCGGTTCCGCGCCGACGATCGCGTTCATCTCGACCGTCCAGGCGCGCGTGGTGCCCCCGGAGGAGTGGCGACCGTTCGACAACGACGGGCTCTCCTTCTTCAACGTCAACACGCCCGAAGACCTCACCGAAGCCGCGCGGCGCCTCAACCTGCCCGATGGAGCGGAGCCGGGCTGAGCGCAAGGTCGCGCTGGGGGTGCCGGGGCGTCGACGTGTTGGCGTGCCGGCGTGGCGCGTCTGTCATCGCTCTTCTCCTCGAACCGCGAGACCCGAGCTCTCGTTCTGGACAGTGTGGCGCGGTTCACGCGTGCGATTGCAGCGGCTGCGGGTTCGCGAAGCGTGGCTTGAGGCGCGTTCCGGCTTCGACGACCTACGGTGCGCAACCTAGACTTCGATCCGGGCAATCGTGGATCGCGTGGTGCCGACGTTCGCTTGTGAAGTCGCCGAGCGCGAATGCGACGATCGTGCTCGCCATGACATTCTCTTCTCCTCTCGCCGAACCTCGACCCACGTCCGGAGCATCGCCGTGAGCCTGCCCGACCTCGTCCTTTGGATGCTCATCGAGAAGTGGACGCTCCTGTTCGGGGCGCTCGCGGTTGTGTTGCTGTACATCGTGGCGCGTCCCCGCGCCCGGCCTGCCTGGCATGAGGTCGGCGCGGAGGGATGGCGTTTCCTCGTCCTGCTCGCGGCCGTGCCTGCCTTCTTTCTTGGTGCGGAGCTGGGGCTATGGTCCACGCTCTTGGCCTACCGAGCGCCGCTGGCATTCACCGGGCTGGCTTTGATGCTCGGCGCCGTGTTGGCGACGCTCTCGCCCGTGCCGCTCGTCCGTCCGCTCGTCTACTTCGAGCGACCCGGGCGCCGCGATCTCGTGCTCGCGGGCGTCCTGCTCGCCGCGGGTCTCGCGTTGGCCATCGCGGGGCCGCGCGCACGGGCCTCGGCGTGGAATGATCTCGCCCAGCGTGCGCCGACCGAGGTGGAAGCGCGTGATGAGGTCGTGCGCCTGGCCATGCATCGCTACGTGGCGCTCGACGAGATCCGCCCCGTGCTCGATGCGACGTTGCCGGACGGTCCTTCGCTGCTCGCCTTTGTAGCGGCCGCCCGCGCGGGCAACGCGCCGGAGCTGGGGCTCAGCCTGCGAGAAGAGTTGGCCGACCGCCTACTTGTGGAGCTGGCCGGGGTCGAGGCGCGTGATGCGACATCCGCTAGCGTGTCGTTCTCCGGTGACGCGCCGTCGCCAACGGTCGCGCCGCTGCCCGGTGCCGTCGAGGCCGTGTGGTGGCTGCTCGGACCCCAAGATGCCGACGCGACCCTACGCGCCTACGTCCTGACCACGCCGGAGCTGCGTGCGACGGCCGATTCGGAAGGGGGCGGCGTCGACGTACGGCGGATCGTCGCGAACGCGGCGCGGCATGGCACGGAGACGGAGCGCGAGGTCGTGCTCATCGCGGCGTTTCGTCCGCTCTCGCGCCGGGGACTCGATCAGGATGCCGTGGACGCGCTCGCTTCGGTCTCGCAGGCACCCGATCCCACGGGGCGCCTCGCGACGCTCATCTTGCTGCGTGATGCGTCCACCCTGTCGTTGCGCCCGATCGCGCCCCGATTCGCGGATCCCGAATCCGCGGACTGGGCGCTGTTGCGCGAGGAGTGCCCGTCGCGCTCGACCGGGTTGGAGCGGCTCGTCGAGGACCCGGACCCGGCCGTCGCCGCCGGCGCGGCCGCGCTGCGGGTCTACCAACGGCAGTACTGCGCGGATTGGTTCCGCCAGTAGGGCGTAGGACAGATACCTGCTCGGACGCGGATACCCGTCTTGAGGGCGCGCAAGATCACGATCGACGCGGGGCGCGCCCATGCCCCATGCCCCATGCCCCACGTCCGCTGCTGCGTGCGCCCGACTGTCACGACAGCGGGGGCGCTACATGCCGCGCGAGTGCGGCGACTGCCACGCTCGTCGATCAAGAGTGCAGGCTTGACGAGCCCTAGGCCTCGCGCCAGGCGCTGACCTCGTCTAGTCGCTGGATGGCCTCTTCGGTCAGGGTCAGTTCCGTCGCGGGCAGGAGGTCGGCCAGCTGCGCGACCGTGTTGGCGCCGACGATCGGCGCCGTAACAACGGGCCGCGCGAGCAACCAGGCGAGTGCCGCGCGCGGCAGGGTGGTCGCGTGGGCCGCGGCGACCTCGTCGAGCGCCTCGATCAGGGCGATGCCGCGGTCGTCCAGGTAGCGGTCGTGGATGCGTTGGGCGCGCGCGCCGTCGGGCAGGTCGGCGTTCGCGCGGTACTTGCCGGTCAGGAAGCCGCCGGCGAGCGGACTGTAGGGGATGACCCCGATGCCGTAGCGCTCGCACACATCGGCCAACTCGCGTTCGAATTCCGATCGATGGGCCAGGTTGTAGTGCGGCTGCAGGCAGGCGAAGCGGGCCAGGTCGTGCTTGTCCGACGTCCACAGCGATTCGACGAGGCGCCACGCGGGGTAGTTGGAGCAGCCGATGTAGCGCACCTTGCCGACGCGGACGAGGTCGTCCAGCGCGCGCAATGTCTCGTCGATCGGCGTGTTCGCGTCGAAGAAATGGGTCTGGTAGAGGTCGAGGTGATCCACGCCGAGGCGGCGTAGCGATGCATCGACCGCGTCGAGGATGTGCGAGCGCGAGAGGCCTTCGTCGTTCGGACCTTCGCCCATGCGGCCGCGCACCTTCGTGGCCACGACCATCTCGTTGCGGCAACCGCGCTCCGCCAGCCACGCGCCGAGGATCTCCTCAGACACCCCGCCCTCATTGCCGTCCGCCCACCGGGAGTAGATATCGGCGGTGTCCAACAGGTTGCCGCCCGCCTCGCGGTATGCGTCGAGCACCGCGAAGGAGGTCGCGCGATCCGCGGTCCAGCCGAACTGCATCGTGCCGAGGGCCAGACGCGAGACCTGCAGTCCGGTGCGGCCCAAGCGGGTGTAAGGCAGCGGGGTCATGGCGTGGCTCCGGTGGGGGTGCGTGTAGGTTCGGCGGGCGCATCATCGGTATCGTCATCGGTGTTGGTCGCTGCGTCCGCACTCGGCTGGGCATCCGCCGCACTGTCGTTCGCCGCGCCGTCATCCGCCGCCGGATCCGCACCCGGCCACGTCGCGCCGCCGTCCTCGCTGCGGTAGACGTTGCCGCCCGGCACGATGACCACGATCGTAGCGGGCGCTTCGGGCGGCGTCGCAACGCCGATCGCCGTCTGGAAGGGGCCCCGCTTGCGCCAGGTTGCTCCGCCGTCGTCGCTTGCGAAGAGGCCGGCGGATCCCGCGGCGTACATGGTTTCGTCCGCCGCCAGATCCATGTCGTAGATATCGCCCTCCAGCCCATCCGCGGCGAGGGCGCTCCACGTCGCGCCCCCGTCGTCACTGGCCGATAAGGCGCCCGTGTCGAGGTTGAGCGTGGCAAGCCGGTTGGCGGAGATCAGCCACAGTCCGTAGGGCGTGCCCGGCGGGTTGCCGATGACCTCCCACGTCCCGTCGCGGGCGGGTGCGAGCACGCCGCGCTCGTGTTCCAGCAGCCGCAGTTGGCCGTCGTGCGTGTACGCGATGCCGCGTACGTCCGCGGTTTCCGCGCCCGGCACCGGCTGCCACGTTTGGCCGGCGTTCTCGCTGAAGCGAAAGGTGCCTGGCCCAGCCAGGAAGGGCATACCCGTGCCGTCCACGATCACATGGTGCACCTCGGTGCCCTCCGGGCTCTTGCTCTCTCCCACCGGGGACCATGTTGCGCCGCCATCGGTGCTGGCCAGCAGGCCCCGGCGCCAGGTGAAGTAGGCGCGCGAGGCATCGCTTGGATCGAAGACGAGACCGTAGGGGAAGGCCGAAAGGCTCGGGTCCTGCGTCGGCGTCGCAGCCGGCGCTTGGTCCGCGTCATCGGTATCGTTGGATGATTCGTCGCCCGACGTGCCTTCGAGATCGGAGGCTGCCTCGCCATCGACGTTCACCGCGGGATCACGCCCATCGACGTTGGTCTGGGACGCGTCTTCGGTGGCGCGACAGCCGGCGAGCGCTACGCCGGCGAGTACGGCCAGCAGGGCGAGCACGAAGAGCGTCCACGGCGGACGCGCAAGGACGCGGACGCGTGGGACGGCGTGCGGCGTCGCGGCGCGGCGCTGAGAGCTCGGGGACGACATGAGGTTCTCCAAGTAGGCGTGCGGCGCGCGCACATGGCGCCGTGGTCGTGCGTCGAACGAGGGGGGTCGAGCGCGATTCGCCCCTGCTTCCTGAGAGTGCGAGGACGATGCGGGACGCGAGATTGTAGCGTTACCAGTCGCGGGGGGAGCGTCGATCCGCCTTCTTTTGGCCGCGACGCCGCTTGGCGTCGATGCGGCGGCGCTTGCTGGCCAGGGTGGGGCGCGTTGCCCTACGACGCTTGCGGGGCTGGAGCGCGGCGGCGAGGAGCGCGGCCATGCGGTCCGCGGCGGCGCCGCGATTGCGATGCTGGCTGCGGTGCTCCGCCGTGCTGATGCGCAGGCTGCCATCGGCGTCCAGACGGCTGGCGAGCCGGTCGCACAGGATGGAGCGTTGGCGCTCCGTTGGGACGGCGGAGGCCTTGACGTTCCAGACCAGCTCCGCGCGGGAGGCCGTCTTGTTGACGTGCTGGCCGCCCGGCCCGCCGGCCCGCGAGAAGCGCCACTCGAGCTCCGACGCCGGTACGAGCAGGTCTTGGTTGACGCGCAGATCACCGTCGCCGGTGAGGCCGGGCGATTCGGGGCTCGGCGGCGTCGCGTCGGGGCTCATCGTGGTCCCACGCTTAGACCCACAACCCGCCGGCCACCGTCAACACGGCGCCCGAGACGTAGCCGGCGCGGTCGCTGAGCAGCCACGATACGGCCTCCGCCACGTCATCCGGCCGGCCGAGGCGGCCAAGCGGGATCCGCTCGGCCATCGCGTCCCCCGTGCCGGGCGGTAGGTTGCCCGTATCGATGATGCCCGGACTGACCATGTTGCAGCGGACCCCGTGCTCGCCCTCGCTGCGCGCCCAGCTGCGCGTCATGACCACGAGCGCCGCTTTGGCCGCGTTGTACGCGGCGTGATCGTCGGCGCCCCTGGCGTGCTCGACGTTGAGCGAGCCGAGGTTGACCACGGCGCCGCGGTTCTCCCGTAGCGCGGTCAACGCGGCGCTCGTGACGAACACAGCGCTGTCGACGTTGCCCGCCATCATCGCTCGCCACTGGGCGGGCGTGGTCTTCGACGCGGAGCGTTCGATCATCGGGCCGACGTTGTTTACCAACGCGTCGAGGCGGCCCCAGCGCTCCACGACCGACTCGACGAGGGCCGCGGCGGCGTCCGGATCGCTGACGTCGGCGCGGATGCAGCACGCTTCAGTCCCGGCGGCGCGCACCCGGCTGAGCGCGCGGGCCGCTGCGATCTCATCCGCACGGTGGTTCAACGCGACGCGGTAGCCGTCCGCGGCCAAGCGCTGCACGATCGCGAGCCCAATGCCGCGGGTCGAGCCCGTGACCAGGGCGACCGGTTTCGCGGCCGCGTCGGCGCTGCTCATACGGGCGGCCAGGGAATCGAACGCTCACCGGGATCCGGCGTCGGGAAGCGATCGGCGTGGAGGAGGGCCTCGACGCGCTCCCCGATCACGGCGCGTTCGGCCGGCGCGAGCAGGTGCGTGAGCGCAGCGGCCGCCGCGACGGCCGCCGGTGACGCGGGCGGGTGGGCGTGCGCGTGGCGCGTGGCGTCGGCAAGGGCATCCGAGCGCTGCGGTAAGCGCTGCGCATCAGGCGGAGACTCGTTCCGCCGGTAGGGGTCGCGTTCCGGCGTGTGATCGGACGCTGCATGTTGATCCGTTGCGCGTTGATCCGTCACGCGTTCACCTGGGGATTCGGAGGCATCGGATGCGCTGGATGTTGCGTCGGGCAGTGCTGCCAAGAGTCGGCGCAGGCCCGTACGGGCGTCCGCGGTCAGTGGTTGGCCGGCCAGGTCCCAGATGACCGTGCGCAGCTTGGGCGCAACGTGGAAGCTCACCCCGTGGTCGATCGCCCAGAGCCGGCCGTCCGCGGAGCGCAGCACGTGACCGCTCTTGCGGTCGGCGTTGTTGATCACGGTATCGAAGACCACCAGGCGTGCAACGTCTCGGTGCGCGATGCCCTCCATCTCGAGGAAATGCTCCTGGCTGTCGTGCGGAACGAATAGCTGGACCATGCCGGGGCCAAGCTCGCCCTCCCGCAAGATGGTGGGGGGTACGAAATGCCACCCAAGGGCGGTGGATACGTGGTAGGCCGCCACCTCACGATCGCACAGCGTGCCTGTCGGGAAATCCCACAAGGGGCGTTCACCCTCCCGTGGCTTGTAGATGGCCAGGGCGTCGTCTTCTTCGTCTTCGACACGAACGAGAAAGGTGTGGTTCGAGCCGTGGATCAGCTGACCTTCGATGCGCAGCGCTCCCCTGCGTAGGAGCTCCAGCGCGCGGGATGTGGGAATGTCGATCCCCACCTCCGGCCCCGGCAATCCGTCCGAGGGACGGTCGGCCGGCCGGACCTTGAGTACGGGCACGTCCACCGCCGCGGCATCGTCCCGCGGTTCCATGGCGCGTGGCGTGCTCACGATCAATCGTCGCCCGTGTGCTGATGACCGTTCGTGCGGGGGCAGAAATGGCCCTTCGGGTCCATGGGCTCCCCACATAGAGGGCAGGTCGGGCGGCCTTGTCCCGCGATGGAAAGGGCATGTTCGCTGAGCGCCGCCATCTGGCTGAAGGTGGCGGTAAAGCGAGCGCGCTGCCCCTCGGTCTCTTCGTCTTCGGACGTCCCGAACACGCTCGCGATGTCGAGGGGATCGTCATCCACCTCGTCGTCCTCTTCGTCGTCCGGCTCGGCGTACTCCTCCGCGATCAGCACGATGCGCTCCCGCGCTTCGTCCACGCCGATTCCCATCTGGGCGACACGAAAGGTCGGGTTGATCGGGGATAGCAGGGACATGTCGCCGCCGGTCGGTTTCATCGCTTCCGGATCGGCTTCCGTGGCTTCGCGCACCTGGTGCAACAGCTGCTCCAGACCCGCGGCCAAGGCCATCGCCTGCTCCTTCTCGATCAGCAGAGATACGACCTGCGAGCCTTGGGCCGCTTGCAGGAAGAAGGCGCGGCGACCCGGCGGCCCCTGGGTGCCGACGGTGATGAACGACACCGGATCGAGGTCGTAGTCGAAGGGCGATGCCATCAGGATTCTCCCTCTGCCTTGTCCTTGGGTGGTTTAGGCGCCGCCGGCACCGTGCCCGTGTCGTTGAGCAGCAGCACGAAGGGGCGCTCCGGCGTGAATCGGATCACGCTCAACGACGCAGTCGAGATAACCAGGCGTTGGAACAGGTCGATTGGGACGCCCGCATAGTGCGCCACGACCGCTTTGATGACGTCGGCGTGGGACACGACGGCCACGACGTCGAGGGCGTCATGCGCGGCCCGCAAGCCCTCGATGCCGGCCACGGCGCGCGCCTGCGCTTCGTATAGTGTCTCGCCTCCCGCACCGGGGAAGCGTGTGCCGGAGGGATGATGCTGCACGCCGAACCAATGCTTGGCTTCGTTCTTGCGCAGGTCGTCCAAGGCGCGCCCTGTCCAATCCGCGAACGCGACCTCGCCGACGGCTTCGAGTGTTTGCACGGGCAACGCGTGGGGCCCCGCCACGAAGCCGGCCGTCTCTTGGGCGCGCTCAAGCTGGCTCGCGTAGATCGCGTCCAACTTGCTTCCCGCAAGGCGTGCGGCAAGCGCAGCGGCCTCGGCGCGACCCTCTTCGTTCAGCAGCACGCCGGGCGTGCGACCGGCCAGGCGGCCGTCGACCCAGTCGTTCTTGGCATGCCGAATCAGCAGCAGTTGCATCGGTTCTCCCCCCCACGCAGGGCTGGCGAGTATAGCATAGGGAAGCCTTCCCGCAGCGGGCGCCGAACCCTTGTCCACCGCAAGAATTTGGGCAATTCGGTGCCTTTGACAGGGTATTTGGGTGGGCTACACTTGCCCGACTCATGGGCGGCTAGAGGGACCCCAAACACCATGGCGAAGAAGCTCCCCGCGGCGATCGTCACGGCGATCAGTTCGCTCCAAGGTATCGAAAAAGAGCAGGGCTACGTGACTCCCGAGAACATCGCGGAGGCGCTGCCTGGCGATGCCGTGGACGAGAAGCTTCTCGACAAGCTTCATGCCGAGATCGAACGCCTCGGAATCACCCTGGGCGAGAACGAGATCCCCGGCATCGACGACGGGCCCGAGTCGCGGCCCGATCCGCTGGCCACCGACCGCGGTCGACGTGTGACGCCCCTCGAACCGACCACCAGCGACGGCGACGACTCGATCAGCCTGTACCTGCGCGAGATCGGCTCCATTCCGCTCCTCACGGGCGAAGATGAGCAGGGCCTTGCGCGCTGCTACGAGGACGGACGCGCCGCCGAAGAGCTGCTGGACGATCCGGTCCGCGCGGCATCCCTCAGCGAAGCAGACGACCGGACGCTGCGCCGGCGCGTCGCGCACGGGTTGCTTGCACGCGAACGAATGATCCAAGCCAACAGCCGCCTCGTGGTCCACATTGCCAAGAAATACACCAACAACGGTGTGCCCTTCATGGACCTGATCCAGGAGGGCAACCTCGGTCTTATCCGGGCCGTCGAGAAGTTCGACTGGAGCCGCGGCTTCAAGTTTTCCACCTACGCCACGTGGTGGATCCGCCAGGCGATCACCCGCGCGCTGGCCGATCAAGCGCGTACGATCCGCGTGCCGGTCCACATGAGCGAGCAGATCGCGAAAGAACGCGCGATCACGCGCCGGCTGGAGCAGGAGTTCGGTCGCGAGCCGACGATCGAAGAGGTCGCCAAGGAGATGGATATCACCCCGAAGCGTGTCGAGCGCATCCGGGAGATCGCCCAGCGTCCCTTGTCGCTCGAGATGAAAGTCGGCGAAGAAAACGACTCCGAGTTGGGCGACTTCCTCGAGGACGAGGACACGCCGGGCCCCATCGAGTACGCCGGCCAGGAGCTCCTCAAGGACGAGATGCGCGAGGCGCTCGGCACCTTGTCGGACCGCGAAGCCGAGGTGCTGTCCCTGCGCTACGGTCTCCAAGGCGGCAAGCCGCACACGCTCGAAGAGGTCGGAGAACAATTCGGCGTCACGCGCGAGCGAATCCGCCAGATCGAAACGAAGGCGATCCGTCGACTGCGCCACCCAACCCGCTCCAAGAAGTTGAAGGACTATCTGCGCTAGGTTGAGGCGTCGTGATAAACGTGGCGTTGTGCTACACGTGGCGTAGGCGAACTAGGCCTTGAAAGACAACAGAGAGCGTGGGGAGAGGGCGCCTTGAGGGCGCTCTTTTTCTTTCGGCCGCCTCTATAGCCGGCTGGCCAGTTGGGATTGCTGCGGCTGCATCGGTCGAAGGGGCCTGACGAGACGAGGATGCAGCGCAACCATTGCCGAGGAATGGCAGGGCGGTGGTGCTGCACCGCGGCACCCTTGGATCGGTCATGTTGAGAACGTGCGCATCCAGATTCGCGAGGAGCAGCCGGGAACCGTGCTTGGACGATGGCGTCGTGCAAGCGAGTAGGCGCATCGGGCGTCCAAGGGGTGTGAATCGAGTGGCCCCACGGAGCGTGAAATGAAGAGGATACGAAGATGTCGAGGCGGGCTGGGCGCGGTAGAGCCGGCCCCCCGCGTGGCGACGCGAGGGGCGCAGATCGGTCGCTGTGTGATGCTGGCCGCAGGCCTGTTTTTGCTGGGAGGGGCTCACGATGCGCGTGGAGCCGGGCTGAGTCAGGCCGGGGGACTGCGGGTCTTGGCCCAAGAGGGGGGAGCCGTACGCGACGTGGCCTCGGATGGGCGCTACGTGTACGCAGGGGTGGGACCACGGCTTGTCGTGTTGCAGGCGGACGAGAGAGCGTTGGCGGTTGTCGGGCGCACGGAACCGTTGCCTGGGGTGGTCGAGAAGCTGGTGCTGGGGCAGGGCTGGGCGGTGGTGGGGCTCAGCGATGGCGCGTTGCATGTGGTGGATCTGGAGGAGCCGGAGCGGCCACGCGAGGCTGCGGTGTTGCCTAAGGATCTCGGTTGGCTGGCCCCGCGACTGACCCGTGGGGGCGGTTCGCTGAGGCTCGCGGTGGTGGCGCGTGGCCAGGCGCTGGTGGTGGCGGGCGAGCATCGACTGCGGATCTTCGACCTCCGCGCGCCCGAACGGCCGGTGGAAGGCGCCCCGGTAGACCTGGGGCCCGACCGGGAGGTGCAGGGGCTGGCAGTGGAGGGCGACCACCTCTACGTCGGGCGCTACGGGATGGGCTACCGGGTGTCGCCCTTCGTGATCGACCGCTTCGATGCGTCGCGTGTCGGTTCGTTGGGAGCCGGGGAACAGGTTGGGGGTAGCGCAGAGAACGCGGCCCTGTTGGCCGCCCATTCCGACCGGTTCGTCCTATGCGCGTCCGGCCGGATACTGCTAAAGGATGGGGAGAAAGAGGAGACGGTCGGGGAGCCGGTGGTGGGTTGCGCCTCCGCGAGTCGGAACGTTGTGGCGGTGGGAAGCACGGTGCTTGGGTTCCACGGGCGGCTCTGGCGCCATGCCTGGGATGGCTCTGCGCCCCGCTTCCTTGAGGGCGCCGACGGGATGGTCGTGCTGGCCGCCGTGCAGCATGGCGACCAGCTGGTGGTGGCGGAGGCCGGCCGGCGAATTGGTCGCGGGCGCATCCTGGAGGGTGCGTGGCGGACGCAGCCCGGCTACGAGCCCCTCGTAGGCGACGTGGTCGACGTACATGTAGAGGGCTCGTGTCTGGTGTTAGCGGATGAGGCAGGAATACGGACGCTGAACGTCGCGTCGCCGGAAGCGCCACGGGTTGTGGGCATATTGCCGATGGGTGCGCCGCCCTTTGAGATGGCGTTGGAGCAGGGGAAGGGCTTGATCGGGCAGCGGAACGGCGAGGTGCGGCCAGTGGCGGCGGATTGCACGGGCGCGCCGCGCATCTTGGGCGACAAGTCGCCATCGGACCGGGATGCGGTGGGAGTGGCGGTCGACGGGGGCCGCACGTTTGCACTGGAGATGTGGACGACGCACACCATCGGCGCTGGGCGCTTGACTGCCTTGGACTTCAGCGACCTCGCTGCGCCCCGGTTGACGGAGATCTATAGCTATGCCGCGGCGCACGGGCAGCAGCCGATCGTGCTGGACGTCGCGGCGCGGGACGATCATGTGGCGGTCGTGATCAACGACTTTGTCGGCAGGGCACTGCGGCTCTCCATCGTGGAGCCCGGTGCCATCGAACGTCATCGGCAGTCCGGTCGGCTCGAACTGCCCATGAGCGGCGTGGCCGCCGTAGTGATGGACGGGCCGTGGGTCTATGTCGCGGCGGACGAAGTACTGTACGTCGTGCGTGTATCCGAGGCCGGCGTTCCGAGCGAGGCGGCGCGTCTGCCTATGAGACGCTCCGCGCCGTTCCCCGGCGGCCTTCCACTCTATCCGGAGCGATCGGGCGGACATGTGGGGATGGCGATGGACCGCGGGATATTGTGGCACGCGCGGGGTCAAGGGGGTGTGGAGCTGATCGACGTGCGTTCGCCGGCGTTGCCGATGTCGGTCGGCGCGATCGAGACGTCCGGGAGCGCTCGGCGCGTTTCGGCCGAGGGTGGAGTCGCCTACGTTGCCGACCGAGAGGCCGGGCTGCTGGTGCTCCGTCACGTGCCGCCGCGGCCGAGGGTACGGATCGCTCTCCCGTGGGCGGGCGCGGGCAGGTAGAGCGTCCCGGACCGATTGTCACCGTTTCCGCGGAGCGTGTCCTGAGCCACGGGCGCGCTAGGTGTCGTCCACAGGGTGCGGGCTACGCCGTACCCAATCGTCCGTGTGCCTGGAGGGCGGTCAGGGACTTCACCGTGAGAATACCCTGCCATTCCCGCTTCGCCGTGGCCCATGCCTCTGCGTCGACGAAGGACCAGTCCCAGGCGGGGGACCAGGCGCCGTCTTCGCCCTGTGTGTCGAGGAGCCAGTCGAGGTTGGCGGCGAGGGGCGCGGCGAGGTCGTCGGCGAAAGGGGCGGTCGGGGTCGCTGCGATCCAGAGCGGTTGGAGGCCGTAGTTGGACCAGGCCTCGCCGTCATGGCCGACGAGGCGGGCCACGACCGGGCGAAGGACGGATTCCAAGCGGCTGCGGTCGGCGGCGGCGAGCGGTGCGCGTAGCAGGCGCAGGGCGCAGAGGAGCTCGTGTTGCTCGAGCCCGTCCGCGCGCTTGGCAAGGTCCGGAAGAATGTCGCCGAGCAGGGCAAGAACCACGTCCTTCGCGATAAAGCCAGGGTAGTGGAGGCCGTAGGCCACGATCTCCGCACGCGGGTTGACGAGGCGATCCGCGGGGTCGTCATCGAGGGACCACCACGGCGCATGCGGCGCGGTATCGAGCTCCGCCGGGGCCATCGGCCACGTCCGAGCATCGGCGTCGTAGGTGTCGGCCAGGTAGCGCATCGCGCCGGCGACGAGCGGATCGTCGCCCGGCGTGTCGAGCGCGAGGAGCGTCTGCAGCGCGACGGTCGTGGCGTAGGGCGAGGCGTGGGGAGCGCGGATGTCGGGCTCGAGCGGGTGGCGAAATCCGCCGGAGGGGGCTTGGAACGAGGCCAACGCGTCGCGGACCGCCTGAGCGGAGGTCCGGCCCGCGGCGTGTTCCCATAAGACGTGCTCAAGGGGGCGGCTGCCGGCGAGGAAGGCCTCCGCGCGGGCTAGACCCGCAGCGTCGAGGCATCGGGCGGATGAAGGGTCCGGGGACGAAGACATCGAGAAAACTCCTAGTGGGCGGGCAGGCGTACGTGGTGAGCTTAGCACATTTGTTCGCCTTCGCCGGCGCCCCTTCTGGTGGAGTGTTAACGTCCAGACGGCCGCCGATTCAGGATCGATTAATGGAGGGTTGCCACCTTGTCGCCTCGATGCGCTTGGTTCGAGACCTGCACGCATGGAAGGAGGCATGGACATGTCGTCCGCGGAGCTACGAGTAACCGATCGTGAACGCAGCACGGGCAGGAGCCGGCGGGAGCGCAGTGCGATGGTGGCGGCCATGCGCAGACTCGAGGACATGCTTGGCCGTGCCGCCCCTGCTCGGAGCGATGCCTGGACGTCGGATGTGGCGGATGCCCTAGACGCGTTGCGGGCCGGCATGCGGGAGCATGTCTTGGTTGCGCAAGACCAGGATGGCCTATTGGCGGAGATTCTGGAACAGGAACCGCGTCTCGTCCCGCGCGTGGAGCAGCTCAGGCAAGAATACGTGGAACTCGAACGCATCGCTTCGATGATGCGCGACGACCTGCGGCGGGACGGCGTAGCTCAGGACGTCGCGACGACGCGCCTCCAACTCCGTCAACTCCTGGGCGAGCTTCGCGCACATCAAAGCGCCGAGAGCGATCTGATCTGGGAGGCGTTCGCGGTGGATATCGGCGTGGGTGACTAAACCTGGGTCAAGATTGCAGATGCGGGCTTGACCCAGTGTTTAGGGTTGGGCGCAGCAGATGTTCGTCGTGGAATGCGTCACTGGGTGGGAAGTCGTATCTCCCGTCAGCGACCGAGCCCGCGCTCTTGCGCCGGCTTACGCCACGTTGCCTCCCACGGCGGGGGCGCGAGCGGGACGCGGACCTCGGCGCCCGGCTCCGCGGCCTCGTAGACGGCGATCGCGCGGTTCGTCGCGCTCGTCGGGTAGCTGGGGTGCCGGAAGTCGGCCGCGATGGCGTAGAGGGCGAGCGCGGCTGGGATCGCGGCGGCGCGGCGCGTACGAGGATCGCGCAGCAGGGCGAGCAGCGTGAGGTGGATCGTGAGGATCGGGAGCAGCCAGTAGCGGCCGCCGGCGGGTGGTGTGCCCAACTCGACCAGGCGGCGGGCAGGGTCGTCCGCGGTGCCGCCGACCAAAGCGGCGACCAGCACGAGGAGGGCGAGCGTCGCCAAGGGGCGCAGGCCGGGCGTACGGCTTCGAGCAACAGCGATAGCCAGCACGAATAGGAAGCCCAGCGCAATGGTCCACGCGGTGGTGGCCCATGGGCGGGCATCCACGTAGGCCACGGCGTGCGTGCCGAAGAGGGCGCCGATGCCGATCTGGCCGCCGAGGATACGAAGCAGCGAGCGGCCGATGTCCGGGATGGCTCCGGCGCGATCCTGAGACTGGACGAGCAGGGTGGCCTGGAGCAATGCGCCCACCGCGGAAGCGCCGAGGAGGGCCGACTTCCAGCGGCTTCGGCGCGCGAGCAGCGCGTGCACAGGAAGGGCGAGCAGCGCCAGCGGGCCGCTGAAAGCGGAGAGCGTGACGATCGTGAGATCGAGGCCGCGGGCAGCCGCGCGCTGCGACGGCGGCAGCACGAAGATCAGCAGGGCGGCCAACCCAAGCCGCCAAGGCGTGTTGGTCAGGTTGGCGAAGGTCTCCGCGCTAAAGGGCAGCAAGAGGATGGCGAGCGCGATCGCAGCGCGGGTGGGTGCGTTCCACGTGTCGCGTGCGCGCTCGGACGTGAGCAGCACAACGGGCACGAGCAGGACGGCGACGGCCGTCCATGCGAAGATCCACGGCGCGAAGCGCAATGGGACGTGCGTCGCAACCAGGGCGACCGCGCGCGGGAGCACGTGGAGGTAGCCGGCGTAGGGCGCGGCGAGCGTCGACGCGCTGCCGTCGGCGAGGGCGGCGGCCAACCAGACCGTGCCGTCCTCGGCCCACAGAAATGGGCCGAGCACCAGCTGCGGCTGCCGGGCGACGACGAGCACAAGCGCGAGGCTCAGCCACGCCGAGCGTTCCCTACGAGTAGTCGTAGAACCCGCGTCCGCTCTTGCGGCCGTGCCAGCCCGCGGCGACCATTTGGCGCAGGCGCGGCGGCGCGGCGTAGCGGGTGTCCTTCGACTCCTCGTACATCGCGTCCGCGATGAACAGGACGGTGTCGAGGCCGACGAAGTCCATCAACGTGAAGGGGCCCATCGGGTGGGCCATCCCGAGCTTCATGGCCGTGTCGAAGTCCTCCATCGTGGCCACGCCCTCTTCCAAGGCGCGGATCGCGTCCAGGCCGTAGGGGATGAAGAGCCGGTTGACGATGAAGCCCGGCGCGTCCTTGACGCTGACCACGACCTGCTTGTCCAGCACCGCGCCGAGTCCACGTGCCGCCGCGAAGGTCTCGTCCGATGTTGCGAGGCCGCGTACGAGCTCGATCAGGGGCATGACGGGAACCGGGTTGAAGAAGTGGGTGCCGATCACGCGTTCGGGGTGCGCCGTGGCGGAGGCGATCTTGGTGATGGAGATCGAGGACGTGTTCGTGCCGAGCACGGCGTGATCGGAGACGATGTCGTCGAGCTCAGCAAAGATCGATTGCTTGATCGCGAGGTTCTCGACGGCCGCCTCGATAACGAGGTCGCGGTCGCTGAAGTCCGCGAGCTCCGTGGTGCCCCGAATGCGATCGAGCGCGGACGCATGTTCTTCGGCGCTGAGCTTGCCGCGCTCGAGGCCCTTGTCGAGCGAGCGGCGAACGCGGCCGAGGCCGGCGTGCAGCGCTTCCTGGTTGATTTCGCGCACCACGACGTCGAGCCCCTTGCGGGCGCAGACCTCCGCGATGCCCGCGCCCATGAGGCCGCAGCCGATGACGCCGACGGCAGAGATGTCCATGCGGCCGCTCCTGTACGAGTGTGGGAAGAACTGGGGGGTGGGATTCGTTGGAAGGATCGATGGAGGGATTGGATGCAGAGGTGCGACGAGACCGAGAGTAGACCGACGCGGGCTTGCCGATACTTCGTATCAGAAGGTGCATTGTGTGCGGCGAGTCGCGCGAGCGTCAAGCGCAGGCAGAGGACACGCTGCATGCGACGAGCGCGTCCGGGCGAGATCGGGGTGGGACAGGCCGGAACGGGGTGCGCGATTCGCGGGGCCTCGCGAATCGACGGGGACGGCGCGACAGGCTGGGGCCGAGCGAGCCAGGTCGCGCCCCACGATCGCTCCACGCTACGCGGTGAGCTCGCGCTCCAGCGGCGTGCGGAAACGTGGGGTGATGGGCATGCCGTCGAGCCAGGCCGTGAGCGCGGCGGCCTCCGCAGCGACACGCGCCTCGGCCTGTGCGCCGACGTCTTCGAGAAGGCGGACGGCAACCCCTGCGTCGGCGCGCACCGCCCAGCCGCCGACGATACGGCCGTCGACCCAGATCGTGGGGCCGATGTTTCCGTTGCGGTCGAACAGCGCTTGCTCGTGCTCTCCCAGGAACCAATCGCGTTCCTTGTAGCCCATCGGGCTTGGGTCCAAACCGGGCAGGAACGAGACGGTTGGGCGATCAACGGGGAGGGTGTCCAGCGCGAGATCGGTGTGCGGTGAAACCCAGGCGGGTCCGGTCTCCAGCTCGACGGGCACCGCCTCCGCGTCGGCCAGGGCGGCCTTGGTGCGGGCCACTGTGGAGCCGGTCCACCAGCGGACGTCGGTGGTCGTCACCGGGCCGAAGCGTGCTACGTAGCGGGCCGCGAGCCGCGCGCGGCCGAGTGCGGGGTCCATGGGTTTCGTGGGCGTCGCCGGCGCCCAGCCGTATTGGCTCGAACGCCAGGTGCCGGAGGATCGTGTGCGCACGATCCGCAGTTCCATGGCCAGCACGTAGAGCAGACGGGATCCGACCGCCGCCTCTGCGGTCCGCGAGCCGCCGCCGACGACGATCTTGGTTGTAAGCTCCGGAACTTCCACGCTCAGCTCGCGCGTCGTGATGCCCGGGCGCTCGGCGATCGCGTCGGTTGCGGCGCGCCCCAACGTTGCGAGCCATGCTTCGGCGTCCGGCCGGGTGGCTTCCGTCCAGCCCATGAGGCGTTTGCGCTCTTTGCGTGCGACGTCGCCGCCGACCGCCGCGTCGAGCATGGGGACGTCCGCGGACGGTGCGATCCAAAGCGTACGGCGCATGGCGTGCAGACGCCACGCGGAGCGCGTATCGACCAACGCAGTGTCCAGATCCTCGGGTTGGTAGCCGGGCACGCGCGCCCACAACGCGAGGTGCGGGGTGAGCGGATCGCTGGAGTGCAGGACGACCAGGTCGCGTATGGCCTCATCGACGGTGGCCGCGCTGCGTCCGAGGTGATGGCGGGCGACGAGCAGGGCCCGTCGCAAAGCGGTGTCGATCATGCCGGGATCGTAGCGCTGCGCGCCGTGTCGCTCCAAGGAAAGCTGCCGGTAGTGCTGTGGTGTTGTGCGGTCGTCGACGGACTGCGGGCACACGCCGGTCACGCGGGGGATATCCCCTTCGGCAGGGTGAAGCCCTCCTCTGGCCAGGCATGGCGGCGCATAGATCCGCCACGTCCGGATGGTATAGTTCGTGCCCTAGTGCCGCGTCAAACCTGCATTTGCGGGCTCGGCAGCCACTGCACTCGCACCAACGGCCCGCTGTTCCTCGGCAATAGCTCCACGATTCCCTCGTCATTCCCTCGTCTCATCGAAGCACTGGCGCGGCGCATTGGCTCCCTCAGTACCCGCATCTGCAAGCTCGACGAAGTACATGACGGGGTATGCATGCCGTGACCGAGCGCCCCGTCCACCACCTGCACCTCCAGGCGGAGCGCATGAAGCGACCGGACTTGAAGCACCTACTCGACACCCTACCCACGCGTCCCGGCGTCTATCAGTACTTCGACGACGAGGGCGAGGTGATCTACGTGGGTAAGGCGAAGAGCCTGCGCTCGCGGGTGCGGTCCTATTTTCACGATTCGGCTGCCTACGACCCCAAGACCACCAGGCTCGTCGAGAAGATCAAGCATATCGAGTGGATCGTCACCGAGAGCGAGCTCGAAGCGCTGCTGCTTGAGATGAACCTCATCAAGCGGCATCGACCACGCTACAACGTGCTGCTCAAGGACGATAAGCGCTACCCCTACCTCAAGGTCACCTGGGCGGACGACTTCCCGAAGCTGACCTCCACCCGCAACGTCAGGCAAGACGGAGCGCGCTACTACGGGCCCTACACCTCCGCCCTGGCGATGCGCGAGACCGTGCATACGCTACGCAAGATTTTTCCCTATCTCGATTGCGACCGGGTGATCACGGGCGAAGACGAGCGGGCATGCCTCTATCACGACATGGGCCTTTGTCTCGCCCCGTGTATCGGGGCCGTGGATAACGCGACGTACCGGGCGATGATCGAGCAGCTCTGCCGATTTCTCGGGGGCGACACGGCGGCGGTCATCGAGCGGCTCACTTCCGAGATGGAGGCCCACGCCGAGCGGATGGAGTACGAGCAGGCGGCGCGCGCGCGTGACCGGTTGGAAGCGGTGGAGCGCGTGATCGAGCGGCAACGCATCATCGCGCCCGGCCTGGCCGACCGTGATGTCGTGGCGTTGGCGCGCGAAGACGGCAGCGCGGTTGCACAGGTGTTCTTCGTGCGCAACGGCAAGCTCGTAGGGCGCGAGTACTTCCAACTGGAGGGCACCGAGGACGAGACCAATTCCGAGGTGCTCGCGGAGTTCGTCAAGCAGTTCTACGACGAGACCTCGCAGGTGCCGGGCGAAATCGTGCTGCCCGAACACGTGGCGGAGAGCGAGATCATCGCGCGGTGGCTGCGCGATAAGCGCGGCACCTCCGTCAAGTTGGCCGTGCCCAAGCGTGGCCAGAAGAAGGCGCTCATGGACGTGGCGGTCGAGAACGCGAACGAGACGTTGCGCGCGCTGAAAGCCGCCCACGCCGTCGAGAGCAAAGAGGAGCATGCCGAGCGAGCCATGGCGGATCTGCAGGAAGCATTGGGCCTTCCGCGCTTGCCGCGACGAATCGAGTGCTACGACATCTCCACCCTGCAAGGCGAGTCCACGGTCGGCGCGATGGTCGTGTTCTCGGACGCCGCGCCGAATCGGCCGGACTATCGGCACTTTAAGATCAAGACCGTGGCCGGCCAGGACGACTACGCGGCGATGGGCGAGATGCTGTCGCGGCGCTTCACGCGTCTGGCCGCCCACCGCGCGGCCGGAGGTGGGCCGAGCCTCGACGGACCACCCGGCGCCTTCGAGCGTACGCCGGGACTCGTGCTGGTCGATGGCGGCAAGGGGCAGTTGGCCGTTGCGCGGCGGGTGCTCGCCGAGCTCGGTCTGGACGATCTGCCGCTCGCTTCGTTGGCCAAGCGTGAGGAGCTGCTCTTTCAACCGGGCGAGCCCGTACCCGTGCGGTTGCCGCGCGACAGCCAGGCCTTGTTTCTGGTGCAGCGGGCGCGGGACGAGGCACACCGCTTCGCGATCACCTACAACCGGAAGCTCCGCCGACAGAAGGGGCTACGCTCCAGCCTGGAAGAGGTGCCCGGCGTGGGGCCCAAGCGGCGCAAAGCGTTGCTGCTGCACTTCGGATCCGTCGCGCGCATCCGCGCCGCGAGCCTCGACGACATCGCGGCTGCGCCTGGGATGACACGCAGGGTGGCCGAGCAGATCAAGGCCTACCTGTGATCGGCGGCCGCTCGTGAGCGAGACGCAAGCGGAAATCGTCGGGCACCTGGCGGCGACGCGGTTGTTCTCGTTGCTCGATCCGAGCTCGTTGGCGCGCCTCGCCCCGCGCTTCCAGCCGGTGACCGTGACACCGGGCGAGGTCATCGCGCGTCAGGGGACGGTCGATCGCAGCTTGTCGATCTGCGTCGGGGGCGCGCTCTCGATCGACGAGCGGGCAGAGGACGGTACCGTGGAGCACCTCGACTACCGCGGCTACGGCGCGGTGATCGGCGCGCGCGGCGTCTTCACCGACGAGCCGCGCGGGACGAACGTCGTGGCGATGGAGCCGGCGTCGTTGCTCGTGATCGATCGCGACGTGCTCTGGGCGGCACTGGCGGCCGACCGCGAGGCCTTCGACCGGCTGCTGCTGCCGGAAGCGGCACGGCGTCGCATCGAGGCGGCGCGCAGCGGGGCGAATCTCGAAGGTGAGCACGAGGTCGGCGTGTGGCGCCGGCATTGGGTTGAGTTGGCGCGCCGAATGTTGGCACCGCTCCTGATCGGCGTGATCGGTCTCGGCGGTGCCGCGGCGTTGGCAACGGTGGCGCCGTCTACCACCGTGATCGCGTTGTTGGCGCTGGTCGGGCTTGTTGTGCCGCTCCTGATCGCCGGCTGGGCCTTTCTGGACTACTACCAGGATCAGCTGATCGTCACCTCGAGCCGCATCATCCACATCGAGCGCACGCCGTTCATCGATGCGCAGCGCAGCGAAACATTCCTATCGCGTGTACAGGACGTGCAGGTGATCACGCCCGGCATCGTGGCCACCGTGCTCGGCTTCGGAACGATCCGCGTGCTGACCGCGGGAAGTCGCCAAGGAATCACGTTTTCCACGCTGCCCGACCCGGAGGGCGTGCGTGACATCATCTTCGCCCAGGCCGAGCGGGCGAAAGACCGTGCCAGCCGCGAACGGCGCAGTTGGTTGGAGCGGCAGGTGCGTCAGGCCCTCGGCTGGGAGCCGGATGCGCCGGAGGAGGCTCCGGACGCGCCGCCCGCGGAAGCCGCGCCCGCTACCTGGCGCGGGGCGCTCTGGGAGGTGCTGTCGTACTTCTGGCCGAAGATGCGGATCCAGGAGGGCCAGACGGTCATGTGGCGCAAGCATTGGTGGGTGCTGATGCGCAGTACGATGGTCCCGATGACGGCTCTGTTCGTGGTGAGCATCCCCCTGGGCCAGGCGATGCTGGCACGACTGCTCGCTTCGCTGCGCGCGGGCTTGCCTTCCGACGGGCTCGGAGCGGGCGCCGGGGCTGGACCGGGTGACGCGGGTAGCGCCGCGGGCGCAGCGGGCTGGCCGCTTGCCTGGCCGTGGCTGGAGCGAATGCTGGACGTCGGCTACGACCTTCCGCTGTGGCCCTTCGCGCTTGCATGGTTCTTGATCCTGCTCTTCGTGCTCTATCGCTACGAGGATTGGCGCAACGACCGCTACGTGCTGACCGACGATCACGTCGTCGACATCGAAGCGCTGCCGTTCGGGTTGTTCGAGGACCGGCGGCAGGCGGGCATCGCTCAGATTCAGGATATTCGCTACCGCGTGCCTCATTTCTGGGCCAACGCCCTGGGCTACGGGCACGTCGTGATCGAGACGGCCGCGGAGAGCGGCAACTTCACCTTCGATTTCGTGTACCACCCGGAGCACGTGCAGCAGGAGATCTTCGAGCGCATCGAGCGCCTGCGTGCTCGGACCGAGGCCGACACCGAACGCCGTCAGGCCGACGAGATGGCGCGCTGGTTGGCGGCCTACCATCGGGTGACGGGCGGCGAGACCGATCCTCCGGAGCAACCGGCCTCTTAGCCGTGCGCTCGAGGAACCGCCCTGGATCCTCGAAGATGACCGTTCAAAGAAAGTGCTTGCGCACGATTGCCCTTTCCCGTACAATGCCCTTAATCAAATCGTAACCGCGCGTATCCGGGATGTGACCCCACCCCGCCTGGCCGTGCGGTGCAGTGCCGACCCATGTGCCGAAGGCCGTTTTTTGCCGAGGCCGCATGGGACCGACGCGCCACCCCAGGCGCCGGCGGATGCCGGCGTTCAGGCCAGGCCACCAAGAGTGAGGTCAAGAGAGCATGCCGAAGCGTCCCGCGCTACGGCGTCGCGAACCCCACCGCGCGACCCCGCCCGAAAATCAAGCAGCTTCCGCGATCCAAGGCGGGCGCGCCGCGGAGCGGACCGTATCCCGGTCCGCCGTGCGGCGTCTTGGCTACCAGCCTACGACCGCGACCAGCAGCCCGCGCACCCCGATCTCGTCGAGCGAGCGTCCCCGTCCCTTGGGCGCCGTTCCCGCCGCCCCGCCCCCCGGGCCCGGTGGGACTTCGCAGCCGGAGGAGTCCAGCATGACCCAATACCCACCGCCCACCGTCACATCGCGCGCCCGGGCATCTCGCATTCGCATCGTTGTCGCAGCGCTGGCCGTGGCCGGCGCCTTCGGCACGTGGGCCGGCATGTCGCACGCCACCCCTGCGACCGAGGTGCTCGCTGCGTCCGTGACATCCGAAGCCGCGGCGCCTGCCTTGCAGCCGCCCGGCGTGCCCGTAGACGGCGATGATCTCGCCACATTGCGCTTGCACGGCTACACGACCGTGTGCAACACGTGCAATGCAGGACAGTCGAACCGGCAGGCGACGGCCGGCTCGGATTTCATCGTCGACTCCAATACCGGCAACGTACCGGAAGATCCGCCCTATACCGATCCCGAGGGGCCTTTCAGCCCGCTCTCGGTAGAGGCGCCGGACTTCGACTACGTGACCTGGGACCCCGCATGGATCAGCGAGCGCCTCGGCGAACAAGGGCTGCGCGACATGTGGCCGGGGCTGGGGGGCCTCGACGAAGTCAGCGCCGCTTCGAACATCCGCATCGGCGGCCAGAACGGTTCCGAGAAGGTGTGGCTGCGGCATTGGTACGAGCCCACCCACCTCGACAAGGACCTGAACGCGGATAACTGTTTGACCGACGACAACAACGACGGTCAGCCCGATGCCCAGGTAAACCCACGCGCGTCCAATGACGACGAGTGGTACCCGGCCATCATGACCGAGCTCACCTACCTCTTGATGGACAACGAGCTGCCGCTCGCCAATCCGGACGAGGACGAGCTCGACAACTCCGCGCCGCGGCCCGCCTGTGGGCGCGCCGGGCGCACGCGCATGATCTTCCCTGCCGGCGTTGAAGACCCGGCCACGCGCGTCGGCGGTCCGTTGGTGGGCTACGGCCTGACCAGCCTGGACGCCGACTTCGACGGCGACATCGACATGATCAACGTGGCCAGCGAGATCACGTTGGCCGACGAACTCGGCGTCAACCTCGACTTCGATGGTGACGGCGTGCTCGACGATCTGGACGGTGACCGTCTTGCCTTCGGCCCGCTCTCCTGCGATGAGCTCGTCGTGCTGCACACCGACGCCACGCGCCTCGGCCGCGGCGACAAGCTCCAGTTCCTGGACCACTTCGTTCAGATCCGCAACGTAGCCGACAGTTCGGCCGTGCTCGAGGTCTGGTACACGGGTGACTTGCAGCCGCGCTTGGTGCAGACGCGTTCGATCGGCGTCGGCTCCGCGGCCTTGGCCGGCGATGTCGGTCCGCTCCAGATCGTCAACAGCGGCAACGGCAACATCGGCGTGCCGATCGGCGCGTGGTTCGTGCACGTGCAGGCGGTCGACGTCGGCGACGGCACGGTCACCATGACCGTCGGTCGCGCGCTCGGCGCGCCCTGCGCCTCCATGGAAGCCGCGCCGCAGTCCACGAACCTCTCCGTCGGCGGCCCTTGGTTCCTCAAGCGCTTCTACGTCGACGGCCATGAGTACAACGTCGTCGCGGTCATGACCTGCGACACGGACGAGCTGCAGTACATCACGCTGCGCGCGCCGCTACCGAAGGTGCCGGTGACCATCGAGCAGCATTCGGTGCGCTTGCAGCCCTACGGCACGGTGGAAGCGCTGCACCTGCCGCCGCCCTTCAACTACGAGCACACGATCGTCGAAGACGTGGCCTACCTCGAGGAGTTCCTCGATCTGGTCGAGCCCTTCGATAACTTCCAGCCCACCGAGCGTCCCGACATCCTGCACTACATGGGTGGCCCCGTCGGTCCGATCCCGCCGGTCCTCAACGACGGCGACGCGCTGACCTACGTCGGCCGCAACCCGAGCGCGCCGGTCGGCCCCTACGATGATTGGCTGGCCAGCCACTGGTTCTACACCGATGAGGACGTCAACGAGAGCTACGTCGGCCAGCTGCGCGAGAAGTTCGGCGCGACGGCCACCGACGACAGCGGCTTGACGCTGGACGACAACCTGCCGTCCAGCTTCTTCTACAACGAGCAGATCTTCACGCTGCCGTGGAATTACACCGAGTTCGTGCTGCCCAACCAGACGGAGGCACCGGTGGATCCCGACAGCGGCGACCCGCTGTGGGACGCGGACAATTACTACCTCACGAGCGGCTGGGAAAACCCGACCGCGCGCTGGCGACGTTGGGTGATGCCAGACGACGAGGTTGATGACACGATTCCGCCCTTCCCTTCCGACTTGGCGGACGACAACACCTACTACGATGAGCGTATCCCGCAGTACGGCGCGCCGCGCCGCGCAAGCACGATCTTCGATCCCGACGATGGTACGAAGTACTTCGTCGACGCGGACGGCTCACGCCTGTATGGCGGCTATCCGCAGGACTACGACCGTGATTTCCTGGACCCGCTCGACCGCTTCGTGCCCTGCACGTCTGCGCTTTCGCGCACGGACATCCAATTCGGCGCCGGCGACACGATGGCGACGGACCCGGCGGGCTTTCCCGTCGAGGTTCCGCCGTACACCGATCCCTTCGCGCCCTTCAACCCGCAGCACCCGCATGCACCGCGCAGTGATTCGCTGACCTTCAACCCGGCCTACCTCGACGAGTTCCGCAACTTCGGCGAGGACCTACGGTTCCTGTATCAGCAGATCGCCAACAACGCGCAGAACGCACGCATGAAGGTCTACCACCGCTTGTGGTACCAGCCGGATTACACGACGAAGATCCGCTTCGTCGATGACTGCGACCGCGACCTGACCTTCCCGGCCATGATGCAGGAATTCACCTATCTGTTCATGGACACCACCGACAATCCAATCTCCGTGCCGCCGGCCTCCAGCCGCATCGCCTTCCCGATGGCGACGTTGGCCGACGAGTTGCCGCTGCCCAATCGTGGCGGTTCGCTGCCGGCTGGTGGCGAGTTCGGCTACGGCGTCACGAGCTACGATGCCAACTTCGACGGCTTCGCTGAGGCCGCGACGATCCACACCGAGCAGACGCTCGACGATTACATGGACAGCCAGTGGCAGGCGAACCGGCCCCAGATTCCAGGCGTGCCGTTGCTTCCGCTGCGCGGTCCGATCCTCGACTTTGACGGCGACGCGATCACCGACACGTTGGACGCCGACTGCATCGCGCTCAACGGCAACGAGATGGTCGTCTTCAGCGTCGACAGCCTGACCCTCGACCTCGATCCGAACACGCCCGAAGGCCATGCGGCGATGTTCCTCGACCACCTGGTGAGCCTGGAGAACGTCACGCCCGGCTCCGACATGCAGGTGCGCTTCTACTTCACCGGCGGTAACGTCACCGACGCGCGCCCCGAGCGCGTGAGCGGCGTACGCACGCTCCAGATCGGTGACGCGGCGCTGGTGGACCGCTTCCAGGACAGCGTCACGATCGTCTCGCCCGGCGAGATGAACCCGGGCGTGGACGGTGCTTGGTTCGTCTTCTTGGAGGACGTGGCCACGGACGCCGAGCGTGTCACCATCACGGTCGGCCGCGCCCTCGGCGCCAGCCACTCCGCGATCGACGACGGCATGGGCAACCACGATCTGGCGCCGGGCGATCCCTGGTACCTCAAGCGCTTCTACGTGGACGGCCACGAGTACAACGTGACCGCGCTCTTCACAGAGAACGGCCCGGCCGGCTGCAACCAGAACTTCAGCTTCATCTCGATCCGCTCGCCCGTTCCGAAGGGCAACTTCTTCAACCTGCAGGATTCGCTCTTCCAACAGGGCTACTTCCTAGACGGTCTGCCGGACGAGATGAGCGTGATGCCGCCCTTCAACTACGATCACACGATCGCGGTGGACGTCGAGCGCATCCCGAGCAAGGAGTTTGCCTTCGCGGACGGCTTCGATGCCTGCGTCGGCGAGTTGGCGGCCCGCGAGCCGTTGGTCGAGCGCATCTTGGAAGAGACGCGGGAGCCGCGCTTCGGCACGGAGCTGCGCGAGACCTTCAATCCCGCCTTCGAAGGCACAGCGGCGCTTCCGCCCGATGAGCGCGTGCTCGACGGATGGGAGACGCATCAGACCATCGTCACGCCGTGGGACTTCACGGACGTGGAGGTTCCCTCAGGCGACAACTACCTGCTGACCCTGAACTGGCGCACGGATGTCGGGCGCCTGGCCTTCTACGGCTGCACCCGCGATGAGCCCGGGCCCTTCACGCCCGGTCCCGACCGCGACGCCTTCGGCGAGCTGGTGCCCAACCTGCCGCCGCTCTCCCACGACGATATCGCGGACGCCGCGGACACCTGGGCCCCGCCCGGTGACGTGATCCCGCGGCCCAACCAGCCGAACCCGCCGCAGACCATGCCCGACGACATCGTGCCCTATCACGACGGCGCGTGTCCGGCCGGCTTGAGCCAACGCGTCAAGGTCTTCTACGACCCGGACGACACCGACGATCCCTATATCAACATGCGCGACGTAGACCTGCCGATCGACTTCACCGATCTGCGGCTGACCAAGCGTGCTTCGACATCCAGCCCGAGCGCCGGCGACGAGCTTCTCTACACGGTATCCGTCACCAACGACGGGCCGGACGACGTCGACAACGCGGTCGTGGTCGACGAGCTGCCGGACGGCGTGACCTTCTTGGGTGACACGGACGGCTGCGTCGAGGGGCCGCCGCAGCGGCTGGTGTGCAGCACCGGCCCATTGGACGTGGGCAACACGCGCTCCTTCGTGATCCGCGTACTGCTCGACGACGACCTCGTCGACGGAACGACGCTGATCAATGTCGCCCGCGCTACGGCGCCGGGCGCGATCGATCTGGATCCGACCAACAACGAAGACGACGCGGTCGTGGTCGTCAACAACATGGCGGACCTGCGCATCACGAAGGCGTCCTCCGACGTCACGCCGCTTGCCGGCGAGCAGCTGGTCTTCCTCATCAACGTCACAAACGGCGGTCCGTCCGACGCAGAGAACGTAGTTGTCCGGGACGTGATTCCGGCCGGTATGACCTACATCGCAGACAACCGCGGCTGTGACGCCAGCGGTCTGCCGACCCTGGTCTGCAACCTCGGCGACATCGTGGTGGGCGAGACGAAGAGCGTTGCGGTCACGGTCGAGATCAACTCGGGTGTCACGCCCGGCACGGCCTTGGTCAACACGGCAAGCGTCGACGCCGACACGGATGATCCGAACGCGGCCAACAACAGCGCGCAGTCGGCGGTCATCGTGACCGCCGAGGCCGACCTGGCGATCACCAAGGAGCCAGGCGACCCCAACCCGCGCGCCGGATCGCAGCTTCGTTACTTCCTGACCGTGCTCAACAACGGCCCGTCTGACGTGGCGAGCGCCGAGGTAGTGGACTCACTGCCCGCGGGCGCGACCTACCTGTTCGACACCGACTCCTGTGTTCAGGCACCGGTCGGCGTGCTCACCTGCACGACCGGTCCGATTGCCGCGGGTGGCGCGGCCTCCTTCCAGATCGTCGTCGAGCTCGACAGCGACTTGGCGGACGGCGCCGTGCTCGACAACGTCGCGGTGGTCTCCTCGCCCGGCGTGGATGATCCCAACCTGGCCAACAACAGCGCCACCGCGAGCGTCACCATCGACACCGCGGCGGATCTGTCCATCGACAAGGCGGCGCAGACCACGGTCGGCGCCGGCGATCAGCTGATCTACACGATCACCGTCGACAACAATGGGCCTTCCGACGCCGAGGGCGTCACGGTGGTCGATAGCCTGCCTTCGGGCGTGGACTACGTCAGCGACACCGATAGCTGCGTCGAGGGCCCGGCGGGCACCTTGACCTGCAACCTCGGCGATATCCCGGCGGGCAGCATGCGTAGCTTCACCGTAACCACGGATGTGGACGGCGCTGCGAGCCCGGGTAGCACCTTGCTCAACAGTGTTCAGGTCAGCTCGTCGACGAGCGACCCGCTCGCGGGGAACGACACGGCGACGGCGCAGACCCAGGTAGCCTCGGGTCCGCAGGCGGATCTGTCCATCAGCAAGGAAGCGCCCGACCAGGCGCCGGCCGGTGGCGCGATGGCCTACCTGATCGAGGTGCGCAACGACGGTCCGAACACGGCGGAGGGCGTCGTCGTAACCGACAACCTCCCCGCGGGCGTCGAGTACGTCGGCAGCACGGACGACGTGTGCACGGAGGCTCCTCCGGCGAGCGGCCAGCTGACCTGTGTGGTCGGCGACCTGCTGCCGGGCAACGCGGCCTCGTTCCTGATCACCGTCAGCATCGATGGATCGCTGTCGGCGGGGACGACCCTGATCAACACCGCAACCGTCGGCTCAACGACGCCGGATCCGGATAACACGGATGACAGCGACACCGCGTCGACGACCGTCTTCACGCCCGCGGCTTCCGCGGACATCGAGATCGAGAAGACGGCGCCGGCCACAGTCAACGCCGGTGAGCAGCTGATCTACACGATCCGCGTGACGAACAACAGCTTCACGACGGCGGCGACCGACGTGCAGGTGACCGATATCCTGCCCGGCGGCGTGACCTATGTTTCGGATGACGCGCCGAGCGGATGCACGGTCGGTGTCGGTCCGATGGGGACACGCGTGTGCAACCTCGGCACGCTCGCGCCCAACAGCACGGTGATCTTCTCGATCACGGTGCTCGTCAGCGGCGCGCTGCCCGATCAGACCAGCTTGATGAACATGGCCAGCGTCCAGGCATCCACCTCGGATCCGACGCCGGATGACAACCTCGACTTCGTCTTCACCACCGTCAACAACGACGGCGGTGGCGGCGGCGGTCAGGCCGACCTGCGCATCACGAAGACGGCGAACACGCCGGTCGTGGTGGCGGGCGGCAACCTGAGCTACACGATCGAGGTCCAGAACCTGGGCCCAAGCGCGGTTGCGCGGGTGCTGGTGACCGACACCTTGCCCAGCGGTCTGTCCTACGTCAGCGACACGGACAGCTGCATCGAGATCGGCCTCGACTCCGGCTTGCTCATCTGTGACCTCGGCGCGATGGTGGCCGGGCAGACGAAGAGCTTCATCTTGGAGACCTTCGTGGAGCCGGACGTGACCAGCGGTACATCGCTGATCAACGTGGCCGCCGTTGGGCCGGGTAGCAGCGGTGGTGCCTTCGATGTCATGGCGGCCCGAAGCATGGGCTTCGCCGGCCTGACACAGGGCGGGGTGATCGACCCGAACCCGGGTAACAACCAGTCGGAAGCCGTGGTACGGGCCGGCCGTCGCGCGGACCTCGCGGTTCGCAAGGACGCGGCCAACCTGACGCCGACGGTCGGCGAGGTCTTCGATTGGGTGACGAGCATCAAGAACGCCGGTCCATCGGACGCCTCGACCGTCATCATGACCGATACGCTGCCGGCAGGCGCCATCTACGTCGCCGACTCGGCAGGCTGCGGCGCCGGAGCGTTGGCCGCGGGTTGCGACCTGGGCATGCTGCCCGCGGGCGCAACGCGCAAGGTGACGATCACCGTTCAGGTGGACGCCGGCCTCGCCAACGGCACGGCGTTGACCAACCTGGCGCGGGCTCGGGCCGAAGAGCCCGATCCCGATAGCAACGACAACAGCGACACGTCCTCGGTTGTGGTCAACGCCCCGACCGTAGCGGACCTCGCCATGTCCAAGTCGGCAAGCGATACGACGCCGCTCGCGGGCGAGACCGTGACCTTCACCCTCCGGGTGGACAACAACGGCCCCTCGGACGCGACGAACGTAACCATCGCAGACACCCTGCCGGCGGCACTGACCTATGTGTCCGACGACGCGGGCTGCGACACGAGCTCGCTGCCGACCGTGACCTGCGGCATCGGCATGGTCAAGGCGGGCGAGTTCGGGGCGGTCGCGTTGGTGACGGTGGTCGATCCGGCGGCAACGGGCGGCCAGCAGATCATCAATGGCGCCACGGTGTCCGCGGCGACGGATGATACGAACTCCGGCAACGACACGGACGACATCACGTTGACGGTGGATCCCGGCACGCAGACCGACGCCGACCTTGCGGTGACGAAGGTGACCGACGTGGACGAGCCTCTCGCAGGTAGCTCGCTCGTGTACACCGTCTCGGTGCGCAACGAGGGACCGGCCAATGCGACGAACGTGGTCCTGACCGATGTCCTGCCCGACGGCGTGATCTACTTGGGCGACGACGGCGGCTGCGACACAAGCGGCCTGCCGACGTTGACCTGCGATCTCGGTACCATCGTGGATGGCGCTGAGCGCAGCGTAGTGATCACCGTCGACCTGCCCGCCGAGTTGGCGGACGGGACGAGCTTGACCAACAGCGCTGCGGCGTCGGCCGATCAGGACGATCCTGCGGCAGGCAATGACAGCGATAGCGCAACCGTAACGGTACGCCGTTCGGCGGACCTTCGCATGGACAAGTCCGTTACACCGAACCCGGTGGCAGCGGGCGGCCAGGTGGTCTTCAGCCTCCAGGTCGACAACCTTGGGCCATCGGCCTCCG
>JAJCYU010000237.1 GCA_029262755.1 Anaerolineae bacterium
CGAAGGGGTTGGCGCTGGGCGCGGCGATCGGCAGGCCGGCCGCGGCCAGCAGCGCCCGCGCCACCGGGTGGCTCGGCGCGCGTACGGCAACGCTACCGCGCCCGGCGGTCACCACGTCCGGCACCACGGCCGCTTTAGGCACGATCAGGGTCAAGGGGCCCGGCCAAAGCGCCCGCGCAAGCAGCCTTGCGCTCGCGGGCATCCGGCTCGCCAAGCGGTCGAGCTCCGCTTCGCCCAGCACATGGACGATGATCGGATCGGCGAAGGGGCGGCCCTTGGCGGCGAAGATGCGGCGAACCGCGGCCTCGTCGAAGGCGTGCGCACCGAGGCCGTATACGGTCTCCGTCGGGAACGCGACGAGCCCGCCGGCGCGCAGGACGGCGGCGGCGCGGGCGATCGAATCGGGATCCGGCCTTTGTGGATCGACGGTCAGCATGGTCGATCATGCTATCATCGCGCGCCGTGAACGAGACACCGCGCAGGAGACGAAAGGGGTGGCTGGCGCTGGGGGGGCTGTTCGCCCTCGGCGTGCTCTGGCTGGCCATGAGCCCCGGCGGCGGCCGGGGACTGGGGCGATCCGCCGCCTGGACCGTCGGGCGCGCGGAGCTGGGCGATGGGTGGCAGCGCGTGCCGCCTCCCATCGATCTCGACACGGTGGCGCGCTATGCACGGGGAATCCCTGGGCTCGCGGTCCCCACGGACCGCTTCGGCGCCGCGTGGCGCGACGGGGACACCGGTGCCGTCGTGACCTCGATCACATTGGTCTACGACGATCCGGCGGAGGCCCAGAGCCTGATGACCGGGCGCGCGGTGGGCCTTCTCGCGTCCTCGTTTCAGCTGGAAACCGAGCCCGTCGCCCTTGCGGAGGCCGACGAGGCGGTCGGCTGGCGCTCGCCGGCCTACCACGCGGTCGCATTTCGACGAGGCGCGTACGTGGTTTTCCTCGGCACGACGCTGCCGCCCGCCTCTCCGCTCGCCGCTCCAGCGACGCTCGCCGAGGCGCTGCTCGCGCGTCCGCAGCCGACGCTCGTATCGCCTTCACCGGCGCACGGAACGGGCCTAAGGTAGGCGCTCCGGGGGCTGCTGGCAGCGTGCGGGGCCACCGGGGTATACTGGCGATCTGCGCCTAGAAAGCGGTTGCGCGGCCGAGGTCGCGCAACCACATCGGAGTCGGGCACACTCAATTTCCGCGCGGCCCGTCGACGGCTGACCGTCATGGCCATGACCATGACCGACGTTGCGACGCGCCGCCTTGTCGTCCCAGGAGGTCGTACGAGCCATGAAGGAGTACTCCGCGGACAAGATCCGCAACATCGCCCTCGTTGGGCATAGCGGCGCTGGAAAGACCGCCCTCGCGGAAGCGATGCACTACCTGACGGGCGCCAGCACACGCATGGGCACCACGCAGGACGGCAATACGGTGTCCGACTACGACGAGGAAGAGGTCCGGCGCGGCATCTCGATCCACACCGGCGTCCTGCCCGTCGAGCATGACGGCACGAAGATCAACGTGATCGACACGCCCGGCTACGCCGACTTCATCGGGGACGTGATCAGCGGACTGCAGGTGTCCGACATGGCCGTGGTGGTGGTGGACAGTGTTGCCGGCGTGGAGGTCGGCACCGAGATCGCTTGGCAGGAGCTCGACCGGCTGAACCAGCCGCGCGTGGTCGTGATCAACAAGATGGACCGCGATACGGCCCGTTGGGAGCGGGTGCTGGCCGACCTACGGGAGAGCTTCGACGCACGCTTCGTCCCCTTGCAGCTGCCGATGGGTCAGGGCGATGACTTTCAGGGCATCTACCGCCTGATCGGTGAGAAGGCCAGCCTAGGCGAGAAGGGCAAGAACGGCGACATCCCCGCGGAGGTCCTGGCCAAGGCCGACACGATGCGCGAGGCGATCGTCGAGGCGGCGGCGGAGTCGGACGACGAGTTCATCATGAAGTTTCTCGACGGCGAGGAGCTCACCAACGACGAGATTCGCCACGGGCTCGAGGTCGGGGCCGGGCGCGGCAAGTACGTGCCCGTGTTCTTCACGTCGGCCACGAAGGCGCTGGGCGTGAAGGCGTTGATGGATTCGTTGCTCGTGCAGGCGCCCACGGCGGCGGATGCGAAGCCGCGTTCTGGCGAGATGGGCGGCGACGAGGTCGCGCTGGCCGCGGACACGTCGGGGCCGCTCGTGGCACGGATCTTCAAGACGCAAGCCGACCCCTATGTCGGCAAGCTGCAATACCTGCGCGTGTACTCCGGCATCCTGGAGGCCGACTCGCGCGCGTTCAACGTCACGCGAGACGAAGAAGAGCGCATCGGCCCCGTCTACCACGTGCGCGGCAAGGAGCAGATGACCACGGGACGCATCGTGGCCGGCGACATCGGCGCCGTGGCCAAGCTGAACGAGACACAGACCTTCGACTGTCTGGTCGATCGCGATCAAGCCATCACGATGCCGGATGTCACCCTCCCACAGCCCGTGTTCTCCGTGGCGCTGACCCCGGCAACCCCGCTGGACGCACCCAAGCTCGGCCAAGCCCTGCAACGCCTGCTCGAGGAGGATCCGACCTTCCGCAGCGAGTTCGTCGGCTCCACTCGGCAGTTGGTCCTATCCGGTATGGGTGACGCCCACATCGACGTCGCTGTGCACGCGCTCAAAGATAAATTCGGGGTGGCCGTCGAAACCGCGTTGCCGCGCGTGCCCTACCAAGAGACGGTTACGAAGCGCGCCCAGGCCGTGTACCGCCACAAGAAGCAGTCGGGCGGCTCCGGCCAGTTCGCGGAGGTCCATCTTCGCGTCGAGCCGGTACCCCGAGGCGATGGTTTCAGCTACACGAGCGAGGTGCGGGGCGGAAGCATCAGCTCCACGTACATTCCGTCGATCGAAAAAGGCATCCGCCAAGTGCTCACCGAGGGCGTGATCGCCAACTGCGAGGTGGTCGACACGAAAGCCATTGTGTTCGACGGCAAAGAGCATCCGGTCGATTCGAAGGACATCGCCTTCCAGATTGCAGGTCGGGAAGCATTCAAGCAGGCCATGCGCGATGCCGGACCGGCTCTGCTCGAGCCCGTATACGACATCACCGTGGTGGTGCCGTCGGCACAGATGGGCGATGTTCTCGGTGATATGAACGGGCGTCGCGGCATGGTGCAGGGCACGGAGCAGGTCGGACAACGAGCCATCGTGAAGGGACAGGTTCCCTTGGCGGAGATCCAGCGCTACGCGACCGATCTACGCTCGATGACCCAGGGCCGGGGCCACTACACGGCGGAATTCTCTCACTATTCACCGGTGCCGCACAACGTGCAGCAGGAGATCATTGCGGCGCAGGTAGCGGGTGAGGAAAGCGAGTAGGCGCGCATATCCAGCGTTTGGGCGATGCGCGTTGAAGCAACCGGAAGGGCCAAGGGATACGGATCAATTCGAACAACAGTAAAGAGGGGCCGAGCAATCGCTCGGCCCCTCTTCGTACTTCCGCTCTCGCGATTCGCACCTCGAGTACGTCCTGCTTCCTGATCTACTCCATGCTTCCTGTTCCCAGGGTGACCGCTAAGGCTCGTCCCGCTCGGCGTCCAAGCACCGGTCCTTCCAGCTACGCGTAGATCAGATCCCGCGTCTCGCGCGCCACGGCCTCGGCCACGTCGCCGAGCGACTCGATGTCGTCGGCCAGCTCGCGTGCCACAACAGGGCTCACGGCCTTGGTAATCTCGCGCAGTACCGGCTTGAGCTGATCGACGTGCGTCTTGCACAGGTCGCAGGTAGCCTGGCTGCCCAGCGCACGGCCCGTCGCGTCCAGCATCTGGTAGCTGATCGCCGACTGGTTCAGGGCCGCGAAGTCGTCGCGCAGCATCTTGGAAACCTGCTGCGTTCGGTTGCGACCGATGACGCCGGCCACGAAACCCGAGACCTCGGCGACCGCGTCCTTCACCGGCGACAGACCGTCGCCGCCGATCGAATCCAGGTGCTGCTCGAGATCCTCGAACTGGCGCTTCACAACGCGCTCCGCGGAGCGGATCGCCGCCGCGGCCTCGGCGTGGCCCTGCACGTCCTCGTCGTCGGCCTGCGTCTCGAGCGCCTCGTGAACGTGACGCTGCAGGGCACACATGTCGCTCACGTACTGCTGAAGTTGGTCTCGTGGGTCAGCCATGATGTAGTACCTCCAAATGGGTTGAAAGGGGGTTTTTCCAAAAGGCCCTTACCGCCGTGGGGCGGGGCGTCGAGCCTATGCACCAAGCGTACCCGCCAGGCGATCCGACCAACACCTCGGGATCGACAGGAGCAGCGTTCCATTTTGTGCAGTGGTCACACTGGCGAAGGCGACAGGTTCCGGCTGCGCGGCACACGAGACGTTACGTGCAACCCATGTAGATCGTGCCGCCTAGTCGTGCGTGGCTAGCCCTCAGAGGCTCGCCATCCAGCCCATCTGCAGAGGGCAGAGCGCGATCGCAACGGCGTCGGCCGCATCGTCCGGACGCGGCGCCTCGGCCAGGCGCAGGAGCATCCGCACCATCTCCTGCATCTGCCGCTTGTCGGCGCCGCCATAGCCGCTCACCGCCTGCTTGACGACGTTCGGCTTGTACTCCGCCACCGGCAAGCCCGCGCTTGCCGCCGCGAGCAGGATCACGCCCCGCGCCTGACCGACGCTGATCGCCGTCGTGACGTTGGCGGAGAAAAAGAGCTCCTCGACGGCTACCGCATCCGGACGAAGTTCCTCGATGAGCTGGCAGAGCGCTTCGTGGATCTGCACCAGACGCTGCGGCATCGGTACGCCGGCCTTCGTGCGGATCACCCCGCAGTCCACGAGGGTCGGCTCGTCGGCGCCGCCGCCCACCCGACCCTCGACGACCAACGCGAAGCCGGTCGTGGCCGTACCGGGGTCGATGCCAAGCACGCGCAGGGGCGCAGCGGACGATACGCGCGCGGCGGGCGTCGGCGCCGCGGACGGGGATCTCGCCGGGCCCTTGGATTTGGAAGAGCGCGGGGATTCCGGATTGTTGCGCGTCATGACCGCTGCAACGGGTCGAGCGAAGCGATCGAGGACGGGGTCATCGACGGCCATCCCAACGCGGCTGAAGGGCTGATCGGGCGGGGCCGGATCAGTCCTCCTCGCCGTAGGCCATCGCGGCCTCATCGGTGATGTCGATGTTCGTCCACACCTTGTCGACGTCGTCGAGCTCCTCGAGCTTGTCGACGAACTTCAGAACCTGAACGGTCTTTTTGGCATCCAGCTCGACAGGCGTGGTCGGGATCATCGCGAGCTCCGCGTCGTCGGTCGCGTAACCCGCATCGGCGAGCGCGCCCTTGACCCGCGCAAAGTCCACGACCTCCGTGTACACCGTCACGGTCTCGGCGTCGACCTCCACGTCGACCGCGCCCTTGTCGATGGCCTCGAGCGCAAGATCGTCTGGGTCGATGCCTTCGGCGGGAACCAGGATCATGCCTCGCTGCTCGAACTGCCAGGCGACGCTGCCGTCCTGGCCGAGATTGCCGCCGTTCTTGGCGAACATATTGCGCACTTCGCCGACCGTACGGTTGCGGTTGTCCGTCGTGACCTCGACGATGATGGCGGAACTCGCCGGCCCGTAGCCCTCGTACACGATCCGCTCGACCTGCTCGTCACCGCCCTCGCCGGTGCCCCTGGCGATCGCACGCTCGATGTTGTCGTTGGGCATATTGCCGGCACGGGCCTTGTCCACGGCCAGGCGCAGCGCGAAGTTCATCTCCGGGTCGCCACCACCTTCCCGCGCTGCGACGCTGACCGCCCGCGCGAGCTTGGTGAAGCTCTTGCCGCGCTTGGCGTCCTGCCGCTCCTTGCGGTGCTTGATGTTGGCCCACTTGGAGTGACCGGCCATTGCTCTCTCCCTATACGTCCCGATGCGATGTTTGCGCCACGCGCGGGCGGATTATACCGGGCCGCCTCGGCCCTCCGAAACCTCCGCACCCATTTGCCGGCTCAGGAGCTGAACTCCGAATCGACCCACGACATGTCGCCGCCCTCGTCGTCGTCGCTCTCGCCGTTCTCGCTCTCGCCGTTCTCGCCGTTCTCGCCGGTGTCGTCGTCGACGTCGTTCTCGTTCTCGCCGTTCTCGACATCGTCATCCTTCCCTACTTCGTTCGTAATAGCGCTTGCGCCGGCATCGGCGGTGCTGTTCGCTCCGGCGCGGGGTTCGTCGGTGCGGGGTTTGTCGGCACCGGTCTCGCCGGCGCCGGATTCGGCGGTGCCAGGTTCGGTAGCGCCGCGTTCGGCTACGGTGGGTGGCGCGTCTGCTATGGCATCCGGGGTCGTCCGTATACGGGCGACCGGCTCCCAGCCCTCGTCGACCTCAGGGGAGGACGCGCCGGCCATCGCTTCCCAGTCTTCGTCCTGCGCGGGGGGTGTCGCTTCCTCGGCGGCCGGCTGATTCACCACGTTGCCCTCGGGCTTCGACGGCTCCTCCGGCGCAGGATCCCAGCTGCGCACCTCCTCCGGGTCCGGGCCGCGGTCCGGCTTGCCCTCGTCGTCCACGAGGCCCTCGCGCTGCATGCGGTCGAAGAGCGCGCGGGCGCGGCCGTAGCCGAGCTTCAGCCGCCGTTGCAGTAGTGATGCGCTCACGCGGGACACCGTCAGGGCGACGGCAACCGCCTCCTCGTAGAGCGCTTCTTCGGGATCATCGGGCGGGATCAGATCGTCCCACGGTGGCAATCGGGGCGGGGGCGCCCACGGGGAGTCCTTCCAGAATGCGATGAGCCGTTCCAGCTCGCCGTCGCTGACGAACGCGCCTTGCAGACGGCGAGCGTTGGGAGCGTCCGGCGGCTGGAAGAGCATGTCGCCGCTGCCGAGCAAGGCTTCTGCGCCCGGTCGGTCGAGGATCACGCGCGAGTCCGTGGAGCTCGAAACCGCGAAAGCGATGCGCGCCGGGAAGTTCGCCTTGATCAGACCCGTGATCACGTCCGTCGATGGACGCTGCGTGGCCACGATCAGGTGGATGCCCGTGGCGCGGGCCAGCTGCGCCAGACGCGTCAACAAGGGCTCCGTTTCCCCGGGCGCTTGCAGCATGAGATCGGCCAGCTCGTCGATGACCACCACGATGCGCGGCAGCGCGGGCTCGCCGGTGGGCAGCTTGCGATTGTAGGTCTTCAGGTCGCGCGCGCCGCGCTCTGCGAAGGCCTTGTAGCGGCGGTCCATCTCCGCCGCCGCCCAGCGCAAAGCGCCTACGACCTCCACGACGTCTGTCACCACGGGCGCAACCAGATGCGGCAGGCGCTTGAACTGCGAGAGCTCCACCCGCTTCGGATCCACGAGCACCAAGCGCAGCATATCGGGCGTGTTCTGGAAGAGCAGGCTGGCCAGGATCGTGTTGAGGCAGACGCTCTTGCCGCTGCCCGTTGCCCCTGCAATCAACAGATGCGGCATCTTCGCCAGGTCGGCCGCGGCTACACCGCCGGAGACGTCCCGCCCGAGAGCCAACGTCAGCCCGCTCTTGGCGGCCGACGCACGGAAGCGCCGATCGCGCAGCAACCCGGCCAGACCGACCGCGGCTGTCTCCGGATTGGGGATCTCGATGCCCACCATGGCTTTGCCGGGGACGGGCGCCTCGATGCGAATCGAGGGTGCGGAAAGGGCCAACGCCAGATCGTCGCGCAACGCGGTGATCCGCGCGACCTTGACGCGCCGGGTCTCGCCGGCGCGCTCGAACGTGCCCGGCACGAGCCCAAACCGCGTGACGGTGGGCCCGTGCTCGATCTCGACTACTTGGGTGGGCACGCCGAAGCCCTCGAGCGTCTGCTCGATGCGCTCAGCGATCGCGCGCAAGCCCTCGCTATCGAGCGCGCCGACCTCGTCCTCGCCCAGGAGCGCGATCTCCGGCAGCGCCGTTGCACGCCCGACGCGGCGTGCGGTGGACGCACGGCCGCGCGCCAGACGTAGGGGAGGCGCGTGTCCGGGCGCAAGCGAGGGTCGGGCGGGCAGCGCCGGCGCGGGAGCATCGCTTGTCGCGGAATCCGTGGGGGCGCCGGGCTGAGGCGCCTGGCTCTGTGCCTGCCCACCGGATTCCGCGGCGCCGGGTCGGGTACCGGCGTTGCGCGCGAGCAACTCCTGCGCCCGCACCGCGCGGCCGCCCGCTTGATCCGCCGCCGGCGCATGCGTGCCGGAACCTCTCGGACTGCGCGCCCGGGCAGAAGCGGTGGTTGGCATGTCCTGGCGCGCCCCGCCGTCTTCGCCCTGCGGATCGCCTGAGCCGGCCGGCTCGTCCAACGCTGTCGCCACGGATTCGAACCAGGCGGCCAGCCGGTCCGTCCCGATGCGGAAGGTCAGCAGTGCGCCCACGATACCGGCCGTTGCCCACACGACCACGGCACCGAATGCGCCCACCGCCTGCCGGGAAGACTCGGCCAGTGCCCAACCCACCCGTCCGCCGGCATCGAGTGACAGGGCGAGCAAGGCTACGGCGCCCACCACGACGACCTCCACCGCGAGCGCTCGCCCCCACGGCAAGCGCCATGGATCCTGATTCCCCTGTGCGAGCCAAACGCCGAGCCACGCGCCGACCACCAACAACCCCGCAGCCAGCGGAGCCTGCAACCACCCAAAGAGCAAGCTCCAGCCCGCCGCCAAGGGCGCGAGCAACGCGGCACCGGCCATGCCGAGCAAGGGCAGCCCGCCCGTCAGAACCAGGAGCGCGCACAAGCCCCAGAGGAGGCGCGTCGCGCCTCTCACGCGGGCACTCGCTGCACGGCCGGTGCGACGGCCGTGCGAGCAGCGTGGGTCGCGCCGGTCGCAGGAGCAGCGTGGTTCGGGCGAGCAGCGTGGGTCGCGCCGGCCGTACGAGAAGCGCCGGTCGCACGACCAGCGCCGGCCGCGCCGATCCCGCCGCGCTCGCTGCCGGCATGGCGACCGTGAGGCGACGGTCGATCACACAGCACGGGCTCCGATCGTGGCCACGCGCGCAGAAGTGACGTCCGCCCTTGGCCGCACAGGCCCGTGGGGCCTGAGGGGCCCGTGGTGGCGGGCAGGGATTGATCAGCGTGCGCGTTGACCCGCGATCCGATCAAGGGTGACATGGAGCGACCAGGGTGATCCTCCGAGTTGCTACGGACGGCCAATGCATGCGCTCGATGGTACACCGGGCCTGCTACCCCCGTCAGTCGAGCAGGAAGAACATGCGGGCGAGCGCTCGGTCGAAGGGCCCTGCGAGCCATTGGGGTGCGAATCCTGCCGCCACCAGGAGACCCAGGAGCACCCAGACCGCCCGCTGCGCGCCGAGGTCGACGTCGGCCGGCGCGTCTTCGGGCGGCACGTCTTCGGCCGGCGCGGTGATTTGGTCCGCGCCCGTGCCGGCGGCGGTGTCCTTGGGATGGGCGCTACGCGCGGTAGCGGTCGAATCCTCCGCAGGACCGTCTCCTGCCATCGACTCCGGCGCAGGACCACGTTCGGCGACGCGATCCGGATCGTGTTCGGCGTGCGCGGCTGACGGGGCGCGCGCATCGGAACCATCCGCTTCGACCGCAGCATCGTTGCCACTTGCGGTGCCGGCGGCGCCGTCGGGCGCTGCTTCGGCGGACTCGATTCCGGCCAGGGGATCGCGCCAGCGGCGAAGGGCCGTGGCGAACAGCAGCCCGCTCGCGGCAAGGATGGCAAGGGGCACCCATTGCTTGCCGGGCAGCGGCGGCAGCTCGTCGGACGTTTCGAGTAGACGCCGCAGGACCAGCCACAGGCCGGGGAAGCCGGCCAAACCGGGGGTGCCGGCCAATGCCATGGTTGCGCCGGCCACCGCGATCCGTCGTTGGGTTCCCGACACGCGGGGCGCGACGGCCAGCAACAAGATGGCGAGGACGCGCGCGAAGAGCAGTAGGGTCACGCCGACCGCAGCAGCGCGCGACTGCGTGCCAAGGCCCACCATCATCATCCCGCTGTGAGCGACCAAGGCATACACGAGCCAGTCATCCGGGTCCTGGCGCCGGGCGGAGACCGCGAGCCAGCCGCCGACCAGGGCGGAGAACGCGCCGCCTAGGATCAGGGGTGCGCCCGCCTGTGCCGTCAGCCAAGGGTGTTCTTCGAAGGTGCGTAGCAGCAGCACGAAACCGGCTGTCTGAACGATGCCGGTGACCCCGAGCAGCATCTCCCGCGGCGCGCCGCTTGCCACGCTGATCGTCCAGGCGTGTAGGGGCAGCAGGCCGAGCACGAGGGCGAAGCCCGGCACCGCGAGCGCCAACACGATGCGTTCGAGTTCGGGTGTAGACACGGTGCGTTGCGCGGCCAACCGGTAGGCCGGCAACAACAAGGGGACCGCGAGGGCCAACAAGGCCGTGTAGCGCAGCACCGCACCGGAGGAGGCACGACGTTCCTCCGGAGGCAGACCGAAGGCCCACAACATGCCGGCTGCGACGAAGCCGAGCAGGGCGAGCGGCAGCGCGCTGACCAGCAGCGATAGCACCAGCCCACCTAGAGATAGCCAGGCGACGGGCAGCCAATGCCCGATCACCGATGCGGACCGGCCATTGAGCGCCATCACCCAACCGAGCATGACCAACGCGAGCAGCTGGATGCCCATCTGCGCGATGGGCGACATGCGTAGGGAGCGTCCGGCGAGCAAGGGCAACTCGACGTCCGTGACCGCGATGGAGGCGAGCACGACGAGCGCTAGGGCCGCGATTGTGGAGAGCGGCAAGCCCCGCCTCGGTCCGAAGCGCGCGCACGCGGCGGAAACCGCGACGGGCAGAATGACGATGGCCGCGAGGACCGCCAGGCCGATCATGGCACCTCCGGCTGCACGTCGGGCATGGCTTCGGCTGGGTCGTCCCCAGTGCTCGAGCCGCTGCTGACCACCACGGTTGGGCTGCTGCCGACAAACGCGGAGGCGACCACGGCGAACAGCAGCTGGACGACGGCGAGCACTCCGGTGACGAGCAGTCCGGCATCGACGAGGCCGTAGATCGCCTCGAAGCCGGTCAGGGACAGGAGCACGCCGGCCGAGAGCTCAAGAACACCCCGCGCGAACAGCACGGCGAGCAGCCCTCCCATGAGGAGCACGATGGCCGGTGCAAGCTCGCGTCCGGCCAGGCCCGCAATATGGGTGGATTGGGGCATGCCGATGGCCACGCTGACGGCCATGGCCAGGGCGAGCACGAGCGTGAGCCGCTCGCCGTGGCGCTCTGCCAGCGCGGCGTTGGGGGCGAGCCCCCGCGCACGCAGGGCGCGCAGGCGCCGCGCCGCTTCGGCCAGCCGTCGATCGACCGGCGCCTGCATCACGCTGATGGCCAACATGCCCGCAGCGAGCACGCCGACGAGCAGCTGCACGGCGGCCACAAAGATGGGGGCGCCGGAGAGAGCAAGGTGGAGCGCAGCCACCACATGGCCGAGCACGATCGCCCCAAGCGTCCACAGCCGGGCACGCATCAGGAGCAGCGCGCCGGTCGCGAGCGCGGCCAGCACGATCAGCGGCCACGCGCCAATGGCCGGCCACGATCCGCCCGCCTGTGCCGGCGGCCCGAGCAACGCGGCAGCGAGCACGGCGGCGCCGAGGAGCGTGATCGCCATGGCCCTGCGCCCCTCGACAAGCCCCGAGCGCAGTTGGGCTACGGCGCCGATTCGCAGCGTCGCCTGCAGCAGCAATTCGAATGCAGGTGCGATCGTGAGCCCGGCACGCAGGACGCGCGGCACGGCGGTGCGGCGGGCGATGATCCGTCGCAGGGCCCAGCCAACCAAGGGCGCGATGCCGATCAACAGCAGTCGGAGCAGAACCTCGCCGACGGGACGAAGGGCATCGAGCCCCGACGCGGCGTCCTCACCAAACGGAAGCACGAGCCCGGACGCGAGCAGGCCGAGCGGGTGGGGCAACCGGCTGGCCCCGGTAGCCTGTGCGATCCAACTGATCGCGGGAAAGCCGATGCCCAACGCAAGCTCGGCCACCGCAACGCCGAGCAGCAGACCCGCCAGGGCCTTGCCGGCGCGGCGCGGCGCGGGAGCAGGCCGCCATTGCGGGCGCGCGGGCGCGGCCAGCAGCGCGGCGCCGACGACGGCGACGGCCAACGCGGCGAGCGCCGAACGCTGACCGCGGGCGAGCAGGTTGTCGTAGAGCAGCCACCGCGCGCAGAAGCCCAACGTGGGCGGAATGCCCACGAGCGCCGCCGCAGTGAGGCGCGAGGCGAGCCGCCCGGTCTGTTGCCCGGCCAGTCCCTCTGCGCCGTGACGCACGATGCCGTTGAGTACCTGTGCAACGAGGAGCGTCACTGCGATCGCACGCCCGATCGGATCGTTCAGGCTGAGGGCCAAGAGCACGAGACCCGCTTGCGCGGTGGTGGTCCACTCCAGGGAGCGGCTCCGATCCTTGGCCAGGAAGGCATGGGCGGCGCCGAACGCTACTGCGACCATGCCGGCGACCAGGGTCGCGCGATCGATGCCGGCGCCGCGGCGCAAGCCTTCTCCCGCAACGAACGCCAGGTGGAGGCCCGCGATCGTAGCGGGCAGGCGGACGCCGAGAGCACGCCACGGACGGCCCTCACCACAACGGGGGACCGACCACGAGAGCGGATACAGGCCGGCGCGGACGGCGCCGGCTGCCACGAGGTAGGCGCGTCCCGCACCGGTCAGCCCTGCCAGCGCAAGGAACAGCCCGATTTGCCCACCGAGCAGAGAGCGACGTCCCCCCTTTGCCGGCCCAGCAAGGGCAAGGTCGAACACGATCCACGCCAGCGCGAGGCCGAGCGGGGACCGGGACGCGGCGACGAACAATGCGGCTGCGGCGGAGACGGCCAACGATGCGCGCAAGCCCCCTTCGCGGTTCGCCTCCTGTGGAGCGCGATCCGTGGCAACCGCGTCGTCCGAATCGTACGCAAGCACGCTCTCCGCGACAGGGCCTTCGCCGATGCCGCGCAAAACCGCGACGAGCGCAGAGAGGCCAATGAGAAACAGGCACAAGGCGCTCAGGGCATCGACACGCAGCTCTGGGCGCGCGTCAAAGACCGCACCCGACCACGGAGAGAGCGGCAACACGGCGCTCTCGCCTCCGCCCAACACCAGGGCGATGCCGAGAGCCGCCGCGCTCGCGACGGCGAGCAACGCGGCAACGGCCGGAGCCGCCACGCGCCAGCGGCGCGGCAAACGCGCGACAAGGCGAGGCCAAGATCCGAGAAACAGCAGGGCCGCCGGCGCGGCGGTCAAGGCGGCGAGCATGGCGGCGGATTGTAGCAGCCCCCGCGCCGGCGGGCGTGGGTCAGCGGGTGCGGTTGGCCCACAAGAGGCGCAGGTCGGCCGACGATACGGTCCCGTCACCGTCGAGATCCGCGCCCCATCCACCGCCCACGGACTTGCGCCTGCGCAGCCACGTCCATGCGTCGCGCGTGCCGATCCGTTCATCCCCGTCGAGATCACCGGCACGCAACGGGGTGACGCCGCCTGCGGAGAAATCGACGATCGCCACCCCGCTTCCGAGCTCGACGCCGAGCGCGCGTGCGGGCAAGAAGCCCGGCACGCGAAGCGTCACGTCGAATCGCCCGGAGAGTCCCGGCGGCAAACGCAGCGGGGGCGCGATGCCGTCCGGCTCCGTATGGCCGATCAACGGCACGAGCGGCCGGCCGGGTTGCTCAAGCGCCACGGTGAACGCCGTCTGGTGAACGCGGCGCGTTCCGAGGCGCAGCACGACTGCCAAACCAGGTTCCGTGGCGCCTGCGACCAAACGGGCGTCCGCCTCGTTGCGTAGGGCCGCCCGCTCTTCGTCGGTCGCATCGTCCGTTCCTTCGACCAGCGCCGGGCGCACATCATCCGCGCCGGCACCCGCCGTCCCGGCGTACGCTCCCGTGAACGCGTTCGCTCCTTCCGCTTCGAACACTCCGCGCCCATTCTCTGCCGCCGCGCGATGCGCCCTGCCCTCGCGTAGGAGCGCGATCCCCGCCAAAGCCACGAACGCGGCGAGCACGGCGCGACCCACCCAACGACGAAGCGTGGACTGGATCGCCGCTGCATGCCCATAGACGGATGTGCGGTCGGCAACGAACAGCGACGAGAGCAGCCAGATAGCGCGGCGCGCCCACCGCGGATCCGCCGGACGGTCCGAACTCTCCTCCGGCCATGGGTCGATCCATGACTGAGACCGTCTCTCGGATCGACGATCGGCTGGTCGATGGGAAGGACCGTCGAAAGGACCATCGGTCCACGATTCGGCTCGCTGGGCAGTTGGGCGAACGGCCCATCGTTCGGGTCGCCCGGCATCGCTGCGATCGGGTGGACGGGCGGGAGCCATGGTGGCGCGCTCCTTGCGGGATTCGGCGCGGTGGTGGTCGGGTCAGACGAACCGAGTATAGAACATCTGTTCTGCTCTCGCAATCCCATTTGTCTTCCGCTTGACATGCACCTTGACCGTGGCCTTTGCCGCCGCGCATCATGGCTCCCACCCTGGTTGCATACCGAGGCGCGAGTCGCCGACCAAACCGGCCCTTCGCGATGACGCCAGCCCGCGACCGCGACATCCGTCGTCCCAATCCCACCCACCGTCGACAGACGCCGAGGCCGCGAGGGCCGACGGTATGGGCGACGGAACACGAACCCAGGAGGCCGCGCATGAATGCCCGCCGAAACGTGGAGCGACGTGGTGGCCAGCCCGGAGGAATCGGCCGACTCGCGAAGCGCATCGCGCTCACAGCCGCCGTACTCTTCGGCCTTGTTGCGCCGCGAGGTGCGGCCCTTGGTGCATTGCCACCGGTAGCGGAACATGGTTTACCGACATGGACGGTGCACTACGGTGGCTTCCGCAGCCTCCAGGACCTGGTGGCCGTTTCACCGGAGGAAGCATGGGGGCTGGACGCCATCGAGGTGTCGCTTGCGCCTGGGAGGCAGCAGCAGACGGCCTTCGTGCATGTGAAGGACGGCGTATGGCGTGCGGTGTCTTTCGTCTCAGGCCTGCGGCTGCGCGCTCTCGATCTCAGCGGCCCCGGCCATGGCATCGCGGTCGGGGAGGACGGCAAGCAGTGGGGCTTTGATGGCCGGGAGTGGAACGACGCGGGCACGATCGGCGACGAAGACCTGCTCGATATCGACCTTTGGAGCGCGGAAGCCGGTTGGGCCGTCGGTGAGATCGCGAGCATATACCGATGGGACGGCACGTTCTGGTCGAAGGAGACGTTGCCGCGTGCGGTTGGGGCATCGCGCATTTTGTCCGTGAGCGCCGTCTCCCCGACGGAAGCGTGGGCGGCGACGGCCAACGGCCAGCTGCTCCACAGAACGGCGCAGGGTTGGACCATCGACGAGAGCGCCCCCGAAACCCGTTCTTGGGAGGATGTTTCCTTCCTCACCCCGAATCATGGTTTGGCTGCAGGGCGCGTATTGGCCGAATATCGGGACGGCACGTGGCGTGAGATCGGCTCGGTGGACGTACGGTATCGCTCTCTGGCCTGGCTGGGCGACACGGCGGTGGTGCTCGGCAACGACCGACCGCTGCGCGTGCGTGACGGCGCGCTTGAGACGGTCGGGTTCGAGGCGGGCCCGTTGGGGGAGGACCTCGGCGGCCTCGTGTATCGCTGGCTTAGCGCCGTTTCCCCAACCGAAGCCTGGGTGTTCGGGCCAGGCACTACAGTGACCTCGGCGCCTTCGAGCGGGCCCGGCGCTTGGGTGTGGCCGCCCGTCAAGCAGCTGACCACCGTCGACGCGGTTGTCGAGGGTCAGGGCTGGGCCGGCGGCATTGCGATTCGCGACGGGTTTGTCGGTGGCGACATCGAGGGCGCGTGGACCCGCAGCCTGGCCCAAGAACCGGGCACGATCGTCGAGGACATCGATCTGCTCAGCCCTGAATCGGGCTGGGCGGTCGGGCAGTTCGCCCCCCCCGGCGATCCGCTCGGCGCCGAAGGCCGGATGTGGCGTTGGCAAGGCGAGACGTGGACGCCGTATCCCATCAACAAACTATGGCGGATGACGCGCATCCAGATGCTCTCCGAGGACGAAGGGTGGGCCTCCGGCGACAACGTCATCGTCCGTTGGGACGGCGCCGAGTGGAGCCAAGTCGGCGGCGCCCCGCCCGAAGCGGCCCACGGCGATTTCTCCATCGTGCGTGGTGGCGACGAGGCCCTCGGGTTTTTCGGCGGCGACGGCCTTGTGTTCCGCATGACGGGTGACGTGTGGCAGAGCTGGTCCTTCAACGTCGCCGAGCTCATCCACGCCGTGACCGCGCCGGAAGAGGACGAAGCGTGGGCGCTTTCGCGCAACACCTTATATCGCTATGACGGTGCGTCCTGGGTCGACGCGACGCCGCGGTTGCCGCGCGGTACGATCCTGGCCGATATCGACGCGGCGGGACCAAATGACGTCTGGCTGCTCACGGAGCCGCCGGAGCTTCGTCACTGGAATGGCGCACGGTGGATCACCCACGATCTCTCGCCGTTGGGGCATCTTTCCACGCCGTTCCGACTACGCGCCCTGCGGCTCGAAGAGGACAGCCCCGCCACCGACATCTGGCTCGCCGGCGAACCGCCCATGGTCGCGCGCTTCCATCTCAGCAAGGTCGTCTCGACGCTCTCCCTACCGTGGCTTACCCGCTGACCGACACCTACGCGCGCGGCTCCTCCGAATCAGACCCTCTCGGTGCATTCGATCCGGTCCCGTCCGTGGATGGTCCGCGCTGCGGTCCCGGCCGACGGCTCTCGGCTGCGCTCCGCCGCGGGCCCGCCTCCGACCACTCGACGTGTTGCGTAGGCCACGCGATGCGCAGGCTGTCGTGTGCTTCGAACGCTTCGAGGATCGCTTGCCACATGCGATGGGTGGCGCCGCGGCGTTGGCGCGGGTGCACGAGGTGGCGAACGGTGAGCACGATGCCACGGTCCTCCACGGCGGTGTACACCGCGGGGGTCAGCGTGCGATAGAAGATCAGGTAATCGTCCTCGGCGCCTTGCTCGATAAAGGGCTGAGCCTCCGCGAGCACCTCTTGGGCCTGCTCGTCTGCGATGCGCTTGAGGATGTCCTGGGCCGCCCGCCAGTCGCTGTCCATGCTCAGCGGAACCCGCACCTCGTTCCAGATGAAGGCGAAGCCGCGCGTGTAGTTGGCTAGCTCCCGGCTAAAGACGAGCTGGTTGGGCACATGTACGACGCGGCCCGTGCTCTGGTCGGCCTCCACCCAATTGCCGATCTCGTTGAGCGAGAACTCGAAGAGCCGCATGTCCACCACGTCACCGGCCGTCGTCCCGATCTCCACGCGGTCGCCGATGCCGAAGGGGCGCCGCCAGACGAGATAGGCCCAGCCGACCAGGTTGGCGATCGGGTCGCGCAACGCGATCGCGACGCCGGCGGATAGCAGCCCGAAGTAGGTGGCCAGGTTCTCGAAGTGCGGAAACCATATCTCGAGCACGAGGAAGGCGGCTAGGCCGACGAAGGTGTACTGCGTGACCCTTCGCCAACGGTAGCGAGCACGTGCCTCTTCGATCTTGGGCAGCACCAGGCGCAAGAGCAACAGCCGGATCAACCACAGGCTGGCGAAGACCACGATCGAAACGAGCAACTTCTGGTCGGGGGGCATCGGACCGAGCGACTCGCCGCCGCCCCGGGCGAAGAACCAGTCACTGAGGGCGCGCGGGCCACCGCGCAGATCGGGTATCAGGGGGTCCACGCGCTCGCCGGTTCGTAGGCCATCTCCAGCTCCCAATGACTGCCGTGCTCGAAGGAGAAGCGCTTGAGCTGCCGCACCGACACGAAGCCCGCCGCTTCAAAGGCACGCTGGGCGCGCACGTTGTCCGGATAGGTGTACAAGCACACTTTGGCGAGGCCCAGCTCTTCCACGCCGTAGTCGCGCAACAACGCGACCGCCTCGCGCCCGTAGCCGCGGCCCCACCGGTCTCGCTCGCCGATCACGATGCCGAGTTCCGCCGTGGCCGCCACCGCGTCGATCCGGAACAGCCCACCACGGCCGATCGCTGCCCCGTTCTCGTCGAGCACGAGGAAGAGTTGCTCACGGGGCCCATTGTGACGCGGCAGCTGCATCAAGAACAGTTCGCGGAATCGTGGATAGGGCATCTCGACGGGCCGCCCCCCGGAAAGAGAGAGCAACTCCTCATCGCGCGACCACCGATAGAGGGCCCGCAGCTCGTCGTCCTGGAAGCCCGTTCGATAGGGGCGCAGCCGTAGGCGCTCCCCCACGAGGGTCGGCGTGGGAGGCGGTGCAGCGGCGGGAAGCGAGACAGCGTTGGCCATGATCGGCTCGGAGCGGGGGCGCCGGTAGCGGCGGCGCCTGCGCTCAACGCGGGCGGCGGTAGAAGGGGCGGCGAACAACCCGCGCCGGCACCGGGCGTCCCCGCACATCGACCTCGACGGCCGTGTCGAGCTTGCCGTGCGCGGGATCCACGTAGGCTAGCGCAATGGCTCGATCCAGCGTCGGCGACATCGTGCCGGAGGTCACCGCGCCGACCACCTCACCTCCGACGGACACCGCGAAACCCTGGCGCGGAATGCCGCGCCCCTCGATCGCGAGCCCGACGAGCTTGCGTGGCGCGCCGTTCTCGAGCTCGGCGCGGAAGCGGTCCTGGCCGACCATCGGTACTTCGAGACCCGGCTTCTCCATCTCGACGAAACGCTTCAGCCCGCACTCGATCGCGCTCGTCTCTTCGTCCAGCTCGTGACCGTAGAGCGGCATCGCCGATTCCAGGCGAAGGCTATCGCGTGCACCGAGGCCGCAGGGTTGGATATCGTGCTCCGCCCCGGCCGCCATCAGCGCGTCCCAAAGCTCCGGCGCATCTTCCGGCTCGCACATGATCTCAAAGCCGTCTTCGCCGGTGTATCCCGTGCGCGAGACCATCGTCTGGCAACCCGCCACCGTGCCGCGGCCGAAGTGGTAGTAGTCCATCGTCCATATCGGCAGGCGCGTCAGCGGGGCAAGCGTCGTTGCCGCGAGCGGACCCTGCAATGCAAGCAGCGCCTTGTCGTCCGAGCGATCGTGGAGCGTCACGCGGCCTTCCAGCCGGCCTTCGAGCCAGGCACGGTCCTTGTCGATATTGCTCGCGTTGACCACGAGCAGGAAGGCCTGCTCATCCAGGCGGTAGACCAACAGATCGTCCACCGTCCCACCCTGCTCGTTGGGCAGGAGGGTGTATTGCGCCTGGCCGTCGGCAAGTTCCGCGACATCGTTGGTCAGCAGTCGGCGCAGCTCGCGCTCGGCGTGGTCGCCGAAGATCACGAACTCGCCCATGTGGCTGACGTCGAACAACCCGACTCGGGTTCGCACGGCTTCATGCTCGGCCTTGATGCCCGCGTACCACGTGGGCATTTCCCAGCCGCCGAAATCGGTCAGACGTGCGCCGGCGGCGCGGTGCTGCTCGTAGAGCGGGGTGCGCTTCACGGATCATCGTCCCTGGGGCGTGCGCCCGACGGCGATCGGTGCGCGGGGCGTGCGCCTTACGCGGCAGGCTGCGGCCGGCGCGCGAGGCTCGCGAACGGGCGGCTCGACGGCTGCCCGTCGCGGATTGTAGCATGCCCCGCACGCCGTCGGGACGCGGGAGCCGGGGACCCTACACCCCTACCACGAACGCGGTGCGATGTAGTCCAGCCAGGCCGCGACGAGCAGGAGATCCGCCTTTCCGACACGGCCGTCTCCATCGAGATCGGCCAGCCGGTCGACCGGAGCCCGGCCGAATCGCGCCGCGACGCGGACGAGGTCCACGACGTCGATCCGTCCGTCCCCGTTGTGGTCGCCCGCCGGCAGAACGGCCGTCGGCAGTTCGGCCGTGCTGCCCGCGCCCAGCGCGGGGCGGGCCTCTACGCGCAACCAGCCTTCGCGGAAGGCGGATACGACGCGCACACCGGGCGGTAGGCCGCACAACTGGAACGCGCCCGAAGGTGCCGTGCGCTCCAGCGGCAACCCGTCCACGGCCAGCCATGCCCCATGCCTCCCACGGCCCGGCAAGCGCACCTGGCCATCCACGCACGCGGTTTCGGACCGGGACCGCGCATCGATGTGCAACGAACGCCCGGCCGCGGCAAGCACCTCACCTTCGGCGCCGCGTGCGATGACGCGGAACGCATAGTCGCGACCGGCCGGCAGCGGTCCGGAGAGCCATTGTCGGACATCGCCGGTCGAAGCGCCGTCGCCGGGTGGCACAACGGCAAGCGGCGCGAAGGGTGCCGAGCCGCCGCGGCCTTCGATGAGGTAGTCGGTCTCACCTTCGACCACATCTTCCCAGGTGAGGAAGGCCTGGCCGTCCCCAAAGGCGGTCGCGCTCATCGGGACATTGACCGGTAGCACCTCGACGAAGGCGAAGCCCGTGTTGTTGTCGAGCTGCAGGTCCGGCGTGTCGGAATCGACGATGACCGTGTTGGTAAAATGCAGCGCGGGTTGACCGGCGCCCGGCACGGAGAGCAGCTGGCCGGTCACCTCGTAGTCCACCCGGCCACCGCTCGGAATGTCGCCCAGCGCACAATTGATTCGAAAGTCGTCCAACCGCACGCACCCTGCAACGAGCGTCGTGCTGATCAGCCGCACCGCCGCGGGGTCCGTCGACGTGAGGGTATCGCTGACCACCGTGTTTAGGGCCGGGATCGGGCCGTTGTTGATCACCGTAACCGTGTAGGTGATCAACTCGCCCGCGATGGGCAGCGTTTCCGTAATGCTCTTTTTGATGAACAGATCGGCGGTGAAGGCCGGATCCACGATGCGCACGGACGCCTCATCCGTGTCGTTGGACGGATCGGGGTCATGCCCGCCGTTGGGCTGGCTGCTCGTGGCGGTGTTGGTCAAGACGCTACCGAAAAAGCCGCCGTCGACGACGGCCACGATATCGAAGGCCGCGCTTGCTCCGGGCAGGATATTGCCGAGGTCGCATGCGAGGGTGCCGACCGGGCCCTGTACACAAGAGTCGGTGTCGGACAGGTAGCTCAGGCCGGCGGGCAGCGTGTCGGTCACGCGCACATCGCGCGCTAGGGCCGGACCGTCGTTGACCACCTCGAGGGCAAAGGTGACCGCATCGCCCGTGGTCGCGTACGGCGGTGCGCCGTCCTTGGTCAGCGCAAGGTCCGCGGGGGCGTCGACATCGGTGACGTGCGTGCTCGTGTTGTTCGCGACGTCGACCTCTGCTTGGTCCGCGGCGACGTCCGCCCGGTTCACCAACTGGCTGCCCGCGGGCGCGTCCGCGTCCACGTCGACCACCACGGTCAGGGCCGTCGATGCACCGCCGCCCAGGTCGCCGAGGTCGCAGGCGAGCAGGGGTAGCCCGGAGGTGTCGCAGCCCGCGCTATCGGTGACGTAGGTCACGCTGACGGGCAAGGTGTCGCTGATGGCCACGTTGGTGGCGGTCAGCAGACCGGTGTTGGTGATCGCGAGCGTCCAGGTCATGCGCAGGCCCGCGCTCACGCGATCGGCGAACAAGGCCACGCCGGGCGGGGAGCCGTCCGTCACGACCTCGCCGACGCCGGTCTTGTGAATCGCAAGATCGACCCCGACCCCTACCGCAACCTCGGCGCTGTCGGCGTTGTTGGACGGATCGGGATCGGGCGTGTCCGACGCGGTGCGCGCCACGTTGAGCGCAACCTGTCCCGTGAGGGTCAATGTGGCCGTGGCGTAGATCTCGACCACCGCCGTGCCGGCGGCCGCTAGATCGCCGAGCGCGCAAACGAGTATCGGCAGGCCGCTCGTATCGCAGACCGGCGAGGAGCCATCGAAGCTCATCCCGGCCGGCAACGTGTCGGTCACTACCACGGACCGTGCCGTGGACGGGCCGTTGTTCGTGATCGCGAGGGTGAAGGTCACGGCCTCGCTCGCCGCGACGGACGTGGGATCCACGCGTTTGCTGAGCTCGAGATCGGCCCACCGGCCCACCGTGGTCTGTTGCTCGGCCGTGTTGTTGCTCGGATCGGGATCGGGCTCGAGGCCCCGCACGCCCGTGCTGTTGGTCAGCACGGTGCCCGCGTCCAGATCCCCATCGACGTCGACGACCACGATCACCGCGGCGCCTGCGCCGTTGGCGAGGTCCCCCACCGTGCAGGAGAGCTGCGGCAGGCCGCTCGTATCGCAGGCCGCATCATCGCTTACGTACAAAGTCCCCGCGGGCAGGGAATCGCTCACCACAACGCCCGTGGCGTCGTCGGGGCCGTCGTTGATGACGCTCAGCGTATAGGTCAGGCGAGCACCGGCCGTGACCTGATCCGGTATGACCACGACCAGCGGCGGGCTACCCGCCGCGGTGACCGCGCCGGCGCCGCTCTTGGTGATGCGCAGATCCACGTCGGGCAGCTCGTCGACCACGTCCACGGAAGCGGTATCCGTGTTGTTGCTCGGATCGGGATCGCCGCCGCCGGTCAGTACGGCCGTCGCACCGTTGGTCACCGTCTCGCCGGCGGCCCCCGTGGCACGCGCGACGAGCTGGAAGCTCGCCGTGCCGCCCACCGCAATATCGCCCAGCTCGCAGCTGAGCACGGGTAGGCCGGTCGTGTCGCAGCCTGCGTCGTCGGACTCGTAGGTCAGGCCGGCGGGCAGGGTGTCGAGCACGCGCACGCCGCGCCCGAGCGACGGGCCGAGGTTGTCGACACGGATGCTGAAGGTAATGAGCTCGCCCTGCTCGACCACCCCGAACTCCGCGGTCTTGGTCAGCGCGAGATCGGCGAGTTCGGAAACCGTGGTGCTCTGGCTGGCCTCGTCATTGCCCGGATTGTCGTCGGGCTGGTCACCGCCGACGGTGACGTCGTTCTGGAGCACGCTGCCGCCCGCAACGCCCGGCGCGACGTCCACCAAGAGCGTGACGACCGCGTTACCGCCGCCGGCCACCGCACCGACCGTGCACACGATGATCGGCGCTCCGCTGGTATCGCAAGGTACGTCGGCGCTGACGAAGGTGGTGCCCGCGGGCAACGTGTCCGTGACCACCACCCCGCTCGCGGCGAGCACACCGGCGTTGGAGACGCTGAGCGTGTATGTCAGGCGGTTGCCTGCCGTTACCTGGTCGGCCACCACGGCGACACCCGGCGGGGAGCCGGGCTGTGTGACGGCGCCGGCGCCCGTTTTGTCGATCGCCAGATCCACGCGATCTCCGGCGGCGCTCATGTCGACATCCACGTCCGCGCTATCGGTGTCGTTGGCCGGGTCCGGGTCCGTCCCGCCACCGGTCAGCTGGACTTCGGCTTCGTTGGTGAGGGTCTGACCGGCCGTCCCTGGCGCGGCCGTCGCCATGATGCGAATGACGGCGCTTGCCCCGGGCGCCAGATCGCCCGCGTCGCAAAGAATCGTCGGCAAGGCGCTCGTGTCGCAGGCGCCGTCGTCGGAGGTGTAGGTCAGACCCGCGGGCAGCGTGTCGGAGACCACGACGTCTCCGCCGAGCGAAGGGCCGAGGTTGGTCGCGGTGAGCACGAAGGTCACCGCGGCGCCTTCGTCGATGACGCCCGGCTCGGCCGTCTTCGTGACGGCCAGGTCAGCGGAGACGAACACGACCGTGTCCTGCGCAGCCTCGTTGTTGCCCGGGTTCTCGTCCGGCTGCTCCGCATCGACGCGGGCTTCGTTGTGCAGCACGTGGAAGTGCACAACGTCGGGTGAAACATCGACCGACACCGCCACCGTGGCCATCGCGCCGGGGCCGAGGTTGGGCGCGTCACACAAGATCACCGGCGCACCGGAGATGTCGCAAACCGTGCTCGCCGCGACGAAGGTCACACCGGCGGGCAAGGTGTCGGAGATGCGAATGCCCGTTGCCGCGACCGCGCCTTCGTTGCGTACGGTCAGGGTGTAGGTCAGGCGCCTACCGGCCGTCACGATGCCGGGGACGATGGCAAGCCCCGGGGGCGTGCTGCTGGTGACGAACTCACCCGCCCCGGTCTTGTCGATGCTGAGGTCCACCGGCGTGACGCTTTCGCGGATCTCGACGGTATCGCTGTCGCTGTTGTTGGACGGATCCGGATCGCTGCCGCCGCCGAGGTCGACGGTGGCCGTGTTGATCCAGGCCGTGTCGGTCGCGCCCGTGGCCGTGGCCACGATGCGCAGCTGGTCGAAGGCGCCCGGTCCAAGGTCCGCCACACCACAGGTCAGGGTCGGCAGACCGGTCGCGTCACAACCCGCGTCGTCCGAGACGTAGGTCAGGCCGGCCGGGATGACGTCCGTCACGGCGATACCACGGGCCACGGAGGGCCCGAGGTTCGTCACGCGCAACGTGAACGTCGTGGCGTCGCCGGGCGCAAGGATGCGCGGATCCGCCGTCTTGGTAATCACGAGATCGGCGACGGCGCCCACCACCGTACGGTGCGTGGCGCTGTCGTTGCTCGGGTTGCCGTCCGGCGTCGACCCGCCGACGACGGCCATGTTGTCGAGCACGCTGCCGTCCAGCAGGTCGGCGTCCGTGTCGGCCACGATCTGGAAGGAGGTGTTGGCGCCCGCCGCGAGGTTGGGCAGCGCGCAGACCAGCACCGGCAGCGCGGAGGTGTCGCAGCCCGCGCTATCCGAGACGTAGCTCGTGCCGGCCGGCAGCGTGTCGGTCACGGTGACGCCGGTGGCGCCTGCCGGACCCGCGTTGCTCACGAAGAGCGTCCAGGTTAGGCGCCGACCGGCGGACACCGCGTCCGGCGTGACGACCACGGTCGGTGGGCTGCCCGGCGTGACGACCTCGCCTTCGCCGGTCTTGTCGATCGCAAGGTCGGCCTCGCCCGGATCGGGCTCGCGCACGACCACGATCGCGTCGTCGGTATCGTTGGACGGATCCGGATCGCTGCCGCCACCGGTCAACTGCACGGTCGCGGTGTTCGTCGCGCTCCGGCCGGCAAGCCCGGCCTCCACCGTGGCGGTAATGTCGAAGGAGGTGCTCGCGCCGGCTGCCAGATCGCCGAGCATGCAGCTAAGCGTTGGCAGGCCGGACGTGTCGCAGCCCGCGGAATCGGAGACATACGTCAACGAGATGGGCAGCGTATCCTCGACCACGACGTCACGCGCCAAACTCGGCCCGTTGTTGGTTACGTCCATGGTGAAGACCACCTGTTGGCCTTCGACGGCAACGCTCGGGTCGGCGGTCTTCACGATGGCCAGATCGGCCGCCACGAGGACGGTCGTGGTCTGTTGCGCATCGTTGTTGTCGGTGTCGGGATCGTCCTCGACGGCCGTGACGAGCACGGTGTTGATCCGCTGCGCACCGTCGGCCAATCCGGAGTCCACTTGGACGCGCACCACGACGCTGGCGGAAGATCCGACGGCAAGACCACCGATCGCGCAGACAACCAGCGGCGGCGCGCTTGCGTCGCAGCCGGCGTCGTCGGACAGGTGGGTCATACCCGATGGCAGGGTGTCGGTGAACACGATGCCGCTTGCGCTACTCGGGCCGCCGTTGATCACCGTGAGGGTGTAGCTGAGCACCCGGCCGGCCGTGACCGTGTCCGATTGAAGCGTGACGATGGGCGGCGACCCCTGGCCGACGACCTCGCCTTCGCCCGATTTCACGATCCGTAGATCGGCCTGCGGAATCACCGTCGTCGTCGCCGTGTCTGTGTCGTTCGAGGGATCCGGATCGTCGGTGTCGGCACCGACCGTCGCGCTGTTGGTCAGCGACGCGCCGGGCGCGGCCGTCAGGTCGACCTGCACCACGATCTCGATCGAGGTCGAGGCGCCGGCAGCTAGGCTGCCCACGCTACAAACGACCGTGGGCAACGCGCTCGTGTCGCAGCCGCCATCGTCGGAGACATAGGTGGTGTCGGCGGGCAGGGTGTCGGTCACCACGACGCCATCGGCATCGCTCGGCCCGAGGTTCTGGATCAGCAAGGTGTAGGTAACGAGCCCGAGCGGCGCCTGGTCGTCGGGCGTGGCGGTCTTGGTGATGGCGATGTCGGCGGACGCAGAGACGTCGGTCTCCTGGCTCACCGTGTTGTCGCTAGGGTCGGCGTCGGCTTCGTCCGCACGCACGCCGGCCAGGTTGGTCAGCAGCGTACCGTCGGGCACATCGGCGTCCACATCGACCACGACAACGACGACGGCCATGCCGCCCGCGGAGAGGTCCGGCAGGTTGCACACCAAGGTCGGCAAACCGACGGTGTTGCACGAGGCGCCGCCGGCGGAGACGAAGCTCACACCCGAAGGCAGGGTATCGGTCAGGACGACGTTCGTGGCCGTGGACGGGCCCACGTTGCTTGCGGTCAAGGTATAGGTCAGCCGTCGCCCCGCCGTTACGGAGTTCGGCAGGATGGAGGTGCCGGGCGGCGAGCCGGGTACGACCACCTCGCCCGCGCCGGCCTTGGCCACCGATAGATCCACAAGCGGTCGGATGCCGACCGTGGCATCGTCTTCGTCGTTGGACGGATCGGGATCGGCCCCGTCGGACAGTGCGACACGCGCGGTGTTCGTCACGGTCTGGTCCGCGCCGCTCGCTTCGGCCCGTGCAGCGAGCTCGACGACGGCGACAGCGCCGGACGGCATGTCGCCCAGGGCGCACACCACCAACGGCAAGCCGGACGTGTCGCAGCCCGCGTCATCGGATTCATAGAGCAATCCGGCGGGCAGCGTGTCGGTCAGCACGACCCCGAAGGCCGTGCTCGGGCCGCCGTTGGCCACCGTGATCGTGAAGGTCACGAGCTCGCCGACGCCGACCGTGGTCGGATCGGCGATCTTGACCACGGCCAGGTCCGCGAAGCCGGACACGATCGTGGTTTGATCATCGCTGTTGTTGCTCGGATCGGGATCGATCTCGTTCGCGCCGACCTCGGCCGTGTTGAGCAGGCTGGAACCGTCGGCGACATCGGGCGCGACATCCACGACGATCACGACCGACGTGGCCGCGCCGGCGGCAAGGCTGCCGACCGCGCAAACGATCACCGGTGCAGCAGAGGCGTCGCAGCCCGCGCCGCTCACGAAGCTCGTGCCCGCGGGCAGGGTGTCGGTCACGACAACCGCCGTGGCCGGCGACGGACCCGTGTTGGTGATGAGCAGCGTGTAGGTCAGGCGCTCGCCGGCCGTCACTGCATTCGGCGTCTGTACCAGCCCGGGCGGGCTGCCCGCAACGACGACCGCACCCTCGCCCGTCTTGCGCAGCGCGAGATCGGCCTCTGCGACGACATCGAAGCCGTCGGTGTCTTGGTCGTTCGACGGATTGGGATCCGTCCCGCCGCCCGTCAGCTGCACGGATGCCGTGTTGCTCACCGATTGGCCGGCAAGCCCGGCTTCCACCGTGGCGGTGATGTCGAAGCCCGTGCTTGCGCCGGGCGCGAGATCGCCGAGGAGGCAACTCAGGGTCGGCAGGCCGGAGGTATCGCAGCCCGCGGAGTCGCTGACGTAGGTCAAGGACATGGGCAGCGTGTCCTCCACCAGCACATCGCGCGCCAAGCTCGGGCCGTAGTTGGTCACGGTGATCGAGAAGACCACGGGATCGCCCGTGGTCACCTGCGAGGGCGATGCGACCTTCTCGATGCCCAAATCGGCTGCGACCAAGACGAGGGTCGTCTGGTCGTCGTCGTTGTTGCCCAGGTTGGGGTCCGGGTCGTCGCCGCCGACGACCACGGTGTTGATCAGCGATGCGAAGGGCACTACATCGGCGTCCACATCAACGCCGATGGTGATGATCACCGTGGAACCTGCGGCGAGCGCGCCGATGTCGCAGCGCAAGGCGGGCAGGCCGAAGGTGTCGCAGCCCGCGTCGTCGTTCGCGTAGCTGACTCCGGCGGGCAGGGTGTCCGTGACGGTGACGCCGGTCGCGTCGGTCGGGCCGCCATTGGTCACGCTGAGCGTGTAGGTCAGCCTACGGCCCGCCGTCACCGCGTTGGGCGTGACCGTCACATCATCCGGCGCCGGTCCCGTGACGACCTCGCCCGCGCCGCTCTTGAGCACGCGCAGGTCCGCCAAGGTCGTGACGACGGTACGCGCTTCGTCCTCGTTGTTGCTCGGATCCGGATCGGGATTGTCGCCGCCGACCTCGGCCACGTTGTCCAACAACGTGCCGGCCGCAGCGCCTGGATCGACCTGCACTACGATGGTGACGACCACCGTCGCACCCGCGGCCAGGTTGCCGAGCGTGCAGGAAATCGTCGGTTCGCCCGACGCGTCGCATCCGGCGTCGTCCGAGACGTAGCTCGTGCCCGCGGGCAGCGTGTCGGTCACCAAGACGCCGGTAGTGTCGCTCGGTCCAAGGTTGTTCACGGTCAGCGTGTAGGTCAGCGGTCCGCCGGGCACCTGCTCATCGCGCGAGACATCCTTGCTGATGGCCAGATCGGCCACGCGCTCTACGTCGGTCTCGAGGCTGTCGTCGTTGTTGTCCGGTTCGGGATCGTCTTCGTTGCCGCCCACGACCACGGTATTGGTGAGCGTGGCGCCATCGGCGGCGCCTGCGCCGACGCGTACCACGATCTCGATCAGGGTGCTCGCGCCGGAGGACAGCGGACCCACCGTGCACACGAGCACCGGCAGACCGCTTGCGTCGCAGCCGCCGCCGTCGCTCAGATAGCTCACGCCGGCCGGCAGGGTGTCGGTCACGACAACGCCGGTTGCGTCGCTCGGACCCAGGTTCTCAACCAGCAAGCCGTAGGTCAGCAGCGCACCCGCCGCGACCGGGTTCTCGCTACCGGTCTTGGTCACGGCCAGATCGACCCGCGGCACGATCGTCACATCGGCCGTGTCCGTGTTGTTGCCTGGGTTCGGATCGGGTACGTCGGAGCCGGTGGTGGCCGTGTTGGTCAAGACGGCGCCCGCGGGTGCGTCATCGTCCACGCGCACGGTGATCGTGAAGCTGGCGAAGGCGCCGGCCATGAGATCGGGCAGACTACAAACAAGCGTCCCGACCGGCCCCTGCACGCAGGAGTCGCTATCGAATTGGTAGCTCACACCGGCCGGCAAGGTGTCGGTCACAACGACGCCCGTCGCGGTGCGCGGACCATCGTTGAAGACCATGATGCGGTAGCTGAAGAAGGTGCCTGCGCCGGGTGTGGCTTCCAGGGAATCCTTGGTCAGGCGTAGATCGGCCTCGAAGCGGGGATCGACGGTCGTCTGCGCCTCGTCCTCGTTGTTGCCGGATTCAGGGTCAGGTGTGTCCGAGCCGACCAGCGCGATATTTCGCAGCACGCCACCCGCCGGAGCATCGCTGTCCACGACGACCACGATGTTGAAGGCCGTCACAGCCATGGCGCCCAGGTCGCCCAGATCGCAGGTTATCGTGCCCGTGGGCGCCTCGACACAGCTTGCGCCCACGGCCATCACGAAGGTCACGCTGACGGGCAGCGTGTCGGTGACCACGACGTTCACGGCGTCGGATGGCCCGTTGTTGGTCACGGTCAGACCGTAGGCGATCTGCTCATCGGGTTCGGCCATCGCCGGCGCGGACTTCTCCACGGCCAGGTCGGCGGATGCGGCGACCACCACTGTATCGTCGTCGCTGTTGTTCGACGGATCGGGATCGTCCGCGCCGGAGTCGACGACGGCCGTGTTGGTGATCAGCGTGCCGTCCGCGACATCCGCCGCGACGGTGACGACCACGGAAAAGCTCGTCGTGCTACCGGCCGGTAGCAGGCCGAGGTTGCACGTCAACGTGCCGGCCGGCGCCTCGAGGCAGCCGCCCGTGTTGTTCAGGTGCGTCAGGCCCGCCGGCAGCACGTCCACCACGACCACGTCCGGCGCCGCGGACGGCCCCGTGTTCGTGACCACGATGGTATAGGCGAAGTTCTCGCCTGCAACGACGGGGCTCTGCGAAGCGCGCTTCTCGATTGCCAGATCCGCCTCGGCCACGACCGTGGTCGACTCGCTGTCGCTGTTGTTGCCGGGGCTGGGATCGGGCTCGTCCGAGTCCACCGTCGCCTGGTTGACGAGCATGTCCCCGCCGGGCACATCGGAATCGACGAGCACGTCGACGGTGAAGGCCGTCGTCGCGCCGGCGGCGAGGGTGCCCAATCCGCAACGGATCGTGCCCGAGGGCGCCTCGACGCAGCCGATGCTGGAGCCCTGGAAGCTCGTGTTGGCCGGCAAGACATCAACCACCTCAACGTTGGCGGCGTCGCTCGGGCCGTCGTTGGTCACGGTGAGCGTGTAGCGCAGGGTCGTCCCGGCCACCACCGGATCGGGGCCGTCGACCTTGGCGATGCGAAGGTCGGCCAGACGCGCCACGGTAACCGACTCGTCGTCGGTGTTGTTGCTCAGGTCGGGATCGGGGGTCGTCGCGCCGACGCCCGCGCGGTTCAACAGCACCGTGCCGGCGGCGAGGTCCGCGTCCAAGCTGACCGTAATGACGACCGTCGCCATCCCGGCCGGCAGGATATCGGGCAGCGCACAGGAAAGCGCGCCGCTGGCCGGTGGCGCTTCGACACAGGCGGGGTCACTGCCCGTGAAGCTCATGCCCGCCGGCAGCGTGTCTGTGACGAGCACACCGGTGGCGGTCGACGGTCCGGCGTTCGAAATGGTGAGCTCGAAGGCCATGCTTCCACCGGCAACCGCCGGGTCGAGCGAGTCCTTGATGATCGCCAGGTCCGCACGCACGCGCACCGTGATGGTGTCCGTCGCGTCGTTGTTCCCCGAATCTGGGTCCGGCGTGTCCGCGCCGACCACAGCGTCGTTCGTCAGCACCGTGCCGTCGGAAAGGCCGTCATCGACGCGCAGCCGCACCACGACGTCGGCGCTCGCGCCTACGGCGAGCGGGCCCACCGCGCAAACAAGCGTTCCCGTGCCGCCGGGGGCGACGCCGCCACAGGCAGCGCCCGAGGCAGATACGTAGGTCGTGCCGGCCGGAATCGTGTCCGAGATGACCACGCCGACCGCGTCGCTCGGACCGCCGTTGAAGACCGTGACCGTCCAGTCGAACTCCGTACCGGGGAAGACCTCGTCGGGCCCGTCCTTCGTCAGGCTCAAGTCGGCGGCAGCGATGACATCCACCACTGCATCGTCCGTGTTGTTGCCGGGATCCGGATCCGTGGTGCCGGGCGCGGAGACCGTGCCCTCGTTGGTGATCTGCGATCCGGCCGGCACGTCGGCATCGACGTCGACCAGGATCGCAAAGGGAACGCTGCCCCCCGCGGGAACCGCACCGACCTGGCAGGTCAACGTGCCCGTGCCGCCGTTCGCGACGCCGGAACAAGCGGCCCCTACGGAGCCGACAAAGGTCACGCCTGCGGGCAAGGTATCGACCACCTGTGCGTTCCCGACATCGCTCGGGCCGAGATTGCTCACCACGAAGTTGAAGGTGAGGCTCTCGCCGGCGGTCACCGGATTGGGTTCGGCGTCCTTGCTTAGAGCAAGATCCGCCTCGGCCACGACGATCACGTCCGCGTCGTCCTCGTCGTTGGTTGGGTCCGGATCAGGGCGGCTGCCCTCGACCGTGACATCGTTCTCAAGTAACGTGCCGGCCGGCACGTTCGGCGGCACATCGACGGTGACGTCGACGGTAACCGCCGCGCCGGCCGCGAGATCGCCCACGGTGCATACGAGGGTGGTGCCGCCGAAGAGCGTGCACAAGTCGGGGCGGCTGCTTGAAACGAAGGCGGCCTCCGGTGGCAGCTCGTCCGTCATCACGACGTCCGTTGCCGACGAGGGACCGCCGTTGATCACGGTCAGCTGGTAGGTCAGGCTCGTTCCGGCCACGACCGTGGACGCCGGCGCGCTCTTCGTGACACGCAGATCGGCCTCGAACACGGGCGTCACCACGGCATCATCCGTGTCGTTGTCCGGGTTCGGATCCAGGGCGCCCGGCACCGTGACCGTGGCGACGTTGACCAAGGTGGTGCCCGGCGGGAAGTCCTCGTCCAGTAGCACCGTGATCTGGAAGCTCTCGCTGCCGCCGCTCGGGATGAGCCCCACGCTGCAGGTGAGGACATCGGGGTCGCTGCCGGCCGGCACGCAGCCGTCCGTGTCGCTGACGTAGCTCACGCCGGGCGGCAGCATGTCGACCACCGTGGCCGCGGGAATGTCGTCGGGGCCGTTGTTGCTGACCTCGATGGTGTAGGTGAGCGGGCCTCCCGCCACGGGCGTGAGATTGCCGGCCGTCTTCTCGATGGCCGCGTCGAGGTCTAGGAACGGCAGATCGACCGGCCGCTTGTTGACGTAGAGGTCGTCGTCCTCGGTGGGGTCGTAGAAGAGCTTGACGCGCACGGTTTCTGTGACGCTACAGCGGGCGTCGAAGAAGGGTGCGTAATCCGGGATACCGTTGCCGTTCTCATCCAGGAAGGGCGGATCGAAGCGGTTCACCGGCGGGATCAGCGCCGTGTCCCACGTTGCGCCCGCGGCCGCCACCTCGCTGTGCGATAGGCCCGGCAGGTCGTTCTCGTCGTCGAAGGGGCCCGGATCCGCGCGCGTGCAGCCGTAGAAGGCCAATCGGCTGACCGGGCTGCGCCAGTTGAGCGTCAGCAGATAGCGCTCGCCCTCCGGCAGCGCGATCTCGGTGTAGTCGCCCGGCGTCACCGCCTGCTGGTGCGTCTCCCACCCGTCCTCCGCGAATTGGTCGTCCGTGCCGCTGCCCGGCCTGTAGGTTTCGCGCAGCTCGTGCGCGAAGCGCTCCTCCGGCTCTTCCTCCGTGATTCGCTGCTCCTGCGGGCCCGCCGCCGCCAGCTCCCCGACGCAGGCGTCGTAAAAGTTTTGGTTTGCAAACTCCGCTTCTTCCATCCGCTCCACGTCCACCGCGATCGTGTGGTCCGCGTTGTAGGGCGGCATCACCGACATCTGCGGCGGCAATTCGTCCAGGAAGTAGCCCTGCTGGAACAACGAGTCCTGCGGGTTGAAGTAGTTGCCCTTCGGCACCGGCGTCCGGATCGTCAAGAAGGCGAAGCGGTCGTTGCACTCGGCCGGATCGCTCGGATCACCGTCCGGCGCCGTGCGCGTCATCAACGCCACCACGTTGTACTCGTGGCCGTCCACGTAGAAGCGCTTCAGGTACCACGGGTCTCCGGGCGTCAGGTCGTGGCGGCCCGCCCCGTCGTCGATCGCGGAATGCGTCGCGCCCAGCGCGCGGCCGAGCGTCAACGTCACCCGCTCGCCGTCCTCCGAAACGCTCTCCACGAACACGAACCAAGCGCCGTCGGTCATCCCCGCGTTCGTCTCGCCCGGCTCGATCACCGTCACCGAGTCCTGGAAGCGGTCCACGACCGCCACAGAGCCCACGTTCAGCGTCCGCGTGCCGCCCACCTGCTCCGGCACCGCGCTCCCGATCGTCCCGCCCGTGAAGTAGAAGCGCAGCTGCGCCCGCGGGTTCGTCCCGCTCGTCACGTTCTCCACCGTCACCAGGTGGTCCAGCATCATCGCCGCATGGCCGAAGGCCGGATCTCCGGCCTCCGCGTCCAGGACGATGCTCTCCACCGTCAGCACCACCATCTCGTTGCCGTTGAGGCTCACGCAGTCTGCGTCCAGGGTGTCGGTCAGCAGCCCGTCGCCGTCGAAGTCCACCATTGCGCCCGGCAACGGGATCACGGGCACCCCGATCGGCGGCTGCGGGCGGTTCGCGGCGAACGTGCTCGAGAAGTATTCGTTGGCCGACGCCTCCGTGTGCAGCCCCACCGCGTCAGGGAAGCCGTCCCAATCCGCGTCGAAGCCCGTCAGCCCGTAGCCGAAGCCGCCGCCCGCCGGCAGCGTGCCGCCGAGGTTCGGACGCGGCAACTCCGCCGCGCCCACCGCGATCGGGAAGGCCATCCGGCTGCCGGGCACCGGCACGCTCACCGGGTTGTCGGTCGTGTCCATCATCAGGTACGTGAATTCCTGCATCACCGCGGGGAACACCAGATCCGCGTCGCAGTCGTCCGTCTCGCGCAGCTTCGTCACGTATTCCGGCTGGTACCACGTGCGCTGGTACACCTTCTGCCGCGCGTTCATCCCCGCGTTGCTGATCTGCTGGTAGAGCAGCCGCAGCGCCTCGCCGAAGTTGCGGAACTCGTCCATGTAGGCCGGGTTGAAGGTCAGCAGGTCCCCGCGCGGCGCATCCGGAGCCTGCGGGTTGAAGGGCGCGAAAGGGTCCGTATACGGCGGCACTTCCACCGGCAGGCCGGCCGGATCCGTCGCAAGCACGTCGCCCGCGCCGAAGACGATGTCCGGACGTGAGGATGCGTCCGTGCAATCGCCATCCGGACAGCGCGGATAGCCGCCGTGCAGCCGCAGCCCGTCATCGTTGGTGTAGACCGGGTCCATCCGGTCGGGGTCGTATACGAAGCCCGCACGCTGCGGCGCTCCGTATTGCCCCGTGCCCTCGTCGAACTGTGCGTTGTCTACCACCAGGTCGGGCGGCGTGGGAGGAACGTTGTCCGGCACGTCATCGTCCGGCTGGCTCCACAGCCGTCCGCGCGACGTGGGGTTGGTGAAGCCGGTCGTGACGTGATAGGCGTCCGGTTCGCATAGCTCCGAGAACCCGCTCTGGTTCGGCAGGTAGAACTCCGTGTAGTTCCACGGCCGCGTCCACATCTGCTCGTTGAAGAAGAAGGGCTCCTGGCCGCTCGCACCGGCTGCCAGCGGGTCCTCCGCGCCGTACTTCTCGCGCAATTGTCCCAACATCTGCGGGTTGACGTCTTCGTCGACATAGAACCAGCGACTAGCAAAGAAGAAGTCGGCGCCCTGGTAGGGGCCAACCGGCGCATTCGGATCACGGCCCATGTAGCGGTTGCCGTCCACGTCCGAAAGAATGGGTGGCACCGGGCCGACAGGGCCGCCCATGTACAGGATCTCCGGGCGCGGTTGCGGGTCGAATAGGTTCGGCGATGCGCCTTCCACCGGGCACGGTCCGATCTGGTCGTCCGCCACCACGACCACGTCCTCCAGGATTGTGTGCTCGTGGTTGAAGGGCGGCGGCAGCACCAACGGGTCCAGCTCCGCGTACGGCTCCAGCCGCACCGAATGCTGCTCGATGGTCACCGGCACTTTCGGCAGCGGTGCGCGCAGCGTCAGGTACTGCAGCTCCGTCGATGAACAAGTCTGAATCGCCACCACGTTGTACTCGTGCCCGTCCACGTAGAAGCGCTTTAGGAACCACGGCGCGCCCGGTGAGAGGTTGGCGGTGTTCGGCCCGTCCTCCATCGACGCGCAGGGCGCGCCCAACGCGCGCCCGACCATCACCGTCGCCGTGTTGTCGCCCGCATCCGTCGCATCCAGGTACACGAACCACGAGCCACGCGGTACCGTACCCAGGTTGTCCCCGCCCGGGCCGATCCGGTCCTGCACGGGGATCGGGCCCACGTCACCCGCCAGCGCCGCGCTGCCCTGGCCGAGGCTGATCGTCGCCACGAGTCGCGGCTGCAGGTCACCGCTGTACCAGATCTCCAGGCTCGCCGAACTCCCCGACGCCGAGCGCAGGCGCACGAAATGGTCCAGGAACTGCAGCATTTCGCCCGCTTCCAGGATCTCCGTATCCGTATGCATCACCACCATCGCGTCACACGAGAGCGGGCCGGCCGGGTCCAGGTCGTCCACCACCCCATCGCCGTCGAAGTCGATCGTCAGACCCAGGTCCGCGGCCAGCTCGCGCTCGCTCGTCACGTTGATCATGTCGATGTCGCCGTCGAAGTCCGCGTCCAGGCTCGTGAGCCCCTGGCCCTCCGCCGGCGCCAATGGATCCGTTGCCGGCGCGAACGTACCTACAGGGAACACCCAGCGCGTCGCCCCCGCCGCGCCGCAGGTCGGCCGCGGCGCCTGGTCGTCCACCTCGTCGCCCGTCGGTCCTGCGATCGGTAGCTCGTTCTCCGTCAGGAGGTAGGTCAGCTCCGTCATGATCGCCGGGTACCACTCGTCGTCATTGGATGGGGTCGGGTTCACGGGCGCATCCGGCTGCCCGTCGAAGTCATTGTCCGTCAGGCAGTCGTCCGCGTTCAGATCCTTGTCCAGGTGCGTCGGCTCGTACCAATGCCGCAGCCAGACCTTCTCCGCGCCGTTTACGCCCCCCGCCCGGATGTTGCTGGCCGCGCTGACCTCGTCGATGCCGTTGGCGCAGTCCCAATCCGCGGCCACGCTCGGCTCCCCCAGCCGCTCGCTGATCCACGCCGGATCCCACGTTACGAAATCGAAATTCGGTGCCTCGGGAGAGAGCGGACTGAACGGACCGCGGGGGTCCGTATACGGCGGATCTTCGGGCACGCGCCCCGTGTTCGGGTCGGTCACCGTATCCGATCCCGCCGTCGCCGGGCGATTCGCTTGCCCCACGATGCACCCGTCGCATACAACGCTGTCGCCGTAGAGGCGCAGCGTGGTCAATTCGGGTAGCCCTGCCTGCGTGTTCGGCGCGGCGACGGGAGCACCCGTCGGTGCCACCGTAGGCGCAGCGGCAACGGTCCCCGCCCATAGCCCGGCCCCGCCGAAGACGGCCAGCAGCAAGGCGGCAAGTGGGATACGCGGACCAAGGCGCGTCGCGGGTGAGCGCGCACCGAGCTCGGGGCGGTTGGTGTCCATGGGGCCTCCTCGGCCTTGTCGTGCGACGCCTCGGATAGCGGTACGAGGGGGAGCAGGCGTCGCCGGTACTACATTCGCTGTACTCTTTAAGAGACGGGCGGAGCGACCGGCCCGAGCACGTGTGTGGAACTACGCAAATCGCCGTCCGTTCTCCAGGATGCCCGAGGAACGGGGGCGCGCATGATACCAAATTGATCCGTGCAGCAGACATGCACGGCAACCGCACCGCCAACACGACAGACCGACGCCACTCAAGAGCGAGCAACACGGGGCAACACGAGGCGATGCGCATCGTCGCGCAGATGCACCTGGCGGCCGGCGCGGCGATGCACCCTCGCGATGCTACTGCCTGTGACGCTGCATCGTGTCCGATCGTCACGCTCAGGTTGCAGGCAGCCACCCTAGGAGACGGCGCGACACGCCCTAGGTTACAAATTGGTTTCAGCGTAGCTCTGTGCGATTCGAAACGGCCCGCCTACATCGGCTCGGCGATCCAATGGCCGCGAAATTTCGAAGTCCGGTGCCTGGGCAAAGCGAATACCGAGCGCGCGGATGGACGAAACGCCCCAGCGCGGCCCTGCATGCGGCCCTGCATGGGGCCCTACGCTTTAGTCCGCCCTGCATGCCGGGCGTGGTGGTGCTCCAACCGTAGCGCCCAGCGGCACTCGATTCACCGGAGCAATCTTTCCGTTCGCCCCTACCGCTGCACCAGCGGCAAGAAGATAGTCTGCGCATCGTGCCCACCGGTCTCGTCCGGAATCAGCTCGATGCCCTCGACCCGCACGGGAATCTCACCCGCTCGCGGGTCCAGCAACCGCACGAGCTCCACCGAGAGCGCTTCCTCGGGCGCGGTTTCGTCGCCGACCGCCTCCAGCACCGCCGTAGCAAGCACCAGGTCACCGCGCATCGCCGGCGCGGGCCGAGCCCTGGTGGCGGCGAAGCGCAGCGATGCGCCGTCGCGCGTGGCCAGGTTGCGCGCCACGAAGGCGGCGTCGTCGCCACCCGTCCACCACGACGCGCCTGTGCCCAGCTGCGCGCCCGGCTCGTAGGCGTCCAGATCGACCCACCGCGCACGCGTCGGATCGAGCACGAGGCGTAGGTCCGCGCCGTAGACATCGCGCACATTGCGCACGGCGACGCGGACCACACGGCGGCCGTCGTCCTGCGCCGCCGCCTGGAACGTCAAGCTCGCCGCGCCCGAACCGGCATCGGATCCGCCCGCGACCCCCACCATCACCTCGGGCAGCTGCGCCTCGGACCACCATGGCAGCGGCCCGACGCTATCGAGGCTGCCCGATACCATCACGATATCGAAGCGATCCACGCGGCCGTCCGCGTTGACGTCCGTCGCCGCGGGTCGCGGCTCGCCGTCAAGGGCTGCGCCGACGAGCACGAGGTCGGCCAAATCGACGCGACCATCGCTGTTGACGTCGCCGCCCGGCAGCGCCGACCACGGCAACTCGGTCTCGCGACCGGCCGCCACGGAGGTCATCGCCGCGATCGCAAGGTAGCCCGGCTGCCACGTGGCCAAGGCGTGCAGCCCCGGTGTGGCCCCGCACAAGCGGAAGCTGCCGCTGCGGTCGGTACGCGCCGCCGGGATCCCGTCGATGCGTACGATGGCGCCGTCGTGGCGCGAACGGCCGTCCAACGCGAGCTGGCCGACATAGCACCCGCGCGTCGCGGCCGGCGCCGAAGGCACGTTCGCGAAGCGCCCCATGGACGCGCGTGGCTCCATGGCATTCGTGACCGGATCGTGCACGACCACGCGGAATGCGGTGTACGAGCCTGCGGGAAGGGCCGGCGACGTCCAGGTGTACCGGTCGCCCGTGTCGATCGTCGAGCGGCTCGGCAGCGCCGCAACGGGCACCCACCCGGAGCCCGCGCCCATGGCTTGGATCTGGAACTCGCTCTCCGTGGTCGTATCGTCGATCCACGCCAGGCTCATGCGGCCATCCCCGCCCAGCGAGGAGCCCACCATGAAGCTGCCGCCGATGATCTCGAACCACGCGAATCCGCTGTTGTTGTCCAGGTTGAGATCCGGCGTCTGCGAGATAATCTCCACCGTATTGGTGACGAAGTGACTGCCCGTCGGCGGCACGAAGTTCAAGCGCCCGTTCACGAGGAACTCGATACTCGAACCCGAAGGAATGTCGCCCAGCGCGCAGGTGATCACCGTCGCACTGTCTACCGAGCACCCAGGATAGGTCGTGCTCTCGAGCGTGACGATGCCGTCCGTGGTCATCTCGAGCACGTCCGTAATCATCACGCCGACGGCTGTGATCGGACCGCCGTTCGCGGCCGTCACCGTGTAGGTGATCAGCTCGCCGGCGGAGGACATGGTCTCGGTGATACCCTTCTTGACCGTAAGGTCAGCCGTCAGATTGGGATCGACAACGTCGACCTCGGCCTGATCCTCGTCGTTGTCCGGATTGGGATCATCGCCGGGCGCCGGCAGGGCGACACGTGCCGTGTTGGTGGCCGTGGTGCCTTCCAGCCCTGCCTCGACGCGCGCGACGATCTCGAAGGTGGTCATATCGCCCGCTGCGATATCGCCCGCCTCGCAGCGAAGCACACCGCTGGCCGGCGGGATCTCGGAGCACGAATCCGTGTCCGATACGTACGTAAGCGACATCGGAAGGGTGTCTGTCACCACGACGTCCCGCGCAAACGAAGCGCCGTTGTTGAGCACCGTGATCTCGTAGGTGACCTCTTCGTTCGTGGTCACCCACGGCGGATCCGCTCGCTTCTCGATCGCGAGATCGGCCTGCTCCCGTACGAGCGTGTCGTGCGTGGCGGTGTTGTCGCCGGTGAGCATCTCCGGCTGGTCGGAGCCGACGACCACCGTGTTGGTCAACACGGTGCCTTCCGTCTCGACGCTACGGACAAGCCCAACCAAGGTCACCGTAGTCGATGCGCCCGCCCCGAGGGAGCCGAGGCTGCACACGATCTCCGGCATACCGCTGATGTCGCAACTCGCGTCGTCGGAGACGTGCATCACGCCGGGCGGCAACGTATCCGTGATGACCACGCCCGTTGCCGTCGAGACGCCTGCATTCGTGATGGTGAGCGTCCACGTGATGAGCATTCCGGCCGTCACCTCGCCCTCGACGAGGGCGACGCCCGGCGGATCGCCGGCGGTCATGACCTCGCCGACCCCGGTCTTGGCCACCGCGAGGTCGACGGGGATGCTGACCCCGAAGTCGACCTCGTCGTGGTTGTTGCTCGGATCGGGATCGTCCGTGTCGCTGCTGACGTCCGCCATGTTCGTCACGATCATCTCTTCGAGAGCCGCGGTCGGTTCCGCCGTGATCTGTAGCGTGACGACCGCGCCAGGGCCCATGTCCCCCAAGGTGCACACGATCACCGGCGCACCCGAGACATCACACTCCGGATCCGCCGCGACGTTCGTCATACCGGTGGGCAACGTGTCGGTGACCACGACGCCGAGCGCCGTGGACGGACCCAGGTTGCGGACCGTGAGCGTGAAGGTGATGGTGTCGCCGCTCGCGACGCTCGACGGATCGGCGTCCTTCTCAACCGAGACATCGGCCGATGCGTCGACGTCTGTTTCCTGGGTCGCGGTGTTGTCGGCCGGGTTCGCCTCGTCTTCAATGGCGTAGGCTTCCGCGGTGTTCGTCAGGACGGAGCCGTCGGCCACATCGTCATCGACATCGACGACGATGCGAACGACCACGCTGGCGCCGGAGGCAAGGTCCGGCAGGTCGCACACGATGTTGGGCGACGCGTCGACGCAGCTCGCGCCGTTGGACGACACGAAGCTTACGCCCGCGGGCAGGGTGTCGGTCAGCACGATCCCCGTCGCCAAGGACGGGCCCGCGTTGTTGACGGTCAGCGTGTAGGTCACGCGTCGACCGGCCGTCACCAGGTTGGGCAGCAACGCAATCGCGGGCGGGCTGCCCGGCACGACGACCTCGCCGACGCCGGACTTCGTCACGCCAAGGTCAACGCGCGGCGGGATGGTGATCGTCTCGTCATCATCGTTGTCGGAAGGATCCGGATCCTCGCCCTCGGTCAGCCCGACGATCACCGTGTTGGTGAGCATCGAGTCCTCGAAGCCGGGCAGAACCTCGGCCACGATGCGCACGGAGGCCATCGCACCCGGCGATAGATCCCCGAGCCCGCACACAATCTGCGGAAGAGCGCCGATGTCACAGCCCCCGTCATCCGAGACATAGGCCAGGCCCGCGGGCAGGGTGTCGGTCAGGGTAACGCCCGTTGCGACAGATGGCCCCGCGTTCGCGGCGGTCAATGTGAAGGTCACTTGCTCGCCGGTCCCGACCACGCTTGGGTCGGCCGACTTCAGCACAGCGACGTCGGCTGCCTGGTCGACGATGGTCGTCTGCGACGCATCGTTGTCGGACGGATTCTCCTCGACCTGATCCGCGCCGACGGTGGCCGTGTTGACCAACGTCGCGCCGTGTGGAACATCCGCGGCGACATCCACGATGATGATGATGCTCGCCGTGCTGCTGGCGACCATATCGGGGAGCCCGCAGACCAACTGCGGCAGCCCGGAGGTGTCGCAGACCGGATCCGAGGCTACAAAGCTCGTCCCCGCCGGCAGGGTGTCCGTCACGTATACACCCGTGGCCGTCGCCGGCCCGGCGTTGGTGATCGCGAGGGTGTAGGTCAGGCGGCGCCCGGCCGTCACGCGGTCGGGCAGCACGGTCACGCCCGGCGGATCGCCGGCCGTGACGACTTCGCCCGCGCCGCTCTTGCCGATCGAAAGATCGAGCGTTCGTTCGACGTCGACCTCGTCGTCGTCTTCGTTGTCGCTTGGATCGGGATCCTCGTCATCGTGGCCGACCACGGCCGTATTGGTGAGGGTCAGCCCTTCCGTGCCGGCGTCGACGCTGACCACGATACGCACGCTCGCCGACGAACCGGCTGTCAGGGTGCCGAGATCGCATACGACGACGGGAAGGCCACTCGTGTCGCAACCCCCGTCGTCGGAAACGTAGGTGACACCGGCGGGCAACGTGTCCGTCACGGTCACGCCGCTCGCGTCGCTTGGTCCGTCGTTGGTGACGGTCAACGTGTGGGTGACCGACGAGCCGACGGCCACGATGGCCGGTCGCGCGGTCTTGATCAACGACAGGTCCGAGACGGAGCCTACCGTGGTCGTCTGGTCGTCGTCGTTGTTCGTATCGTCCGGATCGGCTTCGTTGCCGCCGACCTCGACCGTGTTGAGCAACAACGTACCGTCGGCAAGCCCCGCGTCCACATCCACCGCGACGGTGATCATCACCGTCGTCCCGCTTGTCATGGCGCCGATGGAGCATACGAGCGTCGGCAGACCGCTGCTGTCGCAGCCGCCGTCGTCCGACACGTAGGTCACGCCGGCGGGCAGCGTATCCGTGATCGTCACGCCGGTCGCATCGCTCGGGCCGCCGTTCGTCACGCTCAAGGTGTAGGTCAGGCGGCGCCCGGCCGTCACGGCATCCAGCACGATGGCCGTGCCCGGCGGATCACCGGCCGTGGTCACCTCGCCGGCGCCGCTCTTGGCAACGCGCAGATCCGCCAGGGCCGTAATCTCGGTGTCCGTAGAGTCGTCGTCGTTGCTGTCATCCGGATCCGGATCGTCGCCACCGACCACGACCGTGTTGGTGAGGATGGAACCGGCTGCGACGTCGAGATCGACGCGGGTCACGATGGTGATCACGGTCGAGCCGCCGGCCGCCAGGTTGCCCACGGAGCACACGATCTGCGGCAAGCTGCTGGTATCGCAGCCCGCGTCGTCCGACTCGTAGCTGAGCCCGCTCGGCAACGTGTCCGTGACGGTCACGCCCGTTGCGTTGCTCGGGCCGAGGTTATCAACCGTCAAGATGAAGGTCAGCAACTGCCCCGGCGCTCGCTGGTCATGCGAGGCCTGCTTCGCAACTCCCAGGTCCGTGCTGCGCTCGACGGTGACCGTCGTGTCGTCGTCGTTGTTGCCGTCATCTGGGTCGGGCTGGTCGCCGCCCGTTGTCGCGCCATTGGTCAGCAACGTGCCGGCGGCAAGGCCACCGTTCACGCGCACCACGACCACGACGCTCGTGCTCGCGCCATCCGGCAACGAACCCAGATTGCAAACGATCTGCGGCAGACCGCTCGTATCGCAGAACGCATCGTCCGACACGTAGCTCACGCCGGCGGGCAGCGTGTCGGTCACGGTCACACCCGTGGCGTCCGAAGGTCCGTTGTTGGTCACCTGCAGGGTGTAGGTAAGCAGCGCGCCGGCGACGACCGGATTGTCGCTGGCCGTCTTGACCAGCGCCAGGTCCACCCGCGGCTGCAGCGTGACATCCACGGTATCGGTGTTGTTCGTCTCGTCGGGATCCGGGATGTCGGAGCTGGTCACGGCCGTGTTTGTCAGCACGGAGCCGGCCGGGGTCGCCTCATCCGCCCGCACGGTGATCGTGAAGCTGTAGGAGCCGCCGGAGATCAGGTTGGGCGCGCTGCACACCAGCGTGCCTACAGGGCCCTGGACGCAGGAGTCGCTGTCGAACTGATAGGTCACACCGGCGGGCAGCGTGTCGGTGACGAGCACGCC